>JBLMWX010000192.1:0-7905 GCA_050257455.1 Gemmatimonadota bacterium | reverse complement strand
GCGGGAGCGTGCGCGTAATCGCGCAGCCCGTTTCGGGCCAAATGCGCCCGCCTTCGCGTCTGCGCGCTCTCCCACGATGAAAACGCTTTGAATTCAACGTGACGAATGCTGGCACGCATGTTGCTCCGTCCGGGGTCAACTCTGCCGGAGGTTGCACCATGCGGCGAACGCCTTTCCGAACGGCTTCGATCCTGCTCGCAATCGCGCTTCTGGTCATCCCGGCCGCCCGCTCGGGCGCCGTCACTCTCGTCGCGGGGCAGATCGCGCCCGGCTTCTGCCTGAAGGACGTCGACGGCAACCAGTTCAGCCTCGAACAGTTCCGCGGGAAGACCGTCGTCATCGCCTTCTGGTCGACCTGGTGCTCCCGTTGCGACGAGGAGTTGACGTTCCTGAAGGAGAAATTCGGCGAGCGCACGGACGTGGCCGTCCTTCTCGTCAACCAGGATTCCGAGAACAGGATCTCCCGGGACCGGGTCCGCGCCGTCAGGGAAAAGCTCGGGATCCGTTTCCCGGTCCTCCTGGACGAGGGACTCGCGCTGTGGGAGGTCTACGGCATCAACGCGCTTCCGACGTCGGTCGTGGTCGGGAAGGACGGCGCCGTCAAGCTCGTCGAGCCGAATTTCTACTGGGGATCCCGCGACAACCTTCTCGCCGCCGTCGAGCAGAGCTGAACGCTGCGGGCCGGCCCGCTCAGGGGGACTCCGCCGCCGCGGGCGGAACACCCGCCGCTTCCGACGGGGTGACGTCCACTTCGAACAGGGTCAGCCAGCGTCCCCGGGATTCATCCGAAACCGAGAGCGGGACCGAAAGGGGCGGCCCGGGAGCCCGCTCCTGCCGCAGCCGGAGGTCCACCGCTTCCGCCGGGGGGAGCCGGAGCGTCACCGTCGGCGCGTCGGGACGAACCGCCTGGCGGTTCGCGGCGCAGCCGCCCGCGAGGGCGAGGAGAAGCGCGACAAGCAACGCGATCAGGAGGGCCCGGGTCAGCCGTCTCATGGCCGCCTCCCTGCCGGTTCCGGGTACCGGCCCCGTCGATGGCACTGCCGTCCAACCGACTCCCCACACCCTCATTTTACCCCCGGCGCGGCATCGGCGTCACCGGACCCCCGTGCGTCCGCGCCTTCCATGCTATGATGAAGCCGCAGTCCCGGGGGATGCGTGATGGAAATCCAGGCCGGCCCGCTTCTTTGGAGCCTCGTCAAGGATGGGGAGTGGTCCGGGCCGCTCCCGGCCCACGCCTACGGGCCCATCCTCGTCATCCTCCTCGCGGGGCTTCTTTTGGGGCTCCTGCTCGACAGGCTCCGCCGGTGACGGCCCCCGGGCGCCCGCCCGCCCCCTGACAGCGACGCGGCGAGCGCGGCGGCCTCGCGGCGGGTGGAGACCTCCCCCGAGAGCGTCGCGTCCCGGACCCGTTCGAGGACCGATTCCACCATCGGCCCCGCGGGAACGCCCATCCGCAGGATCTCCTTTCCCGTGAGCAGCGCCGCCTTGCGCGAGCTCCTCCTCAGGAGGGGGCGGAAGTCCTCGGCCGGCCGGGAGGAGGCGGCCCGGGCGGCCTCGTAGAGCGCCCTCAGCCAGCGCGGATCGTCCCAACGGCCGAACAGGGCCTCGACCCGCGCGTTCCGGTTGGGCATCGTCCCGGCGCGTTCGAGGCGCCCGAGATCCTCGAGCAGTCGCACGACCCGCCGGACCCCGGGGACGCGGAGCCGTCTCGCGGCCGCCTCCGTGCGCGAAAGCCGAAAGACTTTCATGGCGTCCTCCGCGGAGGCGGCGTCCCGGGCTTCCGACGCCGCGACGTCCACGAGCAGGTTGGCGAGGAGCACCGTTTCCGGGAGGGGGCGGCCGAGGGAGGCGAGGAGCAGCGCGTAGCGCCGCCGCATCCGCGGGAAGGACCGGTCGCCGAGTTCCGGAAGGATGGCGCGCAGGGCGCCCGACCTGCGAAGGTCGTCGATCGTCCCCAGGGGATTCGCGGCGAGCGCCCGCACGATCTCGCCGATCGCCCGGTCGCCGGGGATCGTCCCCGCGAGCGAAGGCGTCGCCGAAAGGATCGCCTGCCACGTGCGGTTCTCGATCGTGCACCCCGGGCGCTCGTTCCTCAGGCGGATGGCGCGCAGGATGCGGAGCGGATCTTCCCGGATCCGCTCCCCGGGATCCCCGACGCCGCGGAGCCGGTTGCGGCGCAGGTCCGACAGGCCGCCGAAGTAGTCGATCACCTCGCCGCCGATCCCGGTCCCTCGCGGCCGGAAGGCGAAGACGAGGCTGTTGATGGTGAAGTCGCGGCGCGCGGCGTCGGCGCGCGCCGAGGGTCCGGCGGCGCTCGCCGAGCGGGCGGGGGCCACGTCGATGTCCACGTCCGACCACCCGGTGGCCACCCGGTAGACGGGAAACCGCCGTCCCGCGGCGACGATCCGCCGGAGCCCGAGCTTTTTCGCGGGGAGGGACGCGAGGATCTTCCCGAGGGCGTCGAACGGGATCCCCGTGACCATGAGGTCCACGTCCTTGCCGGGGCGACCCTCGACGAGGTCGCGGACGAATCCGCCGACGAGGTGGACGCGCGCGCCGGACGCGTCCGCCTCGCGGCAGAAGGATGCGAGGAAGCGCCACAACGCCTTGCGCCGGCGCAACGCGCGCAGCACCTTTGCGGACACGTCCCTCGGGACGGCGATGTCGGCCTGCGCGGACACGCCTGTCTTCAGGGCCTCCCCGCCTCGATCAGCGCATCAGTCTCGCGGCGATCCGGTCCCGGTATTCGGGGAATCCGTCCAGGTCGACCGTGCGGCCGGACATGAGGCTGAGCTTCAGGAGCTTCCGGTTTAGCTCGCGGATCGTTGCCCTTCTCTCGCCGTCGTCCCCGACGGCCCGGAGAAGGGCCCGGAGGGTGACGATCTCCTTGCGGAGCTCGAGCTCGGGGGGCAGGCATCCGGCGTTCTTGAGGATCTTGTAGGCCACGCGGAGTTCCGGGGGCACCATCGCGTCGTCGTCGAGCCGCAGGGGCTGCCCGGCGCCGGGCAGCCGGTCGAACTCTCCGCGTTCGATGGCCTCGCGGATCCGCTGCTCGGCGATGATCTCGAAGGCGAGCACGTCGTCCTCCCCGGCGCGTTCACAACAGGCCGCCCGGGCCTCATAATATCACGCGGAGGAGGTCGCCATGGAAAGGCGGTTCGGGCACGGGACGATCGAGCTGGTCCTGGGGGACATCACGCGCGAGGAGGTCGATGCGATCGTCAACGCCGCGAATTCGTCCCTTCTCGGCGGGGGGGGCGTCGACGGCGCGATCCACCGCGCGGGCGGACCGGCGATCCTTTCCGAATGCAGGGCGATCCGCGCCCGGCAGGGCGGGTGCCCCGCGGGAGACGCCGTGATCACCACCGGCGGCCGGCTGGCGGCCCGGCACGTGATCCATGCCGTCGGGCCCGTGTGGCGGGGCGGGGGAAGCGGGGAGGCCGACGTTCTCGCCGCGTGTTACGCGAACTCCCTCCGGCTGGCGGTCCGGGCGGGCGCGCGGACGATCGCCTTCCCGTCCATCAGCACCGGCGTCTACGGCTACCCCGCCGCGAAGGCGGCCCCGGTCGCGCTCGGGGCCGTGGCGGCGTTCCTCCAGGAGGAGAAGGCGGCGCCGGAGCGGGTTCGCTTCGTCCTCTTCGACGCGGCGACATACGACGCGTACCGCGGGGCCCTGGAGCGCCTTTAGCGCGGCTCGCCGCCCCGGCGCCTGCGGGGCGTGGCCAGGTATCCCTTGTCCCGAAGCGCGGCGATCACCCGGCGGGCGCCCTCGTCGGGAGCCTCCCGGTCGCCCGGGATCTCGACGTCGGGACGAAGGGGGGGTTCGTAGTCGACCTGGAGACCCGGGACGCGGCCCGCCTCGCCGCGGCTTCCCTTCCGGTAGATCCCCTTCGGATCCCGCGCCACGCAGACGGCGAGCGGGCAGGAGACGTGGACCTCGAGGAATTTCGGGATCGCTTCCCGGGCCCGGTCCCGGTAGGCGCGGCGGTTGGCCGTGGCGTCGAAGATCACCGGCACTCCGTGCCGGGTCAGGATGCGCCCGACGTGCGCCATCGAGGCGTAGAAGACCTCCCGCTCCTCGTCGTCGTAGCGGGGGTTCGGCGTGAAGACCTTCCTCAGGGCATCGGACTCGAGGATCGCCGCCTCGACCCCGAGATCCTCGAGCGCGCGGGAGAGCGCCGCGGCGAGGGTGGACTTGCCGGACGCCGGCAGCCCCGTGATCCACACGGCGAACCCCTCCTTCGCCACGGTCACCCCCCGAAGAAGTCGTTCACCCGGCCCGGGTCGAAGGCGGGCGCCTCGAGCACGCCGAGGATGAAGTCGAACAGCGCGCGTCGGACCCCCTCGTCCAGGACGGGATACCAGACGGGGCTCGCCATGACGAGCCCGCGGAAGGCGAAGAAGGGCGCGGCGACCTCCAGGAGCTCCGCGTCCCCGGTCGCGTCGAGATACCGGTCCCAGAAGCGCCGGAAGAGCGTCTCGAACTCCCCGGAGAGCCGGCCGCTTCGCTGCAGCGAGGAGAAGAGGTAGTTCCCGGTGAGGCACGTGACGTCGTCGGCGGGCTCGCCCCATTCCCCCCGCGACCGGTCCAGGACGCTGAAGTCCGTCCCCTCCCGGAACAGGATATTGTACGGGTGGAAGTCGCCGTGGACCTGGCGGAGCCGGTGGCTCCGGCCCTTGATCTTCCATCGCCAGGCGACGCAGCGGCGCTCGATCTCCTCGAGCAGCTCCGGCGTGATGAACCCGTGCCGCGCCGGGTAGCTGTCGCACAGGCCCATGATGCACTCCCCGTGGCCCACGAGCTCGCGGACGCGGCGCACGTAGAGCGGGCCTTCGGTTCCCCTGGTCCGGTGGATGCCGACCAGGTAGTCGCAGAGCGCGTCGGCCCGGGCCACGTCGAGGTCGCGGAGATCCCCGTCCGCCTGGAGGCGGGCGAAATCCTGGATGTAGGCGCGGCCCGCGACGTATTCGACGAGAAGGAACAGCTCTTCCGCGTCCCCGAGGGAGAGGAGGCCGCCGGACTTCCGGAAGGCCCCGACGTCGAGGGAGCGCGCATGGCGGGGGAGGCGGTTGTACGCACGGTGGTCCCACAGGAGCATCTGGGCGCGGTCCGACATGTGCTCGTGTCCGAACGGCCCGGGGCTCGTGGTTTCCAGGACGGCCCGGCGGGGCTCGCCGCCCGCCTCGTACTCGATCAGGACGGGCACGCCGTAGCCGTAACCCTTGACGGCTCCGGTCGGGACCGTCTCCCCCAGCGGGACGAGCCCCGTGACGCGGACGGGTGCTCCGAGGACGGAGGCCAGGTAGGCCGCGAGGCTCTCCCGGTCCAGGTCGGTCATGGCGGCGCCTCCGGCGCGATCCGTTCTCCCGAATCAGCGGCGCGCCACTCGATTCTACACCCCCTTCGGCTCCGGAGGAACCGGTCGGCCGGGCCGCCGCCGCTCGGCGGCGCCGCAGCCGCAGCGTCCGCGACCGCGAAAAAAGTGGGATGGGCGGATGCATCTGGTAACATGGGCGCGGGCGCCCGCATCCTATGGGCCGGGGCCCGGGACGCGATGCGAGCCGGGGCCGGGAGGGGAGACAGTCCATGGATGGAAGCGAACGGGATCGGCTCTGCCGCGAGATCGTCGACGGGATTCCCGACGCCGTGATCTTCGCGGACCGCGAGGGCGTCATCCGGCTCTGGAACGCGGGGGCGGAGCGCATCTTCGGCTACACGGCCGGCGAGGCGGTCGGACGTTCCCTCGACCTCATCATTCCCGAACCGATGCGCCAGCGGCATTGGGACGGCTACTTCCGCGTGATCGAGACTGGCGTCACCCGGTACGGGACGGAGCTCCTGGCGGTTCCGGGGGTCCGGAAGGACGGCGCGCGCGTGTCGCTGGAGTTCTCCATCGCGCTTCTGCGCGACGGCGCGGCCGCGGGCGGCGCGGCGGCGATCCTGCGGGACGTGACGGCGCGGTGGCTCAAGGACAAGGAGCTGCGGGAGCGGATCAAGGCGCTCGAGGCCGGATCCGGGGGCGGCGCCGGGTGACGGGAAGCTGGTGGGTCTACATGATCGCGTGCCGGGGCGGGACGATCTACACGGGAATCGCGAAGGACCCGGACCGCCGGTTCCGCCTCCACGCCGCCGGCAAGGGCGCCGCCTACACCCGGATGAACCCGCCGGTTGCGCTCCTGGCCAGGAAGGCGTGCCCGACCCGGCAGGCCGCGATGGCGGAAGAGGCGTTGCTCAAGAAAAGGTCGAGGGCTGCGAAGGAGGCGTGGGCGAGGGAGCACGCCGCCGCGGGGACGCCCGGCCCCGTCTAGAGCGCCTTTCCCCCGATGATCCGGACGAGGACCGCGATCCGGCCGGTCCCGGCGGGGACGGACTTGACCAGGACCTTGGCGCCGTCCGTGACGGATTCCTTGGTCGTCCTGCGGAGACCGTCGAAATATTCCGTCTCGTCGTTCACCATGACCATGACGGGGCGGCCCGCGTTTTCCTCACCCTGGAGCGTCACGTCGACCAGCGAAAGGCTTCCGGGCCGGAACTTGTCCACCGTTCCCCTGAGGAACTCGATGTCGCCGCAGGCGGCGGGAAGCGGGCGCAACAAGATCCACGCCGTGGCGACGGCAAGAACGGCCGCGCATGCGACGGCGGATGCGGGGCGGCGATCACTCATGGGGCTCGACCTCCGGAAGGCGCCAGAATATCCATTTTGCCGGCGCGGCGCAAGGGGGCGGCGCGCCGCGAAACCGCGAGGGCCGCGGTTTCCGGGTGCCCGCGGCCCCCGCTCCCGAATCCCTTTGTCCGGCTACGTCGGGCGTTCCGCGCCCACTTTTTCCCAGCGTCCCTTGTGCAGGATGAAGTTTTCCGAGTTCTGCGTTTTCAACACGTTGACGCCGTGATACCTCATGAGCTTGCGCACCGATTTCGGCGCTTCGGGCGTCCTGACCCCGGCCATCTCCATCCGGCACTGGACGCAGTTTCGATCCATGATCGCCAACTCGCCGGCGACGACGCCGGCCGACAGGAGCAGGTAGGTCGAGATGCCGATGCTCAACATGATGGATTTCACGTCGACCCCCTCCAGAAGCCAGGAAATGTTGAGCCATTTCCCCGGGTTGATGTAGGGCGGCACGGACGCAACTTCCGTAACATGCGGATTGAAAAAGGAATTTATGCGATGGCAGCTTCCGTTCACTGGAGCCCTCCCTGCAGCGGGTTGCGGGTGTCGCCTTAAGACAAGGGCAATATCCGTTCCACCCGTTCCGGGTCCAGGCAAATGGATGATATGAATTTGATTTTAAAAGTGATTTATCGAGTTCGGACGGCAGGGAGCAAGGTGCCCATCGGCGCTGGGGATAAAAGTTTAGATATTATAGGGAATATTTGTTACTGTCGAAAATAACGAATGGATAAAGTTTTTCACACATATTTGACGATTCTCGGCACTGAACGCGCCACCGTGGGTCCAGTGCCGGCCCGGCCGTGCGCCGCGCCACGTCGCAAAGACGAAACTTCCCTTGTCCTGTTGATTGTTTGGGGCTGACGGTCAGTCTTTCTCCGGATCGAAGTCCCTGTTCCAGTTCGGATCGCGCTGCCTGTTCCAGTTCGGGTCACGCTGCCGGTTCCAGTTCGGATCGAGGTTTCGGTTCCAGTTCGGATCGAGATTCCGGTTCCAATTCGGATCGCGCTGCCGGTTCCAGTTCGGATCACGGTCCCTGTTCCACACGACGGTCGTTGCCGCCAGGAAGGCCAGGAGGCCAATGCCGATCACGCCATGGACTTTACGCATCGCGGTATCCCGTCTTCCGGCCAGACGTCATAGCAGACAGTGTCTATATCGGTGACAAGGGGGCCAAACATTGCCGCGATGATCGGACCGAGAGGCAACCGGGCCGGACGCCAACCCCGCTCGA
>JBLMWX010000191.1:0-3213 GCA_050257455.1 Gemmatimonadota bacterium | reverse complement strand
GCCGGCCGCGGCCGCGTTGTCGGCGGCGGGCGCCCGCGGCGCCCTGGCCGCGTCCCCCGCGGCAGGCACCGCCGGCCCGGCCGTCGCGGCGGGTCCCCCCGCGGCCGCGGCCGGTCTTCCTCCGAGGAGCGCGATGATCGCCGCTGCGGCGCCGACCGCCGGGGCGATTCGCCCCCGCGCCGACCGTCGCAAGGTCATTTCCGCCCTCCTTCCCGCTGTTTTCCCCCCTCCCCGGCGGGGGGGCGGAGCGCCTGGCGGCAGAACGCCTCGATGACCCGCGCGAGGCGCGGAAGCGGGGTGTCGATGATCCCGATCATCCTGTGGCGCGTGGTTCCGTAGAGGGTCGCCCGGATCATCTCGGCGGTGTCCCGCGCGGGGAACGCGAGGCGGAGCGTGCCGTCCGCCGTTCCGCGGGCGAGCGTCTCGGTCAAGAGGTCCGTCAGGCGCCCGAGGCGGCTCCGCGCCGCCGCCGCGCGCCCGGCGCTCGCGGCGGCGAGGTGGGCCGGGAAGTCCCGCATGATGACGAGGAACCGCGCGGCGTGGCGCTCGACGTAGTCGAAGTGGAACCGGACGAGCGCGGAGAGCGTCTCGGCGCCGGTCCGGCCCGCGCGGACGGCGGCCTCGGCGCCGGCCAGGTAGCCGTCCGTCATCTCGTCGAAGATGGTGAGGAAGATCCCGTCCTTGCTGTCGAAGTGGTGGTAGAGGGTCCCCTCGGCGACGCCCGCCGCGCAGGCGATCTCCGAGGTCGTCGTGTCGACGTATCCCTTCTCGGCGAACAGCCGGGACGCGGCCGAGAGGATGGCGGCGCGCCGTTTCGTCTCCCCCACGGGATTCCCCCCCCCCTTGATCCCCCGAGGACCGAGTGAGTGCCCGGTCGGTCCGAGCGATATTACGGGGAACCCCGGCGGCTTGTCAAGCCGCGGGCCGCGCGCGCGGTCAGCCCCCGCCGCCCAGGGCCCGGTACAGCGTCACGCGGTTCTCCAGGAGCGCGAGGCGGAAGGCGATCAGGTTCTGCCGCGCCGCGTAGAGCGTGCGCTCCGCGTCGAGGACGGCGAGATAGCTGTCCACCCCCTTCTCGTAGCGCGCGTCGGACAGCTTCCGCGTCACCGCCGCGGCGTCCACCAGCGACTGCTGCGCCGCGAGCTGGTCGCCGAGCGTCCCGCGCTGCGCGAGGGCGTCGGCCACCTCGCGGAACGCGGCCTGGATGGCCTTCTCGTACCGGGCCAGGGCGATGTCCCGGTCCGCCTCGGCGACTTTCAGGTTCGCCCGGTTCGCGCCGGCGTCGAAGATCGGGACGGAGATCCGGGGGGCGAAGCTCCACGTGCGGGCCGACCCGCGGAAGAGATCGCCGAGCTCGTCGCTCGCGAGGCCGACCGACGTCGTGAGGGCAATGCGCGGGAAGAAGGCGGCCCGGGCCGCGCCGATGTTGGCGTTCGCGCCTTTCAGCGCCTCTTCGGCCTCGAGGATGTCCGGGCGGCGCAGGAGCGCCTCGGACGGGAGTCCGGGCGACAGTTCCTTCATCTCCGTGACCTCGCCCAGCTCCGCGGGGAGAAGCTCCCCCGGGACGGGGGCGCCGGCGAGCAGCTCGAGGGCGTTCCGGTCCTGCGCGACGAGCGCGGTGAACCGGGCGATGTCCACGCGCGCGGCGTCGACGCTCGTCTGCGCCTGGCGCAGGTCGAGCTCCGAGGAGACACCCCCCTCGAAGCGGCGCTTCGTCAGCTCGTACGACTTCTCCTGGACCGCGAGCGTCTCCCGGGCGACGCCGAGGCTTTCCCGGTCCGCGGCGAGGGCGAACCAGCGGGCCGCCACCTCGGAGACGAGGCCGATCTGCACGCTGCGCCGCGCCTGCTCCGTGGCG
Source organism: Gemmatimonadota bacterium (assembly GCA_050257455.1). Classification (GTDB taxonomy): domain Bacteria; phylum Desulfobacterota; class Deferrimicrobia; order Deferrimicrobiales; family Deferrimicrobiaceae; genus JBLMWX01. The sequence continues at coordinate 1,355 of JBLMWX010000191.1, read as the reverse complement.
AGGTATTCCGCCAGCGCCCGGTCCTTCAGGCTGCGGATCCGCCCGAAGAGGTCGATCTCGTAGCCGGTCACGGCGAGCGCCACGTCGTATTCGCGGGACGTGACGGGCTGGCCGTTGTTGGTGAGCGTCCCCGGGGTTCGCGCGGCGATGCTGCCGCCGGCGGCGTCCACGTGGGGGAAGAGGTCCGCCCGGCTGATCCCGTAAAGCGCCCGGGAGCGCGCGACGGCGAGCGCCGCGGCCTTGAGGTCCCGATTGTTCGAGAGCGAGAGGGAGATGACCTTCCGCAGCGACGCGTTCGCGAAGAAGTCGCTCCACGGGAGGTCGGCGGCGGACACGCCGCCCGTCCCCGCCGCGGCGGGGACGTACGCCTCGCCGGACGGCCAGGCGCCCGGGATCGGGGCCGCGGGGCGCTCGTACTTCGGCGCCAGGGTGGCGCAGCCGGAGACGACGAACAGGGACAGGGACGCGAGCGCGAGCGTGCGTTTCATGTCAGGAACTCCCCGTGGACGGCCCGGTCTCCGGGGCCGCGCCGGCCACCGTTCCCCGCTCCGGGGCGCTCTCGGCCCGCTTCGCCGGGAACAGGCGCCTCACGACGAGGAAGAAGACGGGAACGAAGAGGATGGCGAGGAACGTGGCCGAGATCATGCCGCCCATGACGCCGGTGCCGATCGCGTTCTGCGCCCCCGCGCCGGCCCCCTTCGTCTTCACGAGGGGAAGGACGCCGAGGATGAAGGCCATGGACGTCATCAGGATTGGCCGAAGGCGCAGGCGCGTCGCCTCCAGCGTGGCCTCCAGGAGTCCCGCGCCCTCCGCGAGTCGCGCCTCCGCGAACTCCACGATGAGGATGGCGTTCTTCGCGGAGAGGCCGACCGTGGTCAGGAGCCCGACCTGGAAGTAGACGTCGTTCGAGAACCCCCGCAGCGTCGCCGCGACGAGCGCCCCGATGACGCCCAGGGGGACGACGAGCATGACGGAGAAGGGCACCGCCCAGCTCTCGTAGAGGGCGGCGAGGGAGAGAAAGACCACGAGGAGCGAGATGGCATAGAGCGCCGGCGCCTGCGCCCCCGTCATCCGCTCCTCGAACGAGATGCCGGTCCAGGCGGAGCCGATCCCCTGCGGGAGCTTCGCCGCCAGCTCCTCGATCGCCTTCATCGCGTCGCCCGTGCTGTAGCCCGGCGCGGGCTGCCCGAGGATCTCGACCGACGGGATGCCGTTGTATCGCTCGAGGCGGGGCGAGCCGTACGCCCAGCGGGTCGTGGCGAACGCGGAGAACGGCACCATCGTGCCGTCCCTGTTCCGGACGAACCACTTCTCCAGGTCGCCCGGGTTCATCCGGAACGGGGCGTCGGACTGCA
>JBLMWX010000190.1:0-8629 GCA_050257455.1 Gemmatimonadota bacterium | reverse complement strand
CCGCCGAGCGATTAGCGAGGAAAAGGGCGACCTTGCGGAGCCCGGAAGGCAGCCGAGCCGCCGGGCGGCCGAGGGCGTGATCGCCCGACGCTCATCGGGCGGCTCCCCCCGCCCCACCAGCTGAGAATCCAGCACGGTCCGGTTGCCGTTGAACGCAACCGTCACTGCGACCGGCTCGCCGCCACCCCGGGCCGCGCGAACCCGGGTTGTGACAGGGTGGTGCCCCCCTGTCTGACGATTTGTCGCCGGATCCTCCTCCGGTCGACGACAAGGCGCTCGCGATCCCGCGAGAGGCGTTTTCGGAGCATGCCGATCGATCTTCGACAGGTCTCCCGGTGCCGACAAGGCCGGAAGCGGGGCGGAAGGCCGTACTTAATCGGGCGATTTGCCGTGAAATTCATGAACCGTAAGGATCACGGGACCATTCTTAAAAAGCGAGGATCGAATAGCAGGTTGGCATGGCGAAGTGCGACTCGAAGGCCAAGTCAAACCCGTGCCTCGAGGGAATTCCGATCACCCGATGATGCGCGAATTTGCTGAACCAGGAGAATCTCTCGAAAAATTGGCACGCGGCTGGCGGCAGGCCGGCGTTCTCTCGATCCTACTTTTCATCGGTGGCTGCGCCACGTACCACCCGATGCCGATCACCTCGGAGGCAGTCGACGCCATGTTGCGGCCTCCGGACATGGCCCAGGTGCGAGTTCTTGCCCGCGAGATCAAACATCCGATCCTGCGCCCGATCCAGTTGAAAGCGGACGAGGGCCTCTCGCCTGACGGCGCGGCCATCCTGGCGGTGTTGCTCAACCCATCCTTGCGTGCGGTTCGCGATCAGAGGGCGCTGTCGCAAGCGCAGCTTCTCGATGCCGGTCTATTGCCCGATCCGGATCTGACGTACAGCCTTGACGTGCCGACCGGCGGCGATACCGCAGGAAAAGTAAACGCTTTTGGCCTCGGGTTGAACTGGAACGTGACCTCGCTTGTCTCCCGGGCGTCAAGGGTGCGGGAGGCAAAGGTCAAAGGGGACGCCGTTGACCTGGAGATCGCCTGGCGGGAGTGGCAGGTCGCCCAGGGAGCCAAGGCAGCCGTCTTCCAATTGTCGAGCCTGCAGAGTCGGATCGCGCTGGTCGAGGAAGTCCGCGAGCAGGCGGCGGAAAACCTGTCGCGTGTCCGGAAAGCCGTCTCGGACGGTTTCATGACCGCAGGCGATCTCAATTCGGTCCGGGCTGCCGATTCAAGCGTGAACGTGCGGTTGCTCGCGCTGGAGAAACAGGCGAGCCAGCAGCGGCTGAACCTTCTGCGATTGATGGGGCTTCCAGCCGACTCGCCGGTCCGTCTGAGCAAAGACCTGCGCATGCCGTCCAGGGTCGAGTTGCCGGATCCGTCCGTTCTGGACGGGTTGGAGCAGCGGCGACTGGACCTTCTCGCTTTGCGTCGCGGCTACGAAAGCCAGGAGGCCGCGGTCCGAGCGGCCGTTCTGGAGCAATTTCCGAGGATCATCATCGGCCCGACGATCAGCAGGGACACGGACAACGTGCGGACCACCGGGTTCGGCATCAACATCGAGTTGCCGATCGTCAACCGCGGCCAGGGAAAGATAGCGGTCGAGCGGGCAACCCGAAAGAAGCTTTACGACGAGTACGTCAACCGTGTCTTTGAAGCTCGCTCGGATATCGAAAAGATTGAATCGGGGATTCGCTTTTTGGACGCGCAGATCGCCGCGGCTCGAGCGGCGGAAGCGGATCTCGGGAAGCTGGTGGAGAACTATCGCGCGGCCTTGGCCGATGGACGAACCGATGCCTTGGTCTATTACGCCGCGTGGAAGGATCTGATCGACGCGAAAACAGAGGTTGTCGACCTCGAAGGCCAACTGGCCCGGGCCGTGGTCGCTCTCGAGCTGGCAACGGGCTTCTATGAAGTTCCGGGGCTTGTGCGGTCGTCGGAGGCGGTATCGACGGAGACCGGAGCGCGGAAAGAACAATGAAGAAGATATCTTTCGCCACCCTGGTGCCGGCGGTCGCGATCATCGGATTGGGAGCCTATGCCCTTTGGAGGGTGGAATCCCGGAAACCGGTCGCCGGAAGCATCGCCTCCGATTCCTCGCCGACCGCCGGGTCGCTGATCGGCACCGCGCGCCCGGCCCGGCGCACCTTCACGCTCCGGGTCCACTGGATCGGCACGGTGGAATCACGGGCCTCCGTCGAACTGACCGCTCTCGCGGCAGGACGGGTCGTGGCCATCGATGCCGAGGATCAGCGTCATCTCGAAAAGGGCGAGCCCGTGATGCGACTGGGAGGGCCGCAGATCGACGACACGCGGGCCAGGCTCGAGGCCGAGATCGAATCGCTGGACACGCAGGTTCGGCTCGCCCGCGAAACCGTCGCACGCCTCGACGAGAGCCTCGCGACCCGGTTGGCGACCAGGGATCAGGTCGCCGCGGCGCAGGACGCGAAGGTCCGGCTGGAGACGCAGTTGCGCGACGCACGGCTGAATCTGAAGACCCTGGACCGGCAAAGCAGCGTGACGGCGCCCATGAGCGGCATATTCACGAACCGGCGGGTCAGCGTGGGCCAGGATGTGGCCGCCGGCCAGGTTGTCGGCGACGTCGTCGACACGGGTCGGTTGAGGGTCAAGGCGTCGCTTTTTCCCCCGCGAGACCTCGGGTTGCAGGGCAGGGAGGCGGTCATTCGGCTGGGCGAGAGCCGGACCGTCGCCGGCATCGTCCGGCAGGTTCTCCCGACGACGACCAGCACGGGTGCGGCGACGGTGTGGATCGAAGGCCCGCAGATCAACGCACGCCTGCATCCCGGCCAAACGGTCGGGGGGGATATCGTGGCCGAATCGAGATCCGGCGTCTTGGCCGTGCCGGAATCGGCAATCGTCTATGACGACCGGGACCGTCCGTATCTGTTCGTCGGCAAAGACGGTGCGTATGAGCGACTCGGCATCCGGACGGGGATGGAGCAGGACGGCTGGGTCGAGGTCCTTTCCGGGCTGAAGGAGGATCAACCCGTGGTCGTCAGGGGAGCTTATGAGCTCTTCTACCGAAAATTCGATGAACGGTTCAAGGTGCAGGATTAGGGCATGCGCAGGTTTCTCCAACTGACCATCGCCAATCCCGTCGCGGTCATTCTCTTTATCGTCGTTGTCGCATGGGGCGGGGTCTTCGCCCTGCTGCATCTGCCCGTGGGACTGTTTCCGGGGCTGGATGTGCCGGTCGTCAACGTCATTTCCCATGATCCCGGAACCGCGTCCGAGGACATGGAGCTGCTGATCACCCGGCCGATCGAGGACCGTGTCCGTGCAATTCCCGGGGTACGGCGGGTATCCTCCACCTCTGTCGAGGGGATTTCCCGGATCACCGCCGAGTTTGCATGGGGAACCCGACTGACCGACGCGCGGCAGCTTGTCCAGGCGGAGCTGTCGTCGGTCCAAAGCGACCTTCCGGCCGGCGTGAAGCCGCGCCTCGAAAACATCGGGACGACGCTCCAGGAGGTCGCGGGCTACGTGGTTTACGGCGCGGGAGACCCTGTCGACCTCCGGACAACGGTGCAGTTGAACCTGGCGAGCCGCCTGATGGGCGTGGAAGGTGTTTCCCGGGTGGAGGTGCTGGGCGGCGACGAGCCGGCGTTAGTCGTTCACCTCCGCCCCGAGGCATTGTCCCGTGAACATTTGACCGTCCGTGACGTGACGGCCGCGCTGACCAGGTACAACCAGGTGGCGGCAGCCGACTTCATCACCCGCGGATCGCGGGAGTACCCGATTCGCGGTGACAGCCGGCTCCAGACCGTCGAGGATGTGCTCTCGGTGCCGGTGGTCGAGGATGGGGTAAGGTCGGTCTTTCTTGAAGACATCGCGACCGTGCAGCCCGGGCGTGTCCCGCGGCACTACACGTTGCACGGCAACGGCTTGCCCGCGGTTTCGTTCGTAGTTTTCAAGCAACCCGATGCCAATACGATCGATGTCGTCCGCGGGGTCGATCGGGAGCTGAAGGAAGTCGGGGGTCTTCTGCCGCCGGGCTCCCGGATCCGGAAGTATTACGATCAGTCCGACATCGTGGTCGAGGCCCGCGATTCCCTTTTTCACGACCTGATCATCGGCGCGATGCTCGCCGCCTCCGTGCTCTACTTCTTCATGGGAACGTTTCGGGCGACCCTGATCGTCACCGCGACCATTCCGATCACGCTGCTGGCAACCTTGGCGCTGATGCAGGTCTTCGGCCAGACGCTCAACGTGATCACCCTGTCGGGGCTCACACTGGCGGTCGGCATGGTGGTCGACGACGCCATCGTGGTCGCCGAAAACGTGGTGCGTCATCTCCAGTCAACGGGAGACCGGCGGACGGCCGGCGTGGACGGGGCGGCGGAAATCGCGGGGCCGGATGCCTCCGGAACGTTCACCACGGTGGCCGCATTCGCGCCCCTCCTGTTTCTCGGAGGCATAGCCGGTCTTTTTGTGCGGCCGTTCGGTCTGGTGGTCAGCGTGGCCTTGCTGGCTTCGCTCGTCGTTTCACTGACTTTCGTGCCGGTGATGTTCGGCCGCGTCGGCTCGACCGGGCCGCGTCACACCGTCGGTTCACGGTTGTTGGCCCGCATCGACAATGGCCTGCGCAAGACGCTTCAATTTGCCTTTGCCCACCGTGGCCTGACGGTTCTGGCAGGCATCATGATGCTCGGATTGGGGGGGCTCGCCGCACGGCTGGGACCGATCGGCGTCCTGCCGCCGATCGACGAGGGAGCCCTGCTGGTCGAATACGTCATGCCGCCGGGCACCTCGCTTCGGGAAAGCGATCGCATCGGCGACATTCTGGAGCGCATCGCCCTCGCCCAGCCTGACATAGCGACCGTTCGGCGCCGCACCGGCTCGCCGGCGGGCGGATTTCAGATCGAAGGCGTCAACAGGGGGGAGATGGTCATGAAGCTCGTTCCGCGCCCCCAACGCCGGTACACCGTCGACCGGATCTTCGGCCATTTGCGCGCCTCCTACGGCAGGATCCCCGGAGTGGCATTCCTGTACCATCAACCGACCCAGGAGAAAATGGACGAGAGTCTCTCGGGACTGCCGGCCATGTTCGGCGTGACCATCTTCGGCCCCGACATGAACGAATTGGTGGCATTGGGGACGCAAGTCGAGAGGGTCATGGCGCAAGACCCTTCCCTGGCCAACATCGTCAACAATACGAACATCACGAACCCCCGGATCGTTGTCCGTCCCGACCCGGTCGAGATGGCCCGCTGCGGCCTTTCTCCGGCCGACGTCTTCGAAACGATCCGGGCAGGCCGGTTGGGGGTTCCGGCCACGACCATCGTCCATCAGGGGCAACAGATACAAGTCCTGGTCCAAGACGATAAGCCCCCCGATGATACGATGCATTGGCTGGAGGGCCTCGCCATTCCGGCGCGCTCGGGCCAAACCGTCCCCCTGGAGAAGGTGGCCGACATTCGCACGACGCATTTACCGGCTGCGGTGACACGTCTCAATGGACAGCGCGAAGTCACCATACTGGCGGAGGTCGCCGGCAGCATCCCCGCCGCCGTGAGTCGGCTTCGGCGGAAGTTCTCGGCCATGTCTCTGCCCGACGGGTACAGCATCGCTTTCACGGGCCAATACCAGGTCATGCGGCGCACCGTGATGGACTTCACCCTGGTCGGCTCGGCTGCCGTCATGTTGATCTACCTGATCATGGCGCTGCAATTTCGATCCTTTCTGCAGCCGCTGATCATTCTGGTCACCATCCCTGTCGCACTGGTCGGAGCGATCGTGCTCCTTGCGGTCACCCGGGCCGGATTGGACGTCTCGGTGGGGATGGGGGCTCTCACGCTGATGGGCATCGCCGTCAACAACGCCATCGTGTTGCTGGGTTATGCGAATCGGCAGATCCGCTCAGGTCATACGATATCCGACTCTCTCCAGAGCGCCGCTTCCATCCGCCTTCGGCCGATCCTGATGACGGCCGTCGCCACGATTTTCGCCTTGATCCCGGTTGCCGTGAACCCCGCCGTCGGTTCCCGGATCTTCCAGCCCTTCGCGATAACCGTCATCGGCGGGCTGATTTCATCGACCGCCGCCACCCTGGTGCTGGTGCCCGTGTTGCGGACATTCCCGAAGTCATGATCTCCGCGGAGTGAGGGCCCCCGGCTACCGCCCCGTCAGCTTCTCGAGCTTCTCCGGATACCGGGCTCCCTGCACGGCAATCTCCGACGCCGCGGCGTCGATCTCGCGGAGGTCGTCCGGCGAGAGCTCCACGTCGGCCGCCCCGAGGTTCTCCTCCAGGCGCGACAGCTTCGTGGTTCCGGGGATGGGAACGATCCAGGGCCTCTGCGCCAGCAGCCACGCCAGGGCGATCCGGGCGGGGGTCGCATCCCTTCGCGCCGCGATCCGGCCGAGCAGGTCCACCAGGACCCGGTTCGCGCGCCGCGCCTCCGGCGTGAAGCGCGGGAGCGTGGAGCGGAAGTCCGTGCTGTCGAACGCGGTCTTCTCGTCGATCGCGCCGGTGAGGAATCCCCGGCCCAGCGGGCTGTAGGGCACGAAGCCGATCCCCAGCTCCTCGAGCGTCGGCAGCAGCTCCTCTTCCGGGCGCCGCCACCACAGCGAGTATTCGCTCTGGACCGCCGTCACGGGCAGGACGGCGTGGGCGCGGCGGATCGTCCCCGCACCGGCCTCCGAGAGCCCGAAGTGGCGGACTTTCCCTTCCCGGACGAGGTCCTTCACCGCGCCGGCCACGTCCTCGATCGGCACGTCCGGGTCGACGCGGTGCTGGTAGAAAAGATCGATGACATCGGTCCGCAGCCGCTTGAGCGATCCTTCCGCGACCTGCCGGAGGTGCTCCGGCCGGCTGTTCAGCGCCGGCGGACCCTTCATCCCCCGCGGGTCCTTCGCGGGATCGACGTCGAAGCCGAACTTCGTCGCGACCACGACCCGGCCGCGCACCGGCGAGAGCGCCTCGCCGACGAGCTCCTCGTTGATGAAGGGGCCGTAGACCTCCGCCGTGTCGAAGAACGTCACGCCGCGCTCCACGGCGGCGCGGAGAAGGGCGATCATCTCCCCCTTGTCCTTGGGCGGTCCGTACGAATAGCTCATCCCCATGCAGCCCAGCCCGATGGCCGAGACTTCGAGGGCGCTTGCGCCCAGTTTTCGCGTCCGCACCGGCTGCCCCTCTACTCCGACCGGAGCGACGCCATGTCGATGGAGAAGCGGTACTTCACGTCGGACTTGAGCATCCTCTCGTACGCTTCGTTGACCTTCTGGATGGGGATGACCTCCACGTCCGCGGTGATGCCGCGTTTGCCGCAGAAGTCGAGCATCTCCTGGGTCTCGGGGATGCCGCCGATCAGCGAGCCGGACAGGCTGCGGCGCCCGAAGATGAGACTGAACGCGCCGACGGGGAACGGCTTCTCCGGCGCCCCGACGAGCGTGAGGGCCCCGTCGCGGCGGAGCAGGTTGAGGTAGGCGTTGACGTCGTGCTCGGCGGAGACGGCGTCGAGGATGAAATCGAAGCTGCCGGCGTGCTTGCGCATCTCGCCGGGGTTGCGGGAGATCGCGACCTCGTCGGCGCCCAGGCGCAGCGCGTCCTCCGTCTTGCCGGGCGACGTCGTGAAGACGACGACGTGGGCCCCCAGGGCATGGGCGAACTTGACGCCCATGTGGCCCAATCCGCCGAGGCCGACCACGCCGACCTTCTTCCCCTTCGTGACCCCCGCCCGGCGCAGGGGCGACCAGGTCGTGATCCCGGCGCACAGAAGCGGCGCGGCCCCGGCCAGGTCGAGGTTGGAGGGAACGCGCAGGACGAACCGCTCGTCCACGACCACGCTCTCCGAGTAGCCGCCGTAGGTGACGCCTCCCAGGTGCTTGTCCGGCGAGTTGTACGTGAAGGTCGCGTTCCGGCAGAACTGCTCCAGGCCGTCCCGGCACTCGGGGCAGGTGCCGTCGGAGTCGACCAGGCACCCGACCGCGCCGAGGTCGCCGGGCTTGAAGCCGGTGACGGCGGCGCCGACCTTCGTCACGCGGCCGACGATCTCGTGGCCCGGGACGCACGGGTAGGCCGTGGGCATCACGCTGCTCCACTCGTTTCTCACCGTGTGGAGGTCGGAGTGGCAGATGCCGCAGAAGAGGATCTCGATCTGCACGTCGCGCTCGGTCGGATCGCGCCTCGGGATCGTGTTGCGGGCGAGCGGAGAGGTCGCGCTGGCGGCGGAATAGGCCCTGGCCTTGCTCATCGTCCTGTTCTCCTTGTCGGTGATGATGTCGGGCGGCGCTCCATTCGATGTCGCCCGGCCTCCCGGAGATTCGGCCGATCGCCCGGCGGGGAATCGCCCGCCGCCGGTCCGGCGCGCCGCCGCTGGGCGACATCACAAGGTTGCGGCAGCCGGCGGCCGGCGAGAGCCGCCGGGACGGCATGAGCGCGCAGCCGGGGTCGACGAACTCACAGGCCGAGGGAAGTCCGGCATGCCGCGGACGCCGAGCGGCTCGCGAGAAACGCCGCCGTTTCGCGAGCGCGTCAACCGCGTGCCGGGTCAATGCCCGGCCGCATCCCCCCAGAGCTGCTTCAGCCGCTGGTCGCGGCCGCACCCGTAACGATAGTACCGGTACCGGATCGGATTCTTCCTATAGTAGTGCTGGTGATACTCCTCCG
>JBLMWX010000189.1:0-4863 GCA_050257455.1 Gemmatimonadota bacterium | reverse complement strand
GGGGATGACCCTGATCGGGGAAGTGTTCGTCGGCGACGTCATCGGGAAGCAGGTCCTCGACCCGGTGGGGGAGGAGATCGGGCGGCTCCGCGACATCGCGGTCGAGGGAGGGGGCCAGTTCCCCCGGGCGGCCGGCCTGCTCCTCGAGAAGAAGAACAGGGTCCTGTACCTGCCCTGGGAGGAGTTGAGCATCTTCAACCGCCGGATCATCTCCTCCCGCAGGCGGGAAGAGGAGCTGGCGGAGTTCCAGCCGGCGTCCGACCGGCTCCTCATCGGGAAGGACGTCCTCGACAAGCAGATCGTCGACATCGACGGGGCGAAGATCGTCCGCGTCAACGACGTGAAGCTGACGGACGAGGGCGGGGCGGCGTGCGTCACCGACGTGGACGTCGGGGTGCGCGGGATTCTCCGGCGCCTCGGCGTGGAGCGGCGGGGCGACGCGTTCTTCCGGGCGATCCGCCACCCGCTCAAGCACCAGCTCATCTCCTGGCGGTTCATCCAGCCCCTCCAGCCCAAGCTCGACCGGCTGACCCTGTCCGTGTCGCGCCAGGCCCTCTCGGACCTTCATCCCGCCGACATCGCGCAGATCATCAGCGGGATGTCCCCCGACGAGCGGAAGGGGTTCTTCGAGAAGCTCGACCTGGAGACGGCGGCCGAGGCGCTCCACGAGCTCGAGCCGGACGTGCAGGCCGATCTCATCGCGGACATGGACAAGGAGCAGGCGGCCGACGTCATCGAGCGGATGCCTCCCGACGAGGCCGCCGACGTCATCGCCGACCTGCCCGCCGACAAGGCCCAGGAGCTGCTCGGCCTCATCGAGAAGGAGGAGGCCGAGGACATCCACGAGCTCCTCGGGCACGAGGAGGACACGGCGGGCGGGCTCATGACGAACGAGTACCTCGCCTGGCCGCCGGAGATCACCGTGGGCGAGGCGCTGGAGAAGTTCCGGACCGAGGCGAACGAGATCGAGGCGGTCTATTACATCTACGTCGTCCGGGACGAGAAGCTCCTGGGCGTCGTGGGTCTCCGCGAGCTCATCCTGCTGGACCCGGCGCTGCCCCTCTCCGCGGCGATGCACAAGAAGCTCATCACGGTGCCGGCCGACGCGAACCAGGAGACGGTCGCCGCGCTCATCTCGAAGTACAACCTTCTCGCCCTGCCGGTGGTGGACGACGAGAACTGCCTGCTGGGCGTCGTGACCGTCGACGACGTCGTCGACCTGCTCCTGCCCCCCGCCTCCCGCCGCAAGCGCCGGAAGATGTAGCGCAAAGTTCAGGGACGTTCTTGAACTTTTTCACTCACGCGCGGCGAAAAGTTCAAGAACGTCCCCGGATTTGCGCTAGAGGCCGAGGAGCCGCGGGAGTCCCGGAAACACCGTCACCGCGACGAGCGCGATCGTCAGCAGGATCATGACGGCGCTGGTCGTCCAGGCGATCCCGTTGAGCGCCCTCGAGTTGACGTGGTCCCCCATGAGCTCCCGGTCGTTGGCGAGCTTCAGCATGAAGACGAGGACGAACGGCAGGAGGATCCCGTTGGCCACCTGGGAGAGGTACATGACGAGGATGAGCGGCGCCCCGGGCGCCAGGACCAGCAGGGCGCCGACGGCGATCAGCCCCGTGTAGAGCCAGAAGAAGTGGGGGGCGGACCGGAAGTCCTTGTCGATGCCCGACTCCCATCCCATCCCTTCGCAGACGCAGTAGGCGGTCGCCAGAGGCAGGATCGACGCCGAGAACAGGGACGCGTTCGCCAGCCCGAATGCGAAGAGGCCGGAAGCGTACTTCCCGGCGAGAGGGGAGAGGGCAAGGGCGGCGTCCTTGGCGTCGGTGATCGTGACGCCGGCCGCGAACAACGTCGCCCCGCACGCCACGATGATCGACAGGGCCACGACGTCCGTCACGATGCAGCCGGCGATCACGTCCGCCCGGCACAGGCGGTAGTCCTCGACCTGGATGTTCTTCTCCACCACGGCCGATTGCAGGTAGAACTGCATCCACGGCGCGATCGTCGTGCCGACCATCCCGATGAGCATCATCACGTAGGCGGCGTCGGGATGGATTCGCGGCGTGACCAGCTCCCGGGCGACCGTTCCCCAGGGGGGATGGGCGAGCCACGCGGAGACCGCGTACGTGAAGTAGATCGTGCACGCGATGAGGAAGATCTTCTCCACGATGCGGTACGTCCCCTTCACGACCAGGAACCAGACGGCGATCGCGCCGACCGGGACCGCGACGTACTTGCTGACGCCGACGATCTCGAACGCCGCCGCCCATCCGGCGAACTCGGCGACCGTGTTGCCCAGGTTGGCGACGAGGAGCGCCAGGAGGATGAAGAAGGTCGGCCGGACGCCGAACTTTTCGCGGATGAGGTCGGCAAGCGTCTTCCCCGTGACCACGCCCATGCGGGCGACCATCTCCTGGACGACGATGAGGGCGACGGTGATCGGGACGAGCGTCCAGAGGAGCGAGTAGCCGAAGTGGGCGCCGGCGATCGAATACGTCGCGATCCCGCCGGCGTCGTTGTCGACGGACGCGGTGATGATCCCCGGCCCCAGGACGGCGAGGAAGGCGAGGACGGCTCGTTTGTCGGGGCCGCGGAACCGCACGGCAGCACCTCCGTCATCTCCAGGCGCAATCTTCAGAAAGTACCATAGTCCACGGGGGGTTGCCTCCAAAAAGGGGCCCTGCGCCCCGGGGGTTCGGGGATTGCGCCGCGGCGCGATATAATGAAGGTGTGCGGAGGTCCGGGTCGGCGCGTGCGGCAGCCAACGTGACGGGGACCGTGGAGGAGGTGGCCCATGGAACTCACGCTGACCAAGATGGAGCTTGAGCTGCTCAGGGAGCTGCTGGAGGGGGACTATTCCCGGATCATCCTCGAGATCGCCAAGACGGACACGCGGAAGATGCGGGAGGAGCTCAAGATCAGGGAAGAGCTTCTCAAGGGCGTCATGGAGAAGCTCGGGATGAGCGTCCGCGGAGCGGCCTGAAGAACCGGCTCGGCGGGTATGATCCGCCCCCGTCGGCGCGGATCCCGCGGAGGGCGGCGGCCACGCCCCGGGGGGAGGGGTGGCCGGGTCGCCGGGGTTGTGGATCGTGTCGGCCGGCAGCGCCACGCTTCCCTTCCAGGCCGCGATGGCCGCCTGCGCGGCGGCGACGAGCGGCCGGACTCCCTTTTGACCAAGTCTGCGGGAAGGGGTATAAGGGGAAGCGGGGGTGTCGACGTCAACGGGCTCGGCCGAGCGGAGGTGCGCGTTGCGCGCGGCGACGGTGGTGTTCCTGCTTTTCGCGGCAGGTGCGGGAACGGTCCATGCTTACGACGAAGCGGCGCTCCTGAAGGGGCGGACCGCGGCCGCGGCGCTCGCGGAGACGCTGGCGGCGCGCATGGCCAGGTCGGTCAAGGAATCGGGCCCGGCCGCCGCGATGGCGGTCTGCGTCTACCAGGCGCGGGCGCTGGCCGACGAGGTCGCCGCACGGCAGCGGGTCGAGGTCAGGAGGACGGCCCTCCGGCTGCGGAACCCGGCGAACGCGCCGGACGATTTCGAGCAGGGGGTGCTCGCCCGGTTCGTGGCGGATGCGCGCGAGGGGACGCTGCCGGAGGAATTGCTCGACGAGCGCCGGGTGAGCGGGCGCAAGGTGTACCGCTACGCGAAGCCCCTCGTCGCCGGCCCGCTCTGCATCACCTGTCACGGCCGCGCCGAGAAGATTCCCGAAGACGTGCGGAAGGTGCTCGAGACGCGTTACCCCGACGATGCGGCGACGGGCTACCGGGAGGGCGATTTCATGGGGATCGTGAGCGTCGTCATCCCGGCCGCCGACTGAAACTCAGAACCGGCGTCCCGCGCCGACGAAGGCCGCGTGCGACGTCGCCGAGCCGAGGGCTCCGTCCGTGGCGGTGAACGTGTATTCGGCGCGGAGGAACGCCTTCGCCGTCAGGTCGATCCCCGCCGCGAGGGACACCGCGTTCCGGTCGACGGTTTCGCGGACGACGTCGATGCCGAACGCGCTCGAAAAGCGCCTGCGCATCCCGAACCCGGCCGCGGTGCCCGTTTCCAGCGTCCGGAAGGAATCGCCGCGGCCGTACTCGTAGCCGAGCTCGCAGAACGCACCCGCTTTCCCCGAGATCCCGACGAATCCCCCGACGGCATGGTCCTGGAACGAGTAGGTGTCGACCCTCGCCCGGGAGTCCGTGTAGACGTAATACTGGCCCAGGTAGACGCTTCGGGAAACGGGCTCCCTGAGGACGACGCTTCCGCCGAACGCCAGCGCGGTCTGGTCGCCGTCCCGCACGGCTTTGGCCTGGGCGAAAGGCGACAGGACCAGGGTCAGTGCGCGATAAGGGAAGACGACGGCGCCCGGCTTCACCGTGACGGACACGAAATCGAGCTCGTCGAACCGCGCGAACGCGGCGCCCTCCGCGACCGCCGAGAGGGACCAGTCGAGCCGGGATTCGCCGGACGGCTCCCGCAGAAAAGCGGCGTATCCGCCGAGCCAGCCGTCGCCGCGTCCGCCGCCGATCCGCCGGTCGACGTTCGATTCGTAGCCGGCCTTGCCCCCCGCCTCCCAGGCCGCAGGCGCGGGGCGGACGAAGGTGGCCGCCAGGATCATCGCGAGGCCGCCGATCGCGGCGCTTGACAGCTTCATCGCCGTTCCTTTCGGGTCTCTCGGATTCGGCGCGGCCTACCGGCGGCCGCGTCCCATGCCGCCCGCGCCGCCTCCCGTCCCCCCGCGCATGGGGGAGCCGGCGCCGCCGCGCGTTCCCATTGCGCCGGTCCGGCCCCCGGCCCACATGGGGAAGCCCTCCTCGTCGCGGAAGGCGACGCGTCGCCCGGCGCCGGGAATCTCCATCTCCTGGGCGACGATGTAGAGC
>JBLMWX010000188.1:0-29383 GCA_050257455.1 Gemmatimonadota bacterium | reverse complement strand
CGTTTCCGTCTGCGGAAAGGACGGGGCCGTGGAGCGGGTCAAGGTGACGATGCTCTACGCCTACGAGGGGCTCGCGCGCAAGGAGATCGCGGCGGCGGCGGCGGGGGACATCGCGGCGCTGGCGGGCGCGGAAGCGGCGACCATCGGCGACACGGTGTCGGAGGCGGAATCGCCCGTTCCGCTGCCCCGGATCGCCGTGGACGAGCCGACCGTGTCGATGGTCTTCTCGATCAACACCTCCCCCTTCGCCGGGCAGGAGGGGAAGCTCGTCACGTCCCGCAACCTCCGTGCCCGCCTGGAAAAGGAGCTCCTCGGCAACGTCGCGCTCCGGGTCGACTTCTCGGGCACGGACGCCTTCACGGTCATGGGACGGGGGGAGCTCCAGCTCGCGATCCTCGTCGAGATGATGCGGCGCGAGGGGTTCGAGCTGTCCGTGTCCCGGCCCGAGGTGGTCACGAAGACCGAGGCGGGGGTGCTCAAGGAGCCGGTGGAGCTCCTGTTCGTGGACATCCCCGAGGCCTACCTCGGGGCCGTCACGCAGAACCTGGGCGCACGGCGGGCGAAGATGGTGAAGATGGTCAACCCGGGGCAGGGGCGGGTGCGCCTCGAGTACCGGATCCCCTCCCGGGGCCTCATCGGGTTCCGCTCGGAGTTCCTCACGGAGACGCGGGGGACGGGGCTGTTGAACCACCTCTTCGACGGCTACGAGCCGTGGCAGGGGGCGATCCGCGAGCGCGCGGCCGGCGTGCTCGTGGCCGACCGGGAGGGGAGGACGACGGCGTACGCCATCTTCCATCTCCAGCCCCGGGGGACGATGTTCCTCGGCGAGGGGGAGCGCGTGTACGAAGGGATGATCGTGGGCGAGAACTCCCGTCCCGTCGACATCGACGTCAACGTCACCAAGGAGAAGAAGCTCACCAACATCCGCGCCGCGGGCGCCGACGAGGCGCTGCGCCTCGTCCCCCCGAGGATCCTGTCCCTCGAGGCGGCCCTCGAGTTCATCAACGAGGACGAACTGGTCGAGGTGACGCCGAAGTCGATCCGGCTCCGCAAGAAGATCCTCTCCGCGGGCCGCCGGCCGAAGCGGCGGGAATGAAACGATATTCGCGGGCGGGAATCCAACTTTCGGGTGGAGATCCTTCGCCGGTTCAGGGCATAATTAACAAGACCGTTTTCCGATAAGGAGAGTTCGACCATGCCGAGCCCAAGTCCAGGCAAAGGCCGGGGCGATTCCGGGAGCGCGCTCACCCGGGCCCTCCGGCTCGAAGTGACGGGGAGGAGATATTACGCGGCGGCGGCAGCCAAGTGCGCCGACCCCTTCGCGAAGGCGGTGTTCGAGTTCCTGGTCCGGATGGAGGAAGGGCACATCCGGGACATCCGGGAGATCGCGAAGAGACTGGCCGAAGAGGGGAAGTTCCCCGCCGTTTCGACGGCGCCCCACGACGCCCGGATGCGGATGTTCAAGCGGGAGACGAGCCGGCTGCGCAAGGAGTTGACCGTCTCCGGGGACGCCGCGTCGGCGATGCGGAAGGCGCTCGGCATGGAGGCCCAGGGACGCGAGATGTATCTCAGGGTCTCGAAGGGAGCGTCGCACCCGCAGGAGAAGAAGTTCTTCAGGCTGCTGGCCGCGGAAGAGGATACGCATTTCGCGATCATCTACGAGTATCTCGACTGCCTGGAGGAGCAGGGCCTCCGGATGCGCGAGTAGCGGGGGCCGCGGCGATGCGGACGAGGCGCGTTCCGATCTGGGTGATGGCCGCCGGCATCGCCGCGCTCGCGGCGGGCATCCGCGTCCACGCCGCCCCCCCGGCCGCGACGACCGCGGGCAAGGCGGACGAGGGCGGCGCCCTCCAGTTCCCGGTCCCGCCCCCGCCCTTCTCGGAAGGGATCTTCCCCTGCTCCCAGTGCCACGCGGACATGACGCCGAACCCGAAGCGGCGGAAGCTGACCGAGGAGCACACCAACATCGTCCTCAATCACGGCCCGGGGCGCTGGTGCCTCGACTGCCACGACCTGACCAACCGCGACAGGCTGCACCTCATCTCCGGGGAGAAGATCCGCTTCGACGAGTCGTATCGTCTCTGCGGGCAGTGCCATGGGGACAAGTACCGGGACTGGAAGGTCGGGGTCCACGGAAAGCGGACGGGGTTCTGGAACGGCAAGAAGGAGTATCTCCTGTGCGCCCACTGCCACAACCCCCATTCGCCGCGATTCAGGCCGCTTCAGCCGCTGCCGCCGCCCGTGCGGCCCGAGCACATCCGATGACCGCCCGTCCGCGGGACGCGCGTCCGCAGGGAGAGACGACGATGACCGAAACGGCCAGGGACGATCGGGACCGCCGCGTCTTCCGGCTTTCGCGCCGCAAGGCGCTCAAGGGGCTGGCGCTGGGGCTGGGCGCGCTCGCGCTCCCCGGCCGGGACGCGTCCGCCTCCGTCTGGGAGTCGTTCCTTCAGAAGAACTTCCGGGAACTCTCTCCCGGCGAGGTCCGGGACATCCTCGCCCGTCTCGAGCGGGAATACAGCGCCCGTTACGACAAGGCGGTCAAGGTGAAGGCGACCCCGCCCCTCGAAGGGGTCCTGTACGGCTACGGGCTGGACCTCTCCCGGTGCATCGGCTGCCGCCGGTGCGTCTACGGCTGCGTGAAGGAAAACAACCAGTCGCGCGAGCCGCAGATCCAGTGGATCCGGGTCCTCCAGATGAACAAGGAGAAGGGCGTCGACCTCGAGGAGGCGGAAGCGTACTACAACCCGCCGCTCGTCCCGGAGCCGCAGCACTTCTACATGCCCGTCCAGTGCCAGCAGTGCCGGCTCCCCCCGTGCGTCAAGGTCTGCCCGGTCCAGGCGACGTGGAAGGAGATCGACGGGATCGTCGTGGTCGACTACAACTGGTGCATCGGGTGCCGCTACTGCATGGCGGCGTGCCCGTACGGCGCGCGGCACTTCAACTGGAGGAGGCCGGGGCTCCCGGCGGCGGACGTGAACCCCGAGACCCATTACCTGGGGAACCGGCCGCGGCCCGTCGGCGTGGTCGAGAAATGCACCTTCTGCATCCAGCGCGTCCGCGAGCAGCCGGGACGGTACCCGGCGTGCGTCGAGGTGTGCCCGACCGGCACGCGGAAGTTCGGAAACCTTCTCGACCCGGACAGCGAGATCCGGTACGTCATCGAGAACAAGCGGGTCTTCATCTTCAAGGAGGACCTGAACACGCAGCCGCAGTTCTACTACTTCTACGCGACGTGAGTCGCCCCCGTCCGGGGCGACGGACAGGCGCGCCGCGCCCCCCGCGGCGGGCGGCAAGGCGGGCGCAGGGCAGGCGGGTCGCGCGGCGACGGAGACGCGATGAGGAAGATCTGGGAGTTCTTCAAGGGGACGCTGGTTCTCGTCGTGAAGGGAGGGACCGGGTATTACGCCTGGATCGTCTTCCTTCTCACGCTGATCGTCCTCGGCGTGGCGGCATACGTCTACCAGCTCTCGAACGGCCTCATCGTGACGGCGATGCGGGACCAGGTCTCGTGGGGATTCTACATCTCGAACTTCACGTTCCTCGTCGGCGTGGCGGCGGCGGCCGTCCTGCTCGTCATCCCCGCGTACGTCTACCACTGGAAGCCGATCAAGGAGATCGCGGTCCTGGGCGAGATGCTCGCCGTCTCGGCGATGGTCATGTGCCTCCTCTTCGTGACCGTGGACATCGGGCGCCCCGACCGGTTCTGGCACCTGATCCCCAAGGTCGGGATCCTCAACTTTCCCCAGTCGTTGCTGGCGTGGGACGTGGTCGTCCTGAACACCTATCTCGCCCTCAACCTGACGATCGCCGTCTACATCCTCTACAACCTCTATCACCGGCGGGAGCCGAATCCGGCGTTCACCACGCCGCTGCTCCTGTTCTCCATTCCCGCCGCGGTCTCGATCCACACGGTGACCGCCTTCCTGTACAACGGCCTCGGGGCGCGCCCCTTCTGGAACGCGTCGATCCTCGCGCCCCGGTTCCTCGCCTCCGCGTTCTGCTCGGGCCCGGCGTTCATGATCGTCCTGTTCCAGCTGATCCGGAAGTACACGAAGACGGAGATCAAGGACGAGGCGATCTTCAAGGTCGCCGAGCTCATCGCCTACTCCATGTTCATCAACCTGTTCCTCCTCGGCGCCGAGGTCTTCAAGGAGTACTACTCCAACACGGTCCACCTGACGCCGATGCGGTACCTCTTCTCCGGCTGGCACGGGCACGACACCCTCGTTCCCTACATCTGGACCGCCATGATCTTCAACGTGACGGCCTTCCTCCTCTTCCTCATCCCGCAGACGCGCGAGAACTACGTGACGCTCAACATCGGGTGCCTGCTCATCTTCGTCGGCGTCTACATCGAGAAGGGGATGGGGCTCGTCATCCCCGGGTTCGCCCCCGACGTCCTGGGAGAGATCTACGACTACTCTCCGACCGGCACCGAGCTCCTGCTCTCGCTGGGGATCTGGGCGACCGGCCTCTTCGTCTACACCATGCTCCTGCGGGTGGCGATCCCGATCCTCAACGGCGATTTCCACGTGGGGGAGGACGGGGTGACCCCGGTCATCGCGGACGAGCGGTTCTTCGTCCGGCGGCCCGGCTTCGTCTCGAGGGAGCCGGTCCGGGACCGGTGAGGCGCGGGGGCCGGGAGCGATCCCGGTCATAACCAACCGATACCACACATTTTCCAGGCGTTTGTCCCTCCGGGGTTTTCCGAATCCGCGGTCTCGGCGGCCGAATCCCAATTAAAGGCGGGCGCGCTGGCTCGCCGCCGGTCCTTACATTCTTGAAACGGGGAGGTCGGGCCGTGAAGCTTTGTCCGATCCTGCTCGCCGCCGGCGCCGCCGTGGCGATCATCGCGTTGCGGGGGGCAGCCCGGCTCGATGCGCAGGGGACGCCCGCTGCGGCAGCCGCCGCGGGCGTCGTCGCGGACGCAGGCGGCGCCGGGCCGGCGGGTGCGAGGGACGCGGGACTCGTCCGGGAGATCACCGCCTACAACGTCGGCGCGAGGGAACAGACGAACGACTCCCCGTGCATTGGGGCGTCGGGGAAGGACCTGTGCCGCCTGGTCGCCGAAGGGCGGAAGGTCTGCGCGGCCAACTTCGTCGCCCTGGGGACGGTCCTGCGGATCAAGGGGCTGGGGGAGTACACCGTGCTGGACCGGATGCACCGGAGGTACCCCCGGCGCGTCGACATCGCGATGAGGGAGAACGCGGTCGGGAAGGCGCGGGAGTTCGGCGTCCAGCGCCGGCCCGTCAAGGTGATGAACTGACCGTCGCGATGCGGCGCCCCGCCCGCGGACGCGGCGCCGTCCGCGATCCCGCTCGCGCGGCGCCGCGCGCGGCAGCGGTCAGCCCGCCACGGCGAACCGGATCCCGTTGGCCGAAAGGAAGGACGCGATGATCTCGGGGTGGACGCCCACGCCCACGTGCAGGAAATGCCGCTCGGCCGCGCGTTTTCCGCCGGGCCCGGCCGTCCGCCCGCAGCATCCGAAGGGGCGGAAATCGGTCCGACTCTGCACCGCCCACACCGTCCCGGCCGCGTCGAAGACGGGCCCGCCGCTCTGGCCGGTGAGCCCGGGAGACGAGGTCTCCACGAACTTGATGTCGTACTTCCCGTCGCTCGACCGCCCGGCGGACAGCGTCCGCGTGTAGATCCCCTCGATCGGGAAGTGCGTCAGCGACAGGGCGGCGGGCGGCAGCTCGAAGGCGTTTTCGTCCGCGCGAAACGTTGCGGCGATCTCGTGGAACGGGTAACCGAGCTTGCAGAGGCTCGTGCCGACGTCGAGGTTCGCCGGGTTCTTGAAGGACGCGCAGACTCCCGCGGGGCCGGGCACGAACGGGTCGAGCCGTCCGACCGCGAGGTCCGCTTCGGGGAGGCGCACCAGGTCGCGGATCCGGACGCCGTCGCCGCCCCACCAGAACGAGTGGTGCGTGATCCAGCGGGGATCCGTCGGCAGCCGGAAGATCTTCCTGCGCCGCGCCTCCGGGGACAGGCGGGCGTCCTGCTGGATCCCCGCGATCCGGGCATAATGGTCGGCGATCTCGCCGGCATGCCGGAGGGAATCGTCGTACGACCGGAAGAGGTGGTTCGCGGTGACGATCCATCCGTCGTCGTTGATCACGACGAAGGCGCCGCAGCCGCACTCGATCGTCCCGTCGAACCGGCGCCTGAGGATGACGACGGGACGGGTGTAGCGGACGGCGAGCCGGAACGCGCGAGCGAACACGGGACACTCTCGAATTTTTCGGGGGCCGGTTCGATTGACCTGACGACGCGTCGCGGAGGAAACGTCTTCTGAGCCCATCCTACAGGGGAATCCGCCGGCGTGCAAGCGGGAACGTTCCGGGCGCGGGACGCCGATCTCACGGGGCGCCCGGGGCCGTCGCGGGAATCGTGATCAGGGTCTCCCGCACCGTCCCGTCGGCCCGGAGGTCCACCCGGTAGAACCCGTACCGCTGGAAGGGGAACATCGGGGCGCCGCCGCCGCCCGAGACGATCACCTTGATGCCGTTCCAGTCCTCCACCTGGTGCATGTGCTCGTGGCCGCACAGGACGAGGTCCACCCTGTGGCGCGAGAGGATCGCGAGGAGCTTCCCGCTCTGATCCCCGTAGCGCTTGTCCATTCCGTGGGGGGTGATGGAGTCCGTCCGCGGCGGGGCATGCATCGCCACGACGAGGTACCGGATCCCGCCCTTCCGCTTCGGGTGCCGCGAAAGCTCGCGGTCGAGCCAGTCGAGCGTGCCGGGCGGGAACCGCCCCCGGGCGTTGTCGAGGACGACGAAGCAGGCGTTCCTGTGGGTGAACGAGTACGACGGGCCGGCAAGTCCGAAGAACCTCGCGAACTGCTCGGCCGTCGCCCCTTTGACCTCGTGGTTCCCGATCGCGACGTGGAGCGGTTTCCGGAAACCCGCCGCGCGCCGCCGGAAGGTCTCCCACGACGCCGGACCTCCCCGGTCTTCCAGGTCCCCCGTGTGGATCAGGAACTCCATGTCCGAGTTCGCCACGGCTGCGAGAATGCGCGGGAAGACGCCGTGGCGGTCGTTCCGCGTGTCCCCGACGACGCCGAAGGACCATGCGAAAGCCGCGGATGCCCATGCGAGGGCGGCGGCGGCGAAGAGGATGGCAAACCGTTTCGGGCCCATCACCGCATTCTACATCGGCTAATCGGCCCGGCGAAGCTCGGGAAACCGTGTGGCCACGGCGACCGCGCCGGCGAGCGCCGCGGCGGAGAGCGCGGCGAGGGCGACCGGGGCGGAGAGCGCCTGGGCGAGCAGCCCCGCGAGAAGCCCGCCCACCCGCATCAGGCCCAGGAGCAGGCAGACGTAGATCGCCATGACGCGGCCGCGGAGGTTGTCGGGAACGAGGGACTGGATCAGCGAGTTCGCCGGGGCGTTCTGGAGGACGAAGGCGAATCCGACGGCCCCGAGGAGCGCCAGCGAGAGCGGGTAGCTCCGGGAGAGGGCGAACCCGAGGAGCAGGACGGGGAAGGAGAAGCTTCCCGCCGTGAGAAGCGCTCCCTTGCCCCGGGACGCCCGCGCCGAGGCGGCGTAGAGCGATCCGAGCACGGCGCCGACCCCGGCCGCCGACATCAGCGCGCCGTAGGCGCCGGCGTCGCGCCCGAGGACCTCCTTCGCGAAGACGGGGACGAGGACGTAGTAGGGCATGGCGAGCAGCGACGACAGCGAGATCAGGACGACGACCGCCGTCGGGACGCGGTTCGCCGCGAGGTGGCGGAGTCCCCCGAGCAGGTCCTTCGCGTCGGCGCCCTCCGCGCGGGTCCTCCGGATGAGCCGCGCGTCCATGAGGTAGAGCCCGGCCAGGACGGCGAAGAAGCTCGCGCCGTTCAGGAAGAACGCGAGCGACATCCCGACGGACGCCACGAGGATCCCGGCCAGCGCCGGCCCGACGACGCGCGCCCCGTGGAAGATCCCCGAGTTGAGCGCGATGGCGTTGGAGAGGTCCTCCTTTCCCACGAGCTCGACGACGAAGGCCTGCCGGGCCGGCGTGTCGAGGGCCTGGGCCGCCCCGAGGAGGAAGGCGAGCACGAGCACGTGCCAGTACCGGACGACGCCCGTCCAGCACAGGACCGCCAGGATGAACGCGAGGGCCATCATCGCCGCCTGCGTGAGGAAGATGACCCGCCTCTTGGACACCCGGTCGGCGATCGACCCCGCGTAGAGCGTCAGCGGGACGAGGGGGATCGCCCCGACGAAGTTGACGACGCCCAGGGACGCCGCCGACCCCGTGATCTGGTAGACGAGCCAGTTCTGGGCGATCGACTGCATCCAGGTTCCGACGAGGGAGGTGAGCTGGCCGAAGAACCAGAGGCGGAAGTTGCGGTGCCGCAGCGCCCGGAACGTGGACGCCAGCGGGTAGGAGAGGCCGGGGGGCGTGAAGGACGGCTGGGGGGACGGCGCCGCGGGGTTCGGCGGCGGAGCGCCGGGTTTCAACGCGGCGGCTCCCCCGTCTTCAGGTACAGGGCGCCGAGCGGCGGCAGCGTGAGGAGGACGGAGTGGTCCCGTCCCATCCACGGGATGGCATCGGACGCGATTCCCCCGGCGTTGCCGATGTTGCTCCCGCCGTAGAGGGCGGCGTCGCTGTTCAGGACCTCCCGGTAGAAGCCGGGCGCCGGGACACCGACGCGGTACTTCTCCCGGACGACCGGGGTGAAGTTGAAGACGCAGACGACCGCGTCGTTCGGGTTCTTCGCCCGGCGCACGAACGCGACGACGCTGTTGTCCACGTCGTGGAAGTCGATCCACTCGAAGCCCTCGGGACGGAAGTCCACTTCGTGGAGGGCGGGAAGGGACGCGTAGTTCCGGTTGAGGTCGCGCACGAACGCCTGGACGCCCCTGTGGCTGTCCCAGCGGAGCAGGTCCCACTGCAGCGACCCGTCGTGGTCCCACTCGTTCCACTGGGCGATGTCGTGCCCCATGAAGAGCAGCTTCTTTCCCGGGTGGGCGTACATGTACGCGTACAGGAGCCGCAGGTTCGCGAACTGCTGCCACAGGTCTCCCGGCATCTTCGCGAGCATGGACCGCTTCATGTGGACGACTTCGTCGTGGGAGAAGGGAAGCACGAAGTTCTCGTGGAACGCGTAGAGAAGCGCGAACGTGAGCTGGCCGAAGTGGAACTTCCGGTGGACCGGCCCCTTCTCGAAGAACTCGAGCATGTCGTGCATCCAGCCCATGTTCCACTTCAGGGTGAACCCCAGGCCCCCGAGGTGGACGGGGCGGGAGACCGCGGGCCACGCGGTCGACTCCTCGGCGATCGTCACGGCGCCCGGGCACCGGGCGTGGACGATCTCGTTCAGCCGCTTGAGGAAGGCGATCGCCTCGAGGTTCTCGTTGCCGCCGAACTCGTTGGGGATCCATTCGCCGTCGTTGCGCGAGTAGTCGAGGTAGAGCATCGACGCGACCGCGTCCACGCGCAGGCCGTCCAGGTGGTACTGCTCGAGCCAGAAGAGGGCGTTGGACATGAGGAAGTTCGCCACTTCCCGGCGCCCGTAGTTGAAGATGAGGGTGCCCCAGTCGCGGTGCTCCCCCTTGCGCGGATCCGCGTGCTCGTAAAGGTGGCTGCCGTCGAACCAGGCGAGCCCGTGGTCATCCTTCGGGAAGTGGGCCGGGACCCAGTCGAGGATGACCCCGATCCCCTCGCGGTGGCACCGGTCGACGAAGGCCATGAACTCGGCCGGGGCACCGAAGCGGGCCGTGGGGGCGAAGTACCCGAGGGGCTGGTATCCCCAGGATCCGTCGAACGGGTGTTCCGCGACGGGCAGCAGCTCGATGTGGGTGTAACCCATCTCCTTCGCGTAGGGGACGAGCGCGTCGGCGAACTCCGCGTAGGTCAGGTAGCGGTTCCCCTCCTCCGCGCTGCGCCGCCAGGAGCCGAGGTGGACCTCGTAGACCGACACCGGGGACTCCAGGAGGTTGCGGGCGCGCCGCGACTCCATCCACTCCCCGTCGCCCCACGCGTAGCCGTCGATGTCGCAGACGACGGACCCGGTGCGCGGCGGCGTCTCGAACCGGAAGGCGTGCGGGTCGGACTTGAGGAAGACGTCGCCGCTCTCCCGGGCGCGGATCTCGTACTTGTAGATCGCGCCCTCTCCGATCCCGGGGAGGAAGATCTCCCAGATGCCGCACGCCCCCCGGTTGCGCATGGGGTGGACGCGGCCGTCCCAGTCGTTGAAGTCGCCGACGACGGAGACGCGCTCGGCGTTCGGGGCCCACACGGCGAAGGTCACGCCCGCCACGTCGCCCATGCGGGCCGGGTGGCTGCCGAGCTTCCGGTACTGCTCCAGGTGGGAGCCTTCGCCGAGGAGGTGGAGGTCGAAGTCGGAGAGGACGCACCCGAAGGCGTACGGGTCGTCGAGCATCCGCCGCCGCCCGTCTCCGGCGATGGCCT
The DNA here is from genome assembly GCA_050257455.1 of Gemmatimonadota bacterium. Lineage (GTDB taxonomy): Bacteria > Desulfobacterota > Deferrimicrobia > Deferrimicrobiales > Deferrimicrobiaceae > JBLMWX01. Next base: position 18,979 of record JBLMWX010000188.1, on the reverse strand, counting down.
CGAGACGGTACGAAAACGGGGCGCGCGTGTGGGGAAAGACCGCCTCGTAGACGCCGCCCGGGTGCAGCCGCTCCATTTCCGTGCGCCGCTTCTTTCCCCCCTCCGAGGTCACCACGAAGGCACGCGCGGCCCACGGAAAGATCGCCCGGACGGCGACCGCCTTCTTCTTCCCGATCTCGACGACGTGGGGGCCGAGGATCGAGAACGGATCCCAATGCCTGGCCCCCGCGAGAAGGTCGATGTCTTCCAGCCTCATGGTCCCGCGCACGCGCCTATTCTAGCGGATCGGCCGTGCGCCGTCACCGGACGATCTTCCAGCTCCCGTCGGGCTGGCGGCACGCGCGGCCGTATGCCCGCTGCTCCTCGCCCCCGATGATGACCGTCTGCTGGTACTCCCGGCAGTACCGCCCCTCCGGCGTCCGGTACGTGTACCTCGGCGTGATCGAGCCGGAGTGGCCGCTGTCGGGGTTGCGCCACGTCGACGTCTCGTCCGTCCGGTCGTACTCGAGCGCGCGCTGGGCGTTCGCCTGCATCATCCGCTGGTCCTCGGCGTCGAGGGACCGGCCGATCTCCTGCCCGATGAGGGCGCCGGCGAGCGTCCCGATGGCCACGCCGAACAGGCGCCCCGTGCCGCCGCCGAACTGCGACCCGATGACCGCCCCCGTGGCTCCGCCGACGACGGTCCCGGCCTGCTCCTTCGGCCCCATGGTCGCGCAGCCCGAAAGGACGAGCGCCGCCAACAGGGGGAACACGACGATCCTCTTCGTCTCCATGCGTTCCGTCGCTCCTTTCTCGCGGGTGTTGTTTCGCTGGCTGCCCTTTAGATGGTCTTCCGGCGGAAAATGTTCACGGAATCGCGTGGAAACCGCGGACGGGGGACGCGGCGGCGCCGACCCGCGAGGGGGCCTTACGGACGGACCTTGAAGAACGTCTCGTCGACGTCCTTGCCGCCGCCCTTCGTCTCGACGGAGGCGACGACCCGGTAGTTCCCGGGCGCCGCGTTGGCGGGGAGGGTGACCGGCACGGTGCTCTTCCAGGTGCCTCCCTCGCGGGAGACGTCGATCGACGTCTTTCCGACCGAGGTGCCGTTCATCAGGATCTCCCGGGTCTCCCGGACGAGGACCTGCTGGTCCGCCCCGGGGACGAGCACCGCGTACGTCAGGTTGATGTTGATCGTCTCCCCGGGAGAGAGGGCGGCCGGGTTGACCCGGACGGTCTCGATCTTGAGCCGCGTCCCCTGGTGCGCCGTGTAGCCGTACTCGCGGCTCGTCTGGGCAAGCGTCTTCTCCTGCTCGTCGTAGTAATGCCCGACGACGCCGCCCGCCAGCGCCCCCAGGAGGCCGCCGACCACCGCGCCGCGCTTGCCGCCGACGAGGCCGCCCACGATCGCGCCGCCGAGGGCACCGGCCCCCGCCCCGATCGCCGTCCGCCGGTTGTCGCGGACCGTCTGCCCCGTCTCCGCGCACCCGGACAGGACAGCGGCCAGAAGAACGCACGCCAGGCCGAGGCAAAGGACCTTCCTCATCGGGGACCCCCCTGTTTCGTGGGACGCTCAGTCCCGATTATATATTCAACGGCGCCGGACTCAACCGTCCGGGGCCCCCGTGGCCAGGAACCGCGGCGACGGGTCGTGGCGGCGGGCGGCGTGGACGGAGACGCCGTCGAAGCCGTAGCGGGCGAGGATGTCCCGGACCGCGGCCACGGCGCGGGCCGGGGTGTTGTGGTCGGCGCTCAGGTGGCACAGGACGACGGCCTTCGGCACCTTGCGGCTTCCGAGCATCACCCGGGCGAGGAACTTCCCCGCCTGCTCGTTGGAGAGGTGCCCCACGTCGGAGTCCACGCGGGCCTTGTCGTTCCGGGCGCTCGTCGACAGCATGGCGGGATCGTAGTTCGACTCGATCAGGATGAGGTCGCAGTCGACGAACTCCTCGAAGAGGCCGTTGCCGCCGTGCCCGAGGTCCGTCGCGACCGCGACGCGGACCTCGCGTTCCCCCTGCCGGCCGGTGAGCACGAACCCGCACGTCACCCCTTCCGCGTCGTGGGGGACCGGAAAGGGGCGGATCCGGATGCTTCCCACCGAGAACGGCTCCCCGTCGAAGAGGCGCACCGGACCCGGGCGGCCGCACCGGGAAAGGATGCGGCGGGAAAACGCGCGCACGTTCTTCTCGTGGAGGAAGATCGGCACCCCGTGCCGGGCGCAGCAGGCGGCGGCGGCGTGGTGGATGTGGTCCCCGTGGAGGTGGGAGACGAGCACGCCGTCCACGTCGTCCCAGGAGACGCCTCCGTCCGAGAGGGCCTGGGCGAGGCCCCGCTGGGAGGGAAGTCCCGCGTCGAGCAGCAGGATGGTCCCGGCGTGCTCGACGAGCGTCAGGTTTCCCGAGCTGCCGCTCCGCAGGGGGCGGATGCTGAACGTCTCACGCAAGCGAGAGAAGCTCCAGCCCGGTCTTGTCGTCCGGGGCCCGCGTCGCGGCGACGCCCGTCACTTCGAGGATCATCGCTTCGACGACGATGAACGCGTTTCCCTCCCGCCGGATGCACCCGGTCAGGACGTCCGTCCCCCTGCCGAGGGAGGCGTGGAGGTGGACCGACGGCGCGCCGTCCTTCTCCGCGACGCTTCCCATCCCGACGATCTCGTACGGCTCCCCGAACGTCCGCCAGTCCGGGTCCGGCGGGAGGACCGCTTCCTTCGGGCCGCAGACGAGCCGGCCCCCCTCGACGGCGCCGATCAGGAAGAACCACCCGGCGCGGATCGTCTCCGCCCGGCACAGGTCGACGAGGGCCGGGACGACCGCCTCGCCGTGGTCGAACCGCGCGACGACGACCCGCCCGATCTGCCCGGTCCCGTAACGCACTTACGGCGCGTACCGCGTGAAGACGATGTCGTGGTTCTTCACGTTGGCCGAGTGGCAGGGGAAGCAGGTGCCGTGCGCCTGCGCATCGGCGGGCTTGCCCCCGATGAACCGCCCGAACCCCCAGCCGCCGGTCTTCCCGTACTTCCCGGCGTCCTTCACCATGAACTCGATCTGCACCGGCGCGCCGGGGACGAAGGCGTTCTTGAACTCGGCGGATTCCACGCGCTTCCATTCGAGCTTGGCGAGGATCGCCCCGTCGGGGAACGGGAGCGTGTTTTCCCGGTACGCCTTCATCGCGATGTCGTTGCCCAGGATGGCGCGCACCTGGTCGTTGTCGGTGCGGTGCGACACGGCGACCAGCTGCCAGTTGCGGTACCCGTCCGGGATGGTGACGCCGAAGATCGGCGACGCTTCGCCCCCCCCGGCGCGCGCCGGGAAGGGATGGAGGATTGCCGTTGCCAGGAGAACGGCGCCGAGGAGCGCGAGGACCGATCCGGAGAACCGCCGCATGCGAGACTCCTTTCCTCTCCCGGGGAGAACGCGGGGTTGGCGCCATTATACCAGTGGGCGGCCGCGCGGGCGCGGTGATATAATCCGCCCCGGCAAGACGCGCAGATCGAGCTCCCGCGAAAGGCGGCTCCGTGGATCGCCGGACCCTGACCCTCTTCTTCGCCGCCGTCGTCCTCCTGTACCTGTCCTCCCTCGGCACGATGCCGCTCCTGGAGCCCGACGAGGCGCGGTACGCCGAGATCCCGCGCGAGATGATCGCGTCCGGCGACTACGTGACCCCCCGCCTGAACGGCGTCGCCTACCTGGAGAAGCCGCCGCTGTTCTACTGGGGGAACGCCCTGTCGATCCGCCTCTTCGGGGAGACCGAGTTCGCGGCGCGCTTCTTCACGGCGGCCGTCTCGGCGGCCGGGATCCTGCTCACCTACTGGATGGGCGCGACGCTGTGCGGCTGGCGCACCGGCCTCTACGCCGCGATCGTCCTGTCCACGTCGCTCTACTACTACGTCATCGGGCGGCTGAACACGCTCGACATGACGGCCGCCGTGACGCTGCTCCTCGCCATCTTCCCGGCGTACCTCTACCTGTCGGCGAGGAGGACGAGCCGCGTGTACCTGTACCTGTCGTACGCGGGGGCCGGCCTCGCGTTTCTCGCGAAGGGGCTCATCGGCGCCGTCTTCCCCGCTGCGGTGATCTCGGTCTGGCTCGTCTTCTCCCGGCGTCACCGGGAGATCGGGCGGGCGGTGTCGCTCGGCGGCATCGTCCTGTTCCTGGCGATCACGCTCCCCTGGATCGTCCTCGTCCAGAGGGACAATCCCGACTTCCTGTGGTTCTTCTTCGTGCACGAGCAGTTCCTGCGTTACACGACGAAGATCCACGGGCGGTACGAGCCGTTCTGGTACTTCCTGCCGGTCGTCCTCGTCGGATTCATCCCGTGGATCGCGTTCCTCCAGCGGATCGTGGTCGCCGTCCGCCGGTCGGCGCAGGAGTTCCTTCCCGCCGACGCGACCGCGTTCCTGCTGTCCTGGATCCTGTTCGTCTTCCTGTTCTTCTCCTTCTCGAAATCGAAGCTGGTGACGTACATGACGCCGCTCTTCCCCCCCCTCGCCGTGCTGCTCGGGCGCGGGCTGGAGATCTGGGCGTCCCGGGAGGACGGCTCGGCCCGCTGCCGCGCGCCGCTCGCCCTGGCGGCCGTCCTCGCCGCCGCGATGGTCTTCCTTCCCGACGCCGGCCGTCACCACCTCGAAATGCGCGAGTGGATCGGCGTGACGGCCCTGCCGGCGACGCTCATCCTGTCGTGGGGCGCGGTCCCCCTCTTCGTCCGCCGGCTGGGGGCCGAGCGCGTGGTGCTCCTCTCGTTTCTCCTCCTCGCCCTGTTCCTGACCTCGGTCAACCGGCCCGCGGCCATCTACCTCGGCAACTACAAGTCGTCGAAGAACCTCTCCCTGGCGCTCGCCGCGTCGCTGAGGCCGGGGGACGTGATCGTCCAGTATCGGACGTACAAGCAGGGCGTCCCGTGGTACACGGGGCGGCGCACGGTCCTGGTGGACGAAGTGGGCGAGCTCGGGTTCGGGGCGGAGCGGGCGAAGGATCGGGCGCGATATTTCATCGGCGAGGCGGAGTTCGAACGGCTCTGGAAATCGCGGGAGCGGGTCTTCGCCGTCTTCGGGCGGGATGCGATGCCCCTCATCCGCGAGAGGTTCCCGGACGCGCGGTTGCTCTACCGGACCGATGAAGGTATCCTCATCGTGAACCGTTCCTGAATGGTATCCGAACAGGCCAGAGGCGCTCCTTGCTCGAGATCCGGAAAGAGTTCCTGCCGCTGTCCCGCCCGGCGATTGGCGAGGAGGAGATCGAGGCCGTCGCCGCGTCGATGCGGTCGGGGTGGATCACGAGCGGTCCCCGGGTGGCGGAGCTGGAGGAGCGGTTCCGCGCGATGACGGGCGCCCCGCACGCGGTCGCCGTCGCCTCCGCGACGGCCGGGATGCACGTCGTCCTCGCCGCCCTCGGGGTCGGGCCGGGAGACGAGGTCGTGACGCCGTCGCTGACGTTCGCCTCCACGGTCAACCAGGTCGCCCTCCGGGGGGCGGCGCCCGTGTTCGCCGACAGCGATTACGGCACGCTCCAGGTGGACCCGGGCGACCTCGCGCGGCGGATCACGGCGCGGACGAAGGCCGTCGTGCCGGTCCATTTCGCGGGGGCGCCGGCCGACCTCGACCCGATCATGGCGGCGGCCGGCCGCGCCGGGGTCCCGGTCATCGAGGACGCGGCCCACGCGGTGGGGACGGCCTACCGCGGCCGGCCCGCCGGGGGGCACGGGAACACCGCCGTCTTCTCCTTTCACCCGATCAAGAACGTCACGACCGGCGAGGGAGGAATGGTGACCTGTTTCGACGACGGGCTCGCGAAACGCCTGCGCCTCCTGCGGTTCCACGGCATCGAGCGCGACGCGTGGACGCGGTACGGGAAGGGCGGCACCCCCCATTACGACGTCGGCGAGCCGGGGTACAAGTACAACCTCACCGACATCCAGGCGGCGATCGGCGTCGTCCAGATGCGCAAGGTCGAGGCCCTGAACGCGCGTCGGGCGTTCCTCGCGGCGCGGTACCTGGCCGGGCTGCGCGGCGTGCCGGGCATCGACCTCCCCGTCTCCCCGCCGTACCCGCACGAGCACTCGTGGCACCTCTTCATCGTCAAGGTCGCGGCGATGGATCGCGACGCCTTCATCGGGCGGCTCGCGGAGTGCAACGTCGGGGTCGGGATCCACTTCCCGCCCTGCCACCTCCTGTCGTACGTCCGGGAGCGTTACGGCACCAAGGAGGGAGATCTTCCCGGGTGCGAGCGCGCGGGCGCGCGGATCGTGTCGCTTCCCCTGTTTCCCGGGATGGCGGATGCGGACGTCGACTACGTGTGCGCCGCCGTCCGGGAGATCCTCGCGGAGGCGCGCCGGTGATCTCGGTCGTCATCCCCGTCTACAACGAGGAACGGAACATCCCCCTCCTTCACGACCGGCTCCAGGCGGCGCTCCAGTCGATGAAGCGGCCGTACGAGATCGTCTTCGTGGATGACGGGAGCCGGGACGGCTCCCTCGAGGTCCTCAAGTCCTTCGTCGGCCGGGAGGGGGTGCGGGTCGTCGAGCTCACCCGCAACTACGGGCAGCACCCGGCGATCCTCTCGGGATTCTCGGCCGTGCGCGGGAACATCGTGGTCACCCTCGACGCGGACCTCCAGAATCCCCCGGAGGAGATCCCGGGCCTCGTCCGGGCGATGGAGGAAGGCGACTACGAGGTCGTCGGCACCGTGCGGCAGATGCGCCGCGACTCGGTTCTCCGGCGGGCGCCGTCCCGCCTCGTGAACGCGATGACCCGGGCGATCACCGGGGTGCGCATGACCGACTGGGGGTGCATGCTCCGCGCGTACCGCCGGGAGGTCGTCGACCGGATGGTGGAGAGCCAGGAATACTCGACCTTCATCCCCGCCCTGGCGACGCTTTACGCGAAGCGGATCGCCGAGATCCCCGTTGCGCACCAGGAGCGCCACGGCGGCGTCTCCAAGTACAACCTGTGGCGGCTGCTCAACCTCCAGTTCGACCTGCTTACCTCCTTTTCCGAGTTCCCGCTCCGGGTCCTGCTCTACCTGGGGACGGCGCTTTCCGTCGGGGCGGCCGGGTTCGGCGCGTTCCTCGGCATCATGCGGGTGATCCGCGGCCCCGAGTGGGGCGCGTACGGGATCTTCACGCTCTTCGCGGTCCTGTTCTTCTTCGTGGGCGCCCTCTTCTTCGCCCTGGGGATCATGGGGCAGTACGTGGGGCGGATCTACCACGAGGTCCGCAAGCGGCCGCGGTACACGATCCGCCGGGTCCACGAGGCGCCGGCAGCCCGGGGCGCGGGGCCGTGAGCGGAATGCGGGCGGTCGCCTTCGCCTACCACAACATGGGGATTGTCGGGATCCGGTCGCTTCTGTCCCACGGCTTCGAGGTTCCCCTGGTCTTCTCCCACGCCGACGACCCGGGGGAGAACCGGTGGTTCGGCTCCGTCGCGGAGTACTGCCGGGAGCGGGGGATCCCCGTCCACCTTCCCGCGGACGTGAACGCCGCCCCGTGGCCGGAGACGATCCGGGCGGCCCGGCCGGACCTTCTGTTCTCCTTCTACTACCGGTCGATGTTGCGGAGCGGGATCCTGGGAATCCCGCGCCTGGGCGCGCTGAACCTCCACGGGTCGCTCCTTCCGAAGTTCCGGGGGCGGGCCCCGGTCAACTGGGTCCTCGTCAAGGGGGAGACCGAGACGGGGGTGACGCTCCATTTCATGACCGAGAAGCCGGACGCGGGCGACATCGTCGGCCAGGCGGCGGTGCCAATTGCGTTCGAGGACACCGCGCTCTCGCTCTTCGGGAAGATGGAGGCGGCGGCGGAACGTCTCCTGTCGGACCTCCTCCCCCGCATCGCGTCCGGGGACATCCCGCGGCGGCCGAACGAGATCGAAAAGGGGAGCTACTTCGGGGGGCGAAAGCCGGAGGACGGCAGGATCGACTGGTCGCAGCCGGCCGTCGCGATCTACAACCTGGTCCGGGCGGTGACCCGGCCGTATCCGGGCGCCTTCTCGGACCTTTCGGGGGAAAAGCTCCTCGTCTGGTGGGCGCGCCCGCTGCGGGGAGAGGCGTGTCCCGACCCGCCCTCGCCGGGGGCGCTGCGCGTGGCGGGCGGCCCCTCGATCGTCATGGCGGGCGGATGCCCGGCGCCGGTCCCGGGAGACCGGCGGGTCGTCGTGGGCACGGGGGACGGGATCCTCGTCCTCGAAGACGTGGAATGGAAAGGGAAGGCCGCGCGGGGCGCCGAAATCGTCCCGCTGCTCAAGGACGCGCTGAACGGGAGGTTCGCATGAAGGTCCTGATCCTCGGCGTCAACGGCTTCATCGGGCACCATCTCACCGCGCGGATCCTCGCGGAGACCGGCTGGAAGGTCTACGGGATGGATCTCTCCGACGAGCGGCTGGGAGACATGGCGCGGAACCCGCGGTTCGAGTTCGTCGAGGGGGACATCTCGATCAACAAGGAGTGGATCGAGTACCACATCAAGAAGGCGGACGTGGTTCTCCCCCTCGTCGCCATCGCCACCCCGAAGGTCTACGTCGAGAGGCCGCTGTCGGTCTTCGAGCTCGACTTCGAGGAAAACCTGCGGATCGTGCGGCAGGCGCACCGGTACGGGAAGCGCGTCGTCTTCCCGTCGACGTCCGAGGTCTACGGGATGTGCGCGGACCCCGAGTTCGACGAGGAGTCGTCGCCACTCGTCCTCGGCCCCATCTGCAAGGAGCGGTGGATCTACTCGTGTTCGAAGCAGCTCCTCGACAGGGTGATCTGGGCGTACGGGCGCCAGGGACTCTCCTTCACGCTGTTCCGGCCCTTCAACTGGATCGGGCCGCGCCTCGACTCGATCGAGACGGCCAAGGAGGGGAGCTCCCGCGTGGTGACCCAGTTCATCGCCCAGCTCTTCCTGGGCCAGCCGATCCAGCTCGTGGACGGCGGCCGCCAGCGGCGGTGCTTCACGTACGTGGACGACGGGATCGCGGGGCTCATGAAGATCCTCGAGGACCGGAACGGATGCGCCCGGGGACGGATCTTCAACCTGGGAAACCCGGCGAACGACTGCTCGATCCGGGACCTCGCCGCGACCCTGCGGGACCTCTACGCCGCCCACCCGGCGAGCCGCGGGAAGACGCTCTCCGAGATCGTCGAGGTGGACTCGGGGCGTTTCTACGGCGCGGGGTACCAGGACATCCAGACGCGGACTCCCTCGATCGCCCGCGCGAAGGAGTGCCTCGGGTGGAGCCCGAAGGTGGGGCTCAAGGAGGCGCTCGCGAAGACCCTGGACGCCTTCATCGCGGAGAGCGCGTGACCGAGCGGATCCTCGGGCTCAAGATCGACGTCGACACGCGGCGGGGGATGGAGGAGGGGGTCCCGGTCCTTTTGTCCCTTCTCGACCGGTTCCGGTGCCGCGCCGCGTTCTTCCTCTCGTTCGGGCCGGACAACTCCGGAAAGGCCGTCTACCGGATGGTCCGCAACCCGCGGTTCCTGTTCAAGATGATCCGGACGAACGCGCCGGGGCTCTACGGCGTCCGGACCGCCCTCTACGGGACCCTTCTCAAGGCGCCGATGATCGCCTCGGCGTTCCCCGGCCTCTGCCGCGAGATCGAGGCGCGCGGGCACGAGGTCGAGTTCCACGCGTGGGACCACCGCGCCTGGCAGGATGCGCTCCCGCGGAAGGGGGCCGACTGGATCCGGGAGTGGCTCTCCCGCGGGACCGCCGCGTACGCCTCGTGCCTGGGGCACGGGCCGCGGGCCTTCGGCGCGCCGGGATGGCTGCTCACCGGCGCGGCGGTGGCGGAGATCGGGCGCCGCCCGTGGGAGTACCTCTCCTGTACGCGCGCCGCCGCCCCCTTCGTCCTCGCGGGGACCGGACTTCCGGAGATTCCGTCCGACCTGCCCTGCCTGGAGGAGACCGGGGGACGCAAGGGGGTGGGACGGATCCTCGAGGCGCTGGCGTCCGCGGGGACGCATGTCCTGCCGGTCCACGCGGAGGTCGAGGGGGGGATCCTGCGCGACGCCTTCGGCGAAATCCTGCGCGGCGCCGCGGAGCGCGGGTACAGGATCGCGCCCCTCTCCGAGATCGCCGCGCGGGCGCGCGCCGGGGCGCTGCCGGCGCGCGCGTTCGCGACGGCCCTCCTCCCCGGGCGGGCCTTCCCCTGCGCCGTCTGAACGGCCCGCTCGCGCCGGACGCCGCCGCGGGTCTTACCCCCTTTCGTTTCCTCCCGCTTCGGGTTTACAATAGGCAATTCCCGGGGGGAGTATCACTTGAAGCTTCCTGAGCTCAAGATCGGCAGGTTCACGGCGAGGATTCCCATCGTCCAGGGCGGGATGTCCGTGCGCGTTTCGACCTCGTCGCTCGCCTGCGCCGTGGCGGAGTGCGGCGGGATCGGCACGATCGGGGGGTCCGGCATCCCCATCGCCGAGCTCACGGAGGACATCCGCCGGGCCAAGACGAAGACCAAGGGAATCGTCGCCGTCAACATCATGTTCGCCATCCGGCAGTTCATGGAGACGGTGAAGGCCTCGATCGACGCCGGCGTCGACATGATCGTCACGGGGGCCGGGTTCTCCCGCGACGTCTTCAAGGTCGGGAAGGACCACGGCGTCCCCGTCGTCTCGATCGTCTCCTCGCCCGAGTTCGGCAAGCTCGCCGAGCGATGCGGCGCGGACGCGATCGTCGTGGAGGCGAAGGAGGCCGGCGGCCACCTCGGGACCGACCGGCCGCTGCGCGAGCTCTTTCCCGAGATCCGGAAAGTCGTCCGGAAGGTTCCGCTCATCGCGGCGGGCGGGATCACGGACGGCTACGAGATCGCCGAGATGATCGGCAAGTACGGCGCGGACGGCGTCCAGATGGCGACGCGGTTCGTGCTGACGCAGGAGTGCGACGTCCCCGATGCGTTCAAGCAGGCGTATCTCTGCGCGACGAAGGAGGACATTGCGATCCTCCATTCCCCGGTCGGACTCCCCGGCCGCGCTATCCGGAACCGGTTCCTCGACCGGCTCCTCAGGGGCGAGCGACTCTACGACGGCGAGTGCAAGCGGAGCTGCCTCAAGAGCTGCGACCACTCATTCTGCATCATCGACCGGCTCGACATGTCGAAGGCGGGGGACACGGAGGACGGGCTCGTGTTCTCGGGCGAGAACGTCTGGAGAATCAAGAACATCCCGGCGGTGCGGGACCTCATCGACCGCCTGGTCGCCGAGGCCGAGAGCGTCTACGCGCCGGCCCCCGCCTGACCGGACAGGAGCGTCTTCAGGAAATTGTCGTAGAGCCCCGGGTCGAATTCCGTGCCGCGGCCCTGGTCCATGATCGACAGGGCCGTCTTCATGTCCATCCCCTTGCGGTAAGGGCGGTTCGTGCGCAGCGCGTCGTAGACGTCGGCGATCTGGGTCATCGCGGAGACCGGGTGGAGCGGTCCCGCCGCCGACGCCTTGGGATAGCCCGACCGGTCGTGCTTGATGTGGTGCTCGAAGCAGACGATCATCGGGAGGTCCGACCCGCAGCCGAGCTTCCGGAGCAGGTTGGCCCCCAGGACCGGGTGCTCCGCCATCTGCGCGAACTCCGCCGGGTCGATCCGCCCCGGCTTCTGGATGATCGCGGACGGGACCATCTCCTTGCCCACGTCGTGCAGGATGGCGGACAGCCCGATCTCCTGGAGGTGCTCCTCCGGGATGCCGAGCGACACGGCCTGGGCGGTGACGATGGCGCAGACGTTGAGCGAGTGCGTCACCGTGTAGTCGTCGTGCGCCTGGAGTCGCATCAGCCGGTGGATGAGGAACGCGTCCTGCCGGAGCCCCTTCATGACGCCGGCGACGATCTCCCGCCCGTCCGAGAGCGACCGCCCCCCCTCGCCACTGGCCAGCGACCGGAGCAGCCCCTTCAGCACGTCCGTCGCACCGTGAAGGACGTGGGAGGCCGGGAGCATCGCGCCCCGCCCGTCGTCGAGCGACTCGGCCCCGGCGAGGGTTTCGATGTTCCCGTAGGCGATGCACTCCCACTTCAGGCCCGAGGCGTCCTCCTGGCCGGTATTGAGGAAATAGACGAACCGCTTGAGCTCCCCGGAGGTCAGGCCCTGCCGGATGGAGAACTTCTCGATCCCCTTCTCCCGGATGTCCCGGAGGAGCTTGACGAGCGCGGGGTTCATGTCGAGGAAGGGGAACTCGTCGACGACGAAATGGTCCCCGATGATGCCGACGTGGATCGTTCCGACTTCGGCCGCCGCGCGCTGGATCCTGTCGTGCAGCCGGGCGAGGACCGCCTGGACGCGCTGGTGGGTCTCCGGGTAGATGGCCGCCGCCTGGATGGCCTGGGCGAGGTCGAGGACGATGGCGAAGAGGCGCTGCCTGTCCTTCACGGCGTCTTCCCCAATCCGCGGATCAGCCCCTCGCAGTGGGCCCGGACGGCCGCCCGGCGGACCTCCGTCCCGCTGTGGAGGAGGGAGGTCGCCTCGGCCCCGCCGATCCGGTAGAGGGCGCTCGCCGCGTCGATCCGCACCTGGTCGTCCCGCCCGGCGGAGAACAGGGACTCCTCGAGGAGGATCTTGCCGAGGGCGGGGACGGCTTCCGGCGCCCCGATCTTCCCGACCGCCAGGATCGCCTCGCGCCGCACCCGGGCGTCCGCGTGCGAGGCCGCGCGCATGAGGCTCGAGACGGCGCGCCGGTCCCCGATGTCCCCGAGGATCACGCAGAGGTTGCGCACGAAGTACCACTTCGGATGCCCCATCTTCTCGACGATCGCGGGCACCGCCGCGGGGCCCAGGCGCGTCGTCATCGCGATCAGCGCCCGGCGCCGGGCGGCTTCCGGCTCGTTGAGGAGGCGGTCGAGGAGCGGCCTCGTCGCAGCGGCGCCGAATCGCGCAAGGAGCGCCAGGGCCGTGTCCTTCTCCTCGTCGTTCGCCGCGCCCGCGAGGCAGACGTCCGTGACCTGGCCGAAATCGGTCTCCTGGAGGAGCCCCCGGACCGCCGACTGCCGGTCGGGCGGGAGCTCCCCGGCGAGCGCCTCGAGGGTGAGCAGGATCGTCTGAAGGAGGACGATGTCCCCGCGCGAGATGACGTTGGGCACCGTCTTCCGGACCTCCTCGAGCAGGTCGCCGAACTCCCCGGGCCGCTTCTCCTTCGCCAGGAGCTCGAGGAGGACGGTCGTGCTCTTCCGCCGCATCTCCTCGTCCCGGAAGGCGGACAGCAGGGCGGCGTCGGCGGGCGCGGCGTCCCGGATCCGGTCCGCGTAGGGTCCGCGTGCGCCGGAGATGTCCTCGAGGAACCGGGCGTAGTCGCCTTCGACGTACCCGTCCTCCGAGCGGGACAGGAGGAGTTTTTCCACGGTCTCCCACGTCTTGAGGTCGTAATAGTTGCGGGACTGCAGACTTTCGCGCACGCGCTCGCCCGCCCGGGGCAGGAGCGACCCGCGGATGTCGCGGTCGACCGCCAGCGTCTCGAAGATCTTCCGGAGCCGCGCCTGCCCCTTCCCCTCCACGGAGACGAGCGTGCCGAGAAGATCGAGGAACTCGTCGTCGGAGAACCCCTCCGCCAGCGAGCGGGCCAGGAAGAGGTCGTACGGGTTCTCCGTGTCCCCCGGCCCGCCGTCGTCCGCGGCGATGCCCGCTTCGAGAGAGGCGAGCACCGTATCCTTCCGGTCGGCCGGGAGCGTCCGCACGAGCATCCCGATGCGGCGCAGGAGCCGGCGCAGGACCTCCGGCGGCACGGGGGTGCCGCCCGCCGCCCGGGCGTTCTCCGCCCGGGCGCGCCGCATGATGGCCCGGAGCAGGTCGGGGAACTCCGCGATCTCGTCGACGATCTTCTTCTCGCCGTCGCCGGTCTCGACGTCGGACGTGAGCAGGACGCGCCAGAGCTCCTCTTCACGGTCCCCGCCGGTGCCCCGCGTCGCGTCGGGCTCGGCCAGTCTTCGCGAGAGCAGCTCGCGGTAGTTGTACGGGGACAGGGTGATCCCCAGGATCCCCTTCTCCAGGACGAACTCCTCGGGCGGCCGGCGGGCGTTCTCCTCCCGTACCTCGTGGAGGTGATGCAGCAGCGCGAGGAGGCCCGCGGGGGTGACGCGCGCGTCGAACCCGACGGTGGCCACCTGGCGCAGGTAGAGGGCCTCGGTGAGCCGGCCGATGAGCTCCTGCCCCTCGCCGACGAACTGGTTCCGGTAGAGGACCTTGTCGCGGGCGATCCCGAGGAGGAGCTGGGCCCCGGGCTCGGACGGAATCCGCGCGAGGAGCGCGTCGTGCATCTCGGCCATCCGCCTGGAAAGGACGGGATGGTCCGCCCCGTACAGTCCGGCCCAGTGGTACGTCTTCGCGAGGGCGAGGACGAGCCCCTCGATGCCGGCGTCCGGTACCGTTTCCGGGGTACGGCTCATACCAGGTCATATCGGGCGGATTCCCGGAAATATTGCGGAGATGTTAATGCCCGGCCCGCGCGTCGAGTGCTCCGCGCACGGCCCGGGCGAGCTCGGACAGGCCGTACGGCTTCTGGATGAACCCGTCTGCCCCCTTGTCCAGGATCTCCTGGGCCACGCCTTCCACCGAGTATCCCGATGAGAGCAGGATCGGCAGGGAGGGCGAGAGGGCCCGGAGCGCCTCGAACGTCTCCTTGCCCCCCATCCCCGGCATGACGATGTCCAGGAGCACGAGGGCGACCGTGGCCCCCCGCTCCCGGACGATCCGGCAGGCGGCCTGGCCGTCCTCCGCGGTCACCGCGTCGTACCCGAGGGCGGCGAGGAGCTCCCGCGCCATCTCGCGTATTCCCGGCTCGTCGTCGACGACGAGGACGGTTCCGGATCCCTTCGGGAAGGCGGCCTCGGGCAACGGGGGCTTGCGGGCCTTCGGGCGCGACGTGGCGGGCAGGTTGATCCGGAACGTCGATCCCTGCCCCGGCGCGCTCTCGACGTCGATTCCGCCGCCGTGGTTCTTGACGACTCCGTAGACCATCGGGAGCCCCATCCCCGTCCGCCCGATGTCATGGCGGGTCGTGAAGAACGGCTCGAAGATGTGCCGGCGGACCTCTTCGGCGATCCCCTCCCCGGTGTCCCGTACGGAGATGGTCGCGTATGGGCCCGCCTCCCGGACGTGGTGGGTCCGCGCCTCGCCCGCCGTGAGCCGGACGCCGCCGGTCTCGATGGTCAGGGTCCCCCCGCCGGGCATCGCGTCGCGCGCGTTGAGGCAGAGGTTGAGGACCGAATGCTCGAGCTGCCCGGCGTCTCCCTCGACGAGGGGGGCGGACGGGTCGAGGCGGGTCCGGATTTCGATCGCCGGGTCGAAGGTCGCCGTGATGGCGGCGACCACGGTCGCCGCCACGTCGTTCAGCGACAACGCCTCCACCCTGAGCTTGCCGCGGCGGGCGAAGCCGAGCAGCTTGACGGTGAGCTCCTCCGCCCGCGCGGCCTGCTCCCCGATCTTCCGGGCGGTGCCGGCCAGGGGATCCGCCGGGTCCATCCGCGCCTCCATCAGGGACGCGTACCCGATGATCGTCCCGAGGATGTTGTTGAAGTCGTGGGCGATCCCGCCGGCCAGCGCCCCGACCGCCTCCATCTTGCGGGCCTCGGCGAGCTGCGTCTTGAGGACCTCCCGCTCCTTCTCCATCCGCAGGCGGTCCGTGATGTCCACGCCCACGGCGACCACGGCCTGGAGGTCGCCGCCGGGAGCCATGATTCCCTTCGCGTTCCAGGACAGGCTTCGCTCGTCCCCGTTCCTCGTCCGGACGGCGCACGGGAACTCCTCCGCCGTCCCGCCCCGGACGATGTCCCGGTACGCCGCGATGACGCGCTCGCGCTCCCGTTCGGGGAGGAACAGCGGGAACCCCTCCTTTCCGAGCGCCTCGGCGGCCGCGTAGCCGGTGATTCTCTCGGCGGCCCGGTTGAACAGGATGACCTTCCCCGCGGCATCGAGCTCGATCACGAAGACGCCGGTGTTCTCGATGACCGAGCGGAACCGCTCTTCGGAGTCGGCGACCGCCCGGAGCTCGCGGGCCCGGGCCAGGACGAGCGAGGCCTGCTGCGCGTAGGCGGCCAGCTCGTCGATCGCCTCCTCGTCGAAGGCGTCCGCGTCGGCGGCATAGACGGCGAGCGCCCCGGACGCCGGTGTGGCGCCGCCCAGCGGGATCCCGGCCACCGATCGGAACCCCCGCGCGAGGGCGCTCTCGCGCCACGGGGCAAAGCGCCGGGACCGGACGACGTCCCGCACGACGCTGGGTTTCCCTTCCCGGATCGCCCGGCCGACCGGGCCCCGTCCGAGCGGGCCGTCGTCCCAGCGGACCGAGATTTCCCGGAGATAGCCCCACTTGTCGCCCCATTCGGCGGCGGGTGCGACCGAGCCGTCGGGCTCCGCCGTGCCGATCCAGCACATCCGGTACCCGAGGGAGATCACGCCGACCGCGATGCCGTTGAGGATGTCGGACAGCCGCTCCTGGGCGAGGAGGGAGGCGACGACGTCGCGGAACCGCATGAGACGGATCGCCTGCCGCCGGACGCGGGCGATCTGGTCGTTTCGCTCGACGAGGTGCGCGAGACGCCTGTCGAGCCGGCGCCGGGGCGTCATCTCCCTGGGGTCGATGGTCGGGGAGACGAAGAAGAAGTTGTCGAGGAGCTTTCCGTCGTAGATGACCAGGGGGTGGGTGCGAAGCGCACGCAGGAGGGTGTCCGCGGGAAGCTCGTCGACCGCGTGCATGCACAGGCACACGATGGTCTGCGCGGAGACGAACGCGTGAAGCTTCGCCTGGAACGCATCGATGAGGTCGTCGCCCGGCTCCCGGCCCAGGACGGACGGGATGTCCAGGCAGACGCGGAGGCCGGAATGCTTCTCCGCCCGCGCCTGGCGCGCGGCGGCGCGCAGGGACGCGATGACCGCGTCTGCATCGAGCGGCGCGGCCGCGCCGCGGCCTATGGGCGTCGAGACGATGGCGCCGCGGGCCAGAGCGCTCCCGATGTCGATCCCCGCGCCCCCGATCGCCCGGAGAATCTCGTCCGCGCGACGCGGCGCGCAGCAGAGAAGGATCTTCTCGCCGCGGGCCAGGCCGATCCGGAGGAACGGCGCCACGACGTCCATGCGCTCCCGCGCGTTCCGGCACAGGAAGGCGACGTGGTCGTGGACGCCGAGCTTTTCCAGGGATTCGATCGGTGGGGCGGCCATCGTCTCCGATCCTCGCGTCGCGAGATCCCGACACGGCCCGCGGGGCGCACGCACGGGGGCCGTTTTTCGTATACAGTATACACAATGGCCGCCGGCGGCGAACGAAAAATCATGAACCGGACTCAGTGTTTCTTTTTCGCGGGAAGATGAGAGGAAAGCCGAGGGTGGCGGCGGCGCAGAGGCCGCCGGCGACGGCGAACCCGGCGGAAAAGCCCCACCGTTGGATCACCGTTCCGAGGGTGGCGGCCGAGACGGCGAAACCGCCGTAAATGCAGGTGTTGTATCCGCCCATGGCCAGCCCGCGGATCCTGGTCTCGACCGCCTCCGAGAGGAGCGCCCCCACGGCGGTGAAGGTGGCCGCCATCGCGCCCCCGGCCAGGAGGAAGAGCGCGTAGAGGGGAGCCGCCGACGGGAACTGCCCGACCCCCGCGATGCAGAGCGCGAAGACGAGGCTTCCGGAAACGATGTAGAGGTCCCGTCGTCCCGTCCGGTCCGCGAGGTGCCCGATCGGGATCCGGGACAGGGCGTTGGACGCGGCCTGGGAGGTGAAGATGAGCCCCGTGTGGGCCACGGAGATCCCGGAGTCGCGCGCGTAAAGCGGGAAGAAGGCGAAGAGGGCGCCCCATGCGTACGTCGTGAAGAACGTGGCGATCCAGCAGGCGATGACCGCCCTGTTGGCGAAGATGTCCTTCAGGTCGGAAAGGAGATTCGCGGAGTCCGGCCGCATGACGGGAGGAGGGGCCGGCATCCGGGGCAACGCGGCGAGGATTCCCGCTCCCACGACCGCGGCCGACACGAGGAACGCGGTGCGGTACCCGGCCGCTCCCACCGCGCCGCCCAGGCCCGGGCCCAGGGCCATCCCGAGATAGAGGGCGGAGGTGTACCAGCCGTAGGCCCTTCCCAGGAAATGGGGCGGCGTGACGTCCCCGACATACGACATCATGGCCGGCGAAAAGCAGGCGAGTCCCACGCCGGAGAACAGGTAGATCATTCCCACCTGCGCCGGGCTCCGCGCGGCTGACAGGAACAGGGACGTCAGCGCGGAGACGAGCATCCCGGCGAGCACGAGCCGCCGCCGGCCGAGCCGGTCGGACAGGAGGCCCAGCGGGACGGAAAGCGCGGCGGCCGCGAGCATGAAGCCGGCGTTGATCATCCCGACCTGGACCGTGGAGGCCCCGAGCTCGCTTGCGAACAGCGGGACGAGCGGCAGCCGGATGTACGCGCCGATGTACAGGACGAGGGTGAGGGCGCAGGCGGCGAGGACCGGCGCCGGGACGGCGCTGAGAATCGGCATGCCGGGGATTATACCCCCGGTCGCCGGGATGCGGAACGGGATGCCGGCGGGATGGTAAGATGGTGGATCATGCAGACCCTCTGGACGCTGCTGCACAGCACGCGGAAATTCTCCGACCGGCTCATCGCCGTGGACCACGACCGCTACCGCCTCGAGGAGACCGGGAAGACGAACGACTTCACGGTGATCCGCACGTCGGACTGGATCAACGTCATCCCCGTCACCGCGGAGGGAAACCTCGTCTTCATCCGCCAGTTCCGGCACGGCATCCGGGAGGTCACCCTGGAGATCCCCGGCGGCGCGGTCGACGCCGCCGACCGCGATCCCGCGGCCGCCGCGGCGCGGGAGCTCCGCGAGGAGACCGGGTTCGAGGCGCCGTCATGGGAGTCACTCGGGTTCGTGACGCCGAACCCGGCGCTCCAGGACAACCGGTGCCACACGTTTCTGGCGACGGGCGCGCGCCGCGCCGGCCCGCCGCGCTTCGACGCGTACGAGCGGATCGAGGTCGAGATCCTCTCCCGGTCGGAAGCGGCCCGGGCGCTGCGGGACGGAACGGTCCACCACGGGCTCGTGCTCGCGGCGTTCGGGCTCTACTTCGCGGCCGGCTACGACCTGGG
>JBLMWX010000187.1:0-6465 GCA_050257455.1 Gemmatimonadota bacterium | reverse complement strand
AGGTCGATTCCGAACTTCTCGAGGTAGAGCGCCTTGACCTCGGCCGGGACGGCGAACCACAGGCGATACTCCTTGAGCACCTCGCTCGTCGCGTCGCTCAGGATGTCGATCGGGATCGCGTGCCTCTCGGCCATCGTCATCGTGTTGTCCGGGAGTTCGGGGCTCACGCCGACGAGGTCGGCGCCGAGCGACCGGATGACGGGCAATGCCTTCGCCAGAGCTGCCAGCTCCAGGTTGCAGTACGGTCACCAGACTCCCCGGTAGAAGCTGAGGACCACCGGTCCTTTCGACAGCCGCCCGGAGAGGCGGACGATCTCCCCCCGCTGGTTCGGCAGCGCGAAATCGGGCGCGTGCTCGCCGAGGCGCAGCCCCGCGGCTCCCGATCCCTTCACGTATTCGATCCCGCGGCGGATGACCGCCGCGACCTCCGGCGGCCTGTTCCGCTTCGCATCGAACGCCGCGATCTCGTCTTTCAGCGACATCCTGGCCCCCCTCCCCGACGATCGATCCCGCCGGATCCGCCGGCGGCTTCATCGGTTCCGCCCCCGGCTCTTTCGATGTGCGGTCTCCCCGCGGCGATGCGGGCTCACCTGCCCCTGTCGTCCGACGGAGCCGCATGCTCCCCCCGCCGCCGCTTCGCCGCCCCGAGAATCGCGGGAAGCAGCGCGAACAGCCCCAGCAGGGCGAACGACCCGAGCACGCGGGGCCCGGCCACCTGGCTCACCCGCGTGATCGACGCGAGAGTCGCCCCGGCGTTGACGTAGACCAGGGTCCCGGGGACGATCCCGAACAGGGTGCCCAGGACGTAGGTCCGCAGCGGCAACCCCGTCACGCCGCACGCCAGGTTGACGAGGAAGAACGGGAACGCCGGGACCAGCCGCAGGAAGAGCAGGTACCAGAGCCCGCTCTCCCGCAATCCCCGCTCGATCCCTTCCATCCGGCCGCCGAAGGTCTTCACCGCCCGGTCCCGCAGCAGCGTCCGGCTGACCAGGAACGCCAGGGTGGCCCCTGCCGTGGCGCCCGCCACGACGAGCACGGTCCCCTGCAGGACGCCGAAGACCGCTCCCGACGCAAGCGACAGGACGGCCGCGCCCGGGAGCGAGAATGCGGTCTGGACGATGTAGACCGCGACGAACACGGCCGCGGCCGCGAATGCGTGCGCCGCGCGCCAGTCGGCGAGCCGCGCCCGGTTCGCCTTGAGGGCTTCCACCGTCACATATCTCCCGAGGTCGAAAATGTAGAAGGACGCCACGACCGCCGCGAGGACGATCAGGATGGCGACTTTCCTGGCGTTCATGCGTTCCGTTCCCCGGGGGTGCACGCGCGCCCCTTGAGGTCGAACAGGAAGCGAAGGATCTTCCTCGCGCGGTCCCCGAAGAGCTTTTCCGCGTAATAGGACCCGGCCGCCTTCTTCGAGATCTCGGCAAGCGTCGGGTAGGCGTGGACGGCGCCCGCCAGGGCGGAAAGCTTCACCTTCCCGTTCACCGCGGCGACCCACTCGTGGATCAGCTCCCCCGCGTGGCGCCCGGCGATCTGGCAGCCCAAGAGCGTCCCCGACGAGCCGATCAGCACCTTGATCTTCCCGTCCGTCTCCCCTTCCGCCAGCGCGCGGTCGACCTCGGCGAAGTTCGCTTCGAGAACGCGGTACTCCGCCCCGGCCGCCCGCGCGCGCTTCTCGTTGAGGCCGATGCTCGCCACCTCCGGGTCGGTGAAGGTGCACCACGGGACTTTCGCGTAATCGGCCTTCCGCGGGAGCCGCAGCACCGCGTTGGAGAGGGCGATCCCGGCCTCGTAGCCGGCCACGTGAGTGAAGGGGAACACGCCGTTCACGTCGCCGCAGGCGTAGATGTGCGGCACGTTCGTTCGCATCCGGGCGTCCGCCGGAATGCCCCGCGGCGAGAACGTCACGCCCGCCGCCGCAAGATCCAGGCCGTCCACGTTGGGCTTTCGGCCCGCGGCGACGAGAAGGGCGTCTCCGTCGATGGTCCGCGGCTCTCCGCCCCCGTCTGCCGGGCCGACCCCGAGACGGACGACGGAGCCGACCGAGGCCGCCCTCGTCGCCTTCGTGCCGGTCAGGACGGTCACGCCTTCGGCCTCCAGCCGGCTCCGCACAACGGCGGCGATGTCCGGATCCTCCGCGCCCAGGAGCTGATCCGCGTATTCGACCAGGGTGACCTCCGAGCCGAGACGCCGGAAGGCCTGCGCCATTTCGACCCCGACGGGCCCGCCTCCGAGAACCAGCAGGCGGCGCGGCAGCTCCCTCCGGGAGAAGACGCTCTCGTTCGTCCAGTACGGAACCTCCGCCAGCCCCTCCACGGGAGGAAGCGCCGGGCCGGAACCGGTGGCGATAATCCATGACCGCGCGGTCACCCGACGCCCGTCGATGGAAACGGTGCGGTCGTCGACGAACCGCGGCTCGCCGAACCGGACCTCCGCCCCGAGGCGGCAGAACCGTTCCGGGGAGTCGTGTTCCTGGATCCTGTCGATCACGGACCGGACCCGGTCCATCACGCGGGCCAGGCTCACCGGCGGAAGCTCGATCTCCGGCAGGCCGAACTCCTTGGCGCGGCGGGCCAGCGACCACACCCCGGCCGCGCGGATCAGCGTCTTCGAAGGGACGCAGCCGAAGTGGAGGCAGTCTCCGCCGAGCTTCGCCGCCTTTTCGATCAGGATTGTCTTCGCGCCGAACTGCGCCGCTCCCGCCGCGGCCGCGAGCCCCGCGGCGCCCCCTCCGAGAATCCCGAGATCGTATTCGTGGTCGGCCATCGGTCCCCCCTCGAATCGCGCCCGCCGCAGGACTATCGCGAGCGCGAACGTCTCCCCCCCTTCTGTCGCGGAGAGCGGCGCGTTCCTTACACCCGCCACCCGGTTGCGGACACGTTGTCGTTTGCGCCTGGAGAGGTCCTGCGGCAAACCGTGCCCGGCAGATCCCCCGTCACCCGGGCGCGGCCCGGGGAGTCACCGCGTTGTCCCGCCCGGGCGGATCTGCGATATATAATCCTATGAGCAACGCGCGGGGCGTCGATCCGTCGGAGTGGGTCGACCGGTACGGGGACTACCTGTTCCGGTACGCGCTGCCGCGCGTCAGGGACCGGGCACAGGCCGAGGACCTGGTGCAGGAGACGTTCCTTGCCGCCCTCAGGCAACGCGGCTCGTTCTCCGGCGCTTCGTCCGAGGCGACGTGGCTCGTCGCCATTCTCAAGCACAAGATCGTCGATCATTTCCGCAGGCAGTCCCGGGAGGCGCCGCGGGCGGCGGGGGACGGCTCCGACCCGCCGGGGAACGATCCGTTCGACGCCAACGGACACTGGGCGGCCGGGCCGGCCGAATGGGGCGCGAATCCGGCGGACCTGCTGCGCCAGAAGGACTTCCTCGAACAGCTGGCGAGATGCCTTGCCGGCCTTAACCCCGTCCAGGCAAACGCGTTCACCCTCCGCGAGATCGAGGGCGAGGCCCCCGGGGAAATCTGTAAGGTATTGAACGTCACCGAGACCAATCTCTGGGTGATCCTCCACCGTGCGCGGATGCGCCTGCGCCGGTGCCTGGAGACCCGGTGGTTCGGCGGAAGCGCCGGGGAGGGATCTTGATGCTTTCCTGCAAGGACGCAACGCGTCTGATCTCGCAGTCGATGGACGTAACGTTGCCCGTCGGCCAGCGGATCGGGCTGCGCCTTCACCTCCTCATATGCAAATTCTGCCTGCGCTATCGACGGCAGCTTCTCGTGATCCGCGAAGCGTTGCGCGACTTCGATGCGGCGGCGGTTCGGCCCGGCGGACGGGCCGGCGAGACCCTGTCGGAGGATGCGCGGGAGCGCATCAGGAAATCGCTTCAAGCCCCGTAGCCGCCTCGAAGCGCGGCTGCCAGGAACCGAGGGTCCCGGCAGCACCCGCTCTCGCCGTTCGCGCCGGCCATGACGCCGCGACCGGGCTTCCGCCGGTTCATCGCCCTCCCCGCCGGAGAAGGTGGTTCACGACAAACGAGATCACCGCGGCGCCGTGCTGGTTGACCCCGACGTATTTCATCCTCAGGATCCCCCGGTCCGGCTTCGAGGACGACGGTTTCACGTCGAGGACCTCCGTCTCCGTCCGAAGGGTGTCGCCCGGCCGGACCGGCGCCAGCCAGCGGACCTCGTCGATCCCCGGCGAACCGATGCTGCACGCGGCCAGGACGCCCCGCTGCATGAACAGCCGGAAGCACAGGGCCAGGGTGTGGAACCCGCTGGCGATGAGCCCCCCGTACGGCGATTTCTCCGCGGCGGTCACGTCCAGGTGAAACGACTGGGGATCGAACTGCAGGGCGAAATGAATGATCTCGCTTTCCGTGATCGTGACCCCGCCCGACACGAACTTGTCGCCGGCGCGAAAATCTTCGAGAAAACGGTCCTCGGCCATCTTTTTCCCCCCTCGAGATCGCCGTGCCCCGGCGAATACCGAATGGATGACGGAACGGCGCTCCGCGCTTCGTGACGGCCCGGCCGGCCCGGAAAAAGTTTGCCCCGGGATGCAATTTACGGGGTGCCGCGGCGTCTAATAGTTAATGTAGGCAAAATCCGGGCGAACGCCGCCCGGGAACCAGCCGGAAAGCGACGATGCCGGGCGGTGGTGGAAGCGCGGCAAGACGAGGCATCGCAAGGAGGACCGGATGTCCGGCAAGAAGATGACGATCACGATCGAGGTGGAGGGCGGAAAACCCCAGGCCACGATCCGGTGCGGAGACGATCTGTACGTGGTGGACGGGCTGGCCCTGTTCGCGGACTCGGAGGCGGACGGCAACCTGGTGACATTCTACTGGAACCGGCCCGGCATGGCCGCCAAGGCGGTGGTGAGAGGGTCCGCGGCGGCCCTCGAGCAGGGCGACGAGTGGGCGGCTCAATTCTACCGGGCCATGCTCCGCGGATTCTGCCTGGCGACGGGCGTCCGCCCGGAGGGGGAGGAGAGCGACCCGGAGGACATCCTGAAGCGATGGGAGAGCGAAGACGCGAAGACCCGGTACCACTAGGAGGGATCGTCCCGCCCGCCATGACGCCGAAAGCCGGTGCGCAGACGGAAGGAGGCCTCTTGACGTACTCGCGAGATGTAAGGATTGCCCCCCTGCCGCGACTGAGGGGCAGGGGGGGCACGGGAATCGGCAAGCCTCGCAGGACCATCGAGCCGGCGCCCGGCCCTCACGAATCGGAGGAACGGGAGGCAGACGGAAATGGGCAAAGTGAAGACTGTGACGATGGACCGGGCGGAGTTCCTGCGCGCCGCCCTCTTCTTGGCCGGAGCCGCGCTCCTCGACCTTTCCTTGCCGGGGGGCTGGGCGCGCGCCGCGGAGGCGCCGTGGACCCGCGGTAACGGCGGCGCGATGGGGAAGGGGCGGATCAGGATCTATTCCGAGGAAGTCAGGGGGTATATCGAGGTGGAAAAGGTCTTCAAGACCGAAGACCAGTGGCGCAGGCAACTGACCCCGGAACAGTTCCGGATCACCCGGCGGAAGGGAACGGAACGTGCTTTCAGCGGGAAATACGACAAGCACTACGAGAAGGGGATCTACCGGTGCGTTTGCTGCGGAACGGACCTGTACCGCTCCGAGGCCAAGTACGATTCCAGGACGGGGTGGCCGAGCTTTTTCGAGCCGATCGCCAAGGAAAATATCCGCACCGCGCCCGATGCGGGCTGGTTCACGACGAGGACCGAGGTCCTCTGCGCCCGGTGCGACGCCCACCTGGGCCACGTGTTCGACGACGGGCCGAAACCGACGGGGCTTCGCTACTGCATGAACTCGGCGGCGCTGACGTTCGCGAAGGCGGGCACGGAAGGGAAATGAGGGGACGATCGTGTCGATGCGAAAAGGAGCCATGTTGGCGGTGATGGTGTCGCTGATCGCAGGGGCCACGGTCGTGGGCGGAAACGACTCGATGACGAAAGCGAAGGAACCGGCCGCCGGAAGACTCGAGAAGGCGACCTTCGCCGGCGGCTGCTTCTGGTGCATGGAGGCGCCGTTCGACAAGCTGCCCGGCGTGGTCTCGGTCACGTCCGGCTACACGGGCGGGACGGTGCGGAATCCGACTTACGAGCAGGTCTCCGCGGGCGGGACCGGCCACGCCGAATCGGTCCAGGTGGTCTATGACCCGTCCCGCATCTCGTACGCGGCGCTGCTCGACGTCTTCTGGCACAACATCGACCCCACCGTCGTCGACCGGCAGTTCTGCGACGTGGGTCACCAGTATCGCAGCGCGATCTTCTACCACGGCGAGGCGCAGCGCGAACTGGCGGTGAAGTCGAAGGAGGCGCTCGAGAAGTCCAAGCCCTTCGCCGGGCCGATCGTGACCGAGATCACCCCGGCGGGCGCGTTCTATCCAGCGGAGGAGTATCACCAGCACTACTATAGGAAGAATCCGATCCGGTACCGGTACTATCGTTACGGGTGCGGCCGCGACCAGCGGCTGAAGCAGCTCTGGGGGGATGCGGCCGGGCATTGACC
>JBLMWX010000186.1:0-20199 GCA_050257455.1 Gemmatimonadota bacterium | reverse complement strand
GGATTCCCACCGCGACGTTCTCGTAGACCGACATCCGGGGGAACGGGTTCGGCTGCTGGAAGACCATCCCGACCTTCCTCCGGAGGAGCACCGGGTCGACCTTTTCCCCGTAGATGTTGCGCCCGTCGAACAGGACGGTCCCCGCGTGCCGGAATCCCGGCGTCAGGTCGTGCATCCGGTTGAGGCACCGGATGAACGTGCTCTTCCCGCAACCCGAGGGACCCATCACCGAGGTGACCGCGTTCCGCCCGATGTCCATCGTGATGTCCCGGAGCACCTGGTGTTCGCCGAACCATGCGCTCAGGGACCTGACCTCGATCGCGTTGTCCATCGCTCCCTCCGCTCTCCTACTTTCGGGTCCGGGCGAGAAGCCTCCCCAGGACGCTCAGGACCAGGACCATCAGGATCAGGACGACGGCGCCCGCCCACGCCTTGTCGTGCCAGTCCTCGTACGGCGAGATCGCGTAGGCGAACACCTGGAGCGGGACCGCGGCGATCGGCTGGTCGAGCCCCGACTGCCAGAACTGGTTGCCCAGCGCGGTGAAGAGCAGCGGCGCCGTCTCTCCGACGATGCGCGCCATGGCGAGAAGGATTCCCGTCATCACCCCCGGGAGCGCGGTCCGCACGGTGATGTAGAGGGTCGTCTTCCACCGGGCGATTCCGAGCGCGAGGGCCGCCTCGCGGACGGTCAGGGGCACCGTCCTCAGCAGCTCCTCGGTCGTCCGGACGACGACCGGGATGAAGATCATCGCCAGGGCGGAGGCGCCGGCCCAGGCCGAGAAACGCTTCATCGGCACGACCCAGAGGACGTAGCCGAAGATCCCCATGATGATGGACGGAACGCCGGTGAGCGTATCGACGGCGAACCGGACGGCCGTGGCGAAGGCCCCCTTGCCGTACTCCGCGAGGTAGATCCCCGTCATGACGGCCATGGGGATGCCGCCCGCCATGGCGAGCCCCGAGACCGTCAGGGTTCCCACGATTCCGTTCGCGATCCCGCCCCCCGGCTCCCCGACCGGGCGCGGGAGCTCCGTGAGGAGGCTCCACCGGAGCTCCCGGGCCCCCTTGAACAGGAGGTCGAAGAAGATGAGGAACAGGGGGAGGACGACGATCGCCGCCGACGCGGCGAACGCCGCCTTCGCGGCGGTGTCGGCGGCCCTGCGGCGGAACGCGATCGATTCCACGGCTACAGCCCCCTCGAGGCGCGCGCCACCATCTTCCGGAGGACCAGCTTGGCGGCGAGGTTGACCACGAACGTCAGCAGGAACAGGACGAGGCCGATCTCGATGAGGGACGCCAGGTAGAGGTCGCCGGTCGCCTCGGCGAACTCGTTGGCGATCACCGCCGCCATCGAGTAGCCCGGCGAAAAGACCGACAGGACGATGTCGGGCCGGTTCCCGATGACCATCGTCACCGCCATCGTCTCGCCCAGGGCCCGGCCCAGCCCGATCACCGTGGCCCCGAAGATGCCGGGGATGCAATGCTGGCCGATGACGATCCGGATCATCTCCCAGCGGGTTCCGCCCAAGGACAGGACCGCCTCCTTCTGGACCTGCGGAATCGTGGCCAGGACCTCGCGGCTGACCGAGAGGATGAACGGGACGATCATGATCGACAGGAGGACCCCCGCCGCCAGGACGCTCGGGCCGTAGACCGGCCCCCGGAACAGCGGGATCCAGCCGAGCAGCGCCGCGGCCGGCTTCATGAAATGGTCCCGCAGGACCGGGATGAGGACGAAGATCCCCCAGAGGCCGTAGATGACGCTCGGGATGGCGGCGAGAAGCTCAGCGAGGAACGAGACCGGCGTCTTGAGCCGCTCCGGCGCGAACTCGTTGATGAAGACGGCGGACCCCACTCCCAGGGGGACGGCGATGAGGAGCGCCAGGAAGGAGGAGAGCAGCGTCCCGTAGATGAAGGGGAGCGCCCCGAACTCCCCGGCGACGGGGTCCCAGGTCTTCGTGACGAGGAACGACGCCCCGAACTTCCGGATCGCCGGGAGCGACTCGCGGACGAGGAGCCCGAGGAGCAGGAGGGCCAGGCCGAGGACCCCCAGCGCGAAAAGCGCGGTCGTCTTTTCGAAGAGGAGATCCCTCGGGTTGGCCCCCGTCGATCCCTTCATCCCGCCTCGGCCCCTAATAGAGACTCTTCCCGCCGTAGTCGATGCGCCTCAGCGTCCTGTCGACCTTCTCGACGACCGCCCCGGGGAGGGGGGCGTAGTCGAGGGCGGGGCCGAGCTTCTGCCCGTCCCGGATCGCCCACTTCAGAAACGAGACGAGCGCCTTCCCCTTGGCCCTGTCCCTCTGGTCCTTGTAGACGAGCAGCCAGGTGAATCCGCAGATCGGGTACGAATCCTTCCCGGGCGCGTCCACGAGGGAGACCCGGAAGTCGGCGGGCATCGTCTTCGCCGCCCCGGCGGCGGCCGCGGAGGTGGACGCGATGGCGGGCATGACGTACGCCCCCGCCCGGTTCCTGATGGCCGCCACCGTCATCCGGTTCTGCTTCGCGTAGGCGAGCTCGACGTACCCGATGCCCCCGGGGGTCTGCTTCACCAGCCCGGCGACCCCTTCGTTTCCCTTCCCCCCGAGGCCGACCGGCCACCGGATCGACTTGCCCCGCCCGACCTTCGCGCGCCACTCGGGGCTGACCGTGCTCAGGTAGTTGGTGAAGATGTCCGTCGTGCCGGACCCGTCGGACCGGGCGGCGACGACGACGTCCTCGGCCGGGAGTCCGAGCCCCGGGTTCTGCGACGCGATCCGCGGGTCGTTCCACCGCGTGATCTTCCCGAGGTAGATGCCGGCGAGGACGTCCGGGGGGAGCTTCAGCCCGCTCCCGATGCCCGCGAGGTTGTAGACGACCGTGACCGCGCCGATCGTCATGGGGATGTGGAAGATCGGGCCGGGAAGCTTCGCCATCTCCGAGTCAGTCATCGGGGCGTCCGAGGCGCCGAAATCGACCGTCCCCGCCGTGACCTGCCGGATTCCGCCGCCGGACCCGATCGACTGGTAGTTGAAGTTCACGCCGGGGTGGGAGTTGGAATACTCGTAGAACCATTTCGAGTAGAGCGGGTAGGGGAAGGTGGCGCCCGCCCCGGTGACGGTGAGCGTGTCCGCCTCCACGGCGGGGACCGCTCCCGCGACCAGCAGCGTGACGGCCGCCAGGGCCGGGCCGAAACCGCGGTGTCTCCTCATCGGGATGCGACCTCCTTGCGCACGTGGTCTGCGTTCGAGGAGATCATAGGCAATCTACATCAAGGGGGCGTGAGGCGGATGTTAAGTTCGCGTGAAGAGTTCCGGGCGCGCCGGGCGGTCGCGCGCCCGCATTTTTCGGCTAAAGTCGGGCCCGCTGCCGTCCGAAACGATCGTTATCGATAAGCCGAAATATCGGCCGGAGGTGCCGCGTGGAAATCGACGTCTCGTCCCTGAAGGCATTCGGCTTTTGGCTGATCCAGCACGTTTTCCACCCGTTCGCGGTCTTCGCGACGCCGGTGATCACCATCGGCCTCATCCTGCTGCTCCTCGTCCGGGCGTTCCGGCTGAGCGTCAAGGAAGGGATCCGGAGCCTGTCCGCCGTCCTTCTGCCGCTGGTCGTCCTCACCTTCGCGTTCATGTACGAGAAGCGGCTGTTCGCGGAAATCGGGAACGTCCCGACGCCCGTCAGCTTCGTCGCGGCGCTGGCGGTCGGCATCGCCGTGATGGTCGTCACGCGGTACCTGGCCACCCTCGCCTACTTCATCCCGTTCGCGGAGATCCTGTTGTCCGGCGCCCTGACGCTGCTCGTCTTCAGCTACCTGAGCCTCCAGAAGAGCGGCGTGCTGGCGTACTGCTACGGGATGCTGTCGGGGTTCCTGGTCTTCGTGATCCTGCTCGGCGTCCCCCTGGTGTTCCGGAAGCGGGACGAGGAGCCGGAGGTCATCCCGGAATAGGCCGCTTCGCGGGGATCTTCACGACGATCCGGGTCCCGACGCCCACCCGGCTCTCGGCGCGGATCGTCCCCCCGTGCGCCTCGGCCACGTGCTTCGCGATGGACAGGCCGAGCCCGGTGCCGCCGAGCTCGCGCGACCGCCCCTTGTCGACGCGGTAGAAGCGCTCGAAGATCCGGGGGAGGTGCTCGGGCGGGATGCCCGGCCCGTCGTCGGCCACCTCGATGACGACGGCATCTCCTTCCGGCCGGCCGGAGAGCGAGATCGTCCCGCCGTCGATCCCGTACTTGATCGCGTTGTCGACGAGGTTCGACACCGCGAGGGCGAGCTGGCCGAGGTCGGCCCGCAACGGGGCGTCCTCCGCGCGGACGTCCAGCGTCTTTCCCGCCCGCCCGGCGGCCGCGCGATGAAGGGCCGCCACCCGCTCGACGAAGGGGAGCAGGCGCGCGTCCTCGACCGCCAGCGACGCGCCGCCGGTCTCCGCCCGGGACAGCTCCAGGAGATCCTCGATCAGCCGCTCCATCCGGAGGGCGTTCGCGTGCGCGACCGCCAGGAACGACGGGTCGACCGGGGCGCCCTCGCGGACGGCGTCCTGCGCGGCCTCGAGGTATCCCCGGATGTTGGTCAGGGGCGTCTTGAGCTCGTGGGAGGCGTTGGAGACGAAGTCGCTCTTCACGCGGGAGAGGCTCGTTTCGTCGGTGACGTCCCGGAGCGTCAGCAGGAGGTCCGTCCCTTCGCCCGCGCCGTAGCGGAATACCGTTCCGGCCAGCCGCACGACCCGGTCGCCGGCAGGAAGGGAGATCGCGACGTCCGACGGCTTCGGGGCCGCGCCCCGGCGCCAGGAGTCGATGAAGCGGAGGACCTCCGGGTGGCGGATCGCGTGCGCGTACGACTCGCCCTCCGCCAGGGGGGCGGAGAGACCGAGAAGCCGCGCCGCGTCGCCGTTCATCATCCGGACGGTGCGGTCCGCCGCGATGACGGCGACCCCCTCCGACAGGTTTTCGACGAGGGCCGACAGGCGCGCCTTCTTCTCGTCGAGGCGCTCGATCGTCCCCTCGAGGCGGGAGGCGGTCCGGTTGAGGGCCGCCGCCATCGTTTCGAGCTCGTCCCCCGTCCTCACGTGGATGCGCCGCCGCAGGTCGCCGGCCGCGAGGTCCTCCGCCGCGGCGCGGACCTCCTCGATCGGGCCGGCGACGCGCCGGGCGCGGAGGGCGGTCCCCGCGATCATCAGGAGGAACGCCGCGATCCCGGTCCCCCAAGTGATCGCGCGGACCCTGTCGAGCCGGGCGTTGAGGAACGTGACCGGGACGGACGTGCGGGCGACCCCGACGATCCGCCCCTCGGCCGCGATCGGGACCGCGCAGTAGCGCTGCTCCTTCCGCACCGAGATGCTCCGCCGCAGGGAGACTCCCGTGCCGCCGGAGAGCGCCTCCCGGACCTCGGGATGGTCCGCGTGGTTCTCCAGCGCCGCGAGCCCGCCGGACCCGACCGCGGAATCGGCCGCGACGGTGCCGTCGGGAAGGATCACCGTCACCCGCGTATCGAGGTCCTTCCCGATCCGGTCCCCCTCGGCGGCGATCCGGGCGCGGTCCGGTTTCGGCGCGGACAGGAGCGGGCGGAACATCTCGGCCACCAGGCGGGCCTGGTTCAGGAGCGCGTGGTCCGCCTCGTCGACGGCGTACCGCTTGAACTGGAGGTAGCCTGCGATCCCGGCGAACGCGAGCGCGGTCCCGGTGATGACGAAGTAGGTCAGGAAGAACTTGACAGCGATCGAAAGCCGCGCCGGCACCCGTCACGTCTCCCGGATCTTGTATCCCGCGTCCTTGACCGTCTGGATCGCGTCGGCGAGGTACGGGATCTTCTGGCGGATCTTGGCGATGTGGACGTCGACGGTCCGGTCCACGACGTGGGTCCCTTCCCCCCAGACCTTGTCCAGGATCGCGTCCCGGGACAGGACCCGCCCCGGGGAGGCGAGCAGCGCGTGGAGGATCCGGAACTCCTTCGATGTCAGGGCGACCGGCTTCCCGCGGTAGCGGACCTCGTGGCGCGCCACATCGAGCCGGACGTCTCCCACCTCGTAGACCCCGGTGCCCGCCTCGGCGGGCCGGGCGGCGGTGCGGCGGATGACCGCCTTGATCCGGGCCACGACCTCGCGCGGCGAGAACGGCTTGGGGATGTAGTCGTCCGCGCCGAGCTCGAGCCCCACGACCCGGTCCGTCTCGTCCCCCTTCGCCGTGAGCATGATGACGGGCGTCGCGCCGATCTCCGCGTCGGCGCGGATCCTCCGCAGGAGCTCCAGCCCGTCCATCTTCGGCAACAGGATGTCGAGGACGATCAGCGACGGCTTCCGGGCGCGGGCCCGGGCGAGCCCCGTCTCGCCGTCCGCGGCGACGTCGGGGTCGAATCCTTCCTTGCGGAGATAGTGGGCGAGAAGATCCCGGATCTCCTTCTCGTCCTCCACGATGAGGATGGATCGGCCCAACGGATCCTCCGGCGGACGGCGTCCGCGCAGACCGGAGATCAGAGCGACTGGCGCACGAGGAAGTCCCTCGGGACGACGACGCGCAACATCGTCGGCGTCATCTCGAACCGGACCGGGAGCGGGCCCAGGTAATCGCCGTCGACCTGCGCGGCCGACGGGATCCTCGAGCGGACGAGCACCGACTGCGTCTCCCGCACGAGGACCGCCGGAGACGATGCGGCCCTCCCGAACAGGGCGGACAGCGCGAACCTGGCGATGGCCACCCGGCCGCGGGAGCACAGGGCGACGACGCGGAGGCGGTCGCCCGCGAGGTTTCCGTCGGGGACCATCGTCACCCAGGCCCCGTACCGCTTCCCGCGGCAGACGAGAACCGCCTGGGCCTCGATCCTCTCCCTGCCGGGGAACTCCATCCAGAGGGTCGGCTGGTACCGCGCGAGATGCCTCAGGCCGGCCACGAAATACGCGGCGATGCCGAGGACGTTCTTGCCGCGCTGGGTCATCCGCTCGACCACCTCGGCGTCGAAGCCGGCGGAGGCCAGGAGCACGAAGTACCGCTCCCCGGCCCGCGCGAGCGGGATGTCGACCGTCTTCCCGTCGAAGAGCAGGTCGACGCACCCCTCGACGGTCCGGGGCAGCCCCACCTCGGCGGCGAAGACGTTGCCGGTCCCGTGCGGGACGACGCAGAGGCGGGTCGCGCTCCCGGCGAGGCCGTTGGCGACCTCGTTGATCGTCCCGTCGCCGCCGACGGCGACGACCGCGGTGTGCCCCTCGACGGCCGCTTCGCGCGCGAGGTGCACCGCGTGTCCCGGCTTGGTGGTCTTCACGATCTCGTGGGGAACGTCCCGCCGTGCGAGGACCGCGCGGATGCGGTCGATCTTGCGGACCGCCTTCGGCCCGGCGACGGGATTGTGGATGACCCGGAGCATCGGCACAGATTATAGCCCGGCCGCCGGTTCTGGGATATCTTCTAAGGCGTGAAGCCGTTTCGGTTCGACGCGAGGGCGGGGTCCCCGATCGTCGTGGCCCACAGGGGCGCGCCGGACCGGGCGCTCGAGAACTCGCGGGCGTCGTTCGCGCTCGCGGTGGCGGACGGGGCGGACATGATCGAGTTCGACGTCCGCCTTTCCGGGGACGGCGCGCCGGTCGTCGTCCACGATGCGCGGACCGGGCGGACGGCGAAGGAGAACGTGCCGGTGGCCGCCGCGACCGCCGCGCGCCTGCGCGGCGTCCGCCTGAAGAACGGGGAGCCGCTCCCGTTCCTCCCGGAGATCCTGGACCTGGTCGGGGGCAGGGTCCCGGTCAACATCGAGGCGAAGGCGCCGGGGGCGATGGCTGCCGCCGCGCGCGCCCTCCGGGATGCCGGCTACCCGGGCGAAGTCCTCCTCTCGTCGGCCCTGCGCGACGAATGCCTCGCGGCGTGCGCGCTCCTGCCGGACATCCCGTGCGGCCTGGTCACCCGGCGTCCGTCGGCGTCCGACGTGGCGTTCTGCCGCCGCCGCGGCCTTCCCTCGATCCACCCGGACCACCGGGCGCTCTCCGTCCTGCGCACGCGGAGGGTGAAGGAAGCGGGGCTGCGGCTCCTCCCGTACACGGTGAACGACGCCGCGCGGTTCCTCCGGCTCGTCGACTCCGGCGCGGACGGGGTCTTCTCGGACCGGGCCGCCGCGCTGCGGGCCGCCTGGAGGGAGAGCCGCCTTGGCGGGTGACGGAGAGGCGTTCGACGTCGTCGTCATCGGGGGCGGGATCACGGGCGCGGCGGCCGTCCGCGACCTCGCGCTGCGGGGCCTGTCCGCGGCGCTCTTCGAGAAGGGCGACTTCTCCTCCGGGACGACCTCGAAGACGTCGCGCCTCGTCCACGGGGGCCTGCGCTACCTCGAGGGGTTCCACTTCGGCCTCGTGGCCGAGTCGCTCCGGGAGCGGGACTGGCTCGCCGCGCGCCTGCCGCACCTGCTGCGCCCGGTGCCGATCCTCATCCCCGTCTACCGCGGCGACCGGCGGGGGATGGCGACCGTCGGCGCCGGGATGTTCCTCTACGACCTCCTCGCGCGCCGCAAGGCGACGCCGCGGTACGGCACGGTGCCCGCGGCCGAGGCCGCGCGCCGCGTCCGGGGGCTGCGGCGCGAGGGACTCGCGGGCGGGGCGGTCTTCCACGACTACCAGGTCCTCGTGCCCGAGCGCCTGGTCGTCGAGAACCTCCTCTCGGCGGCGTCGCCGGGCAAGGGGCGGCCGGCCGCGGCGGTCCGCAACCACGCCGCGGTCGAGGAGATCGCGTTCGACGCGGCGGAAGGCGCCCTGCGGGAGACGATGTGCCGCCTGCGGTTGCGCGACGCGCGGACGGGCGCGCGCGAGACCGTGTCCGCCCGGGCCGTGATCAACGCCACGGGGCCGTGGGCGGACCGGACGCGGCGGCTGGCGGGCCTCGAGGGCGACCTCCTGTACCCGACGAAGGGGACGCACCTCGTCCTCCCCGGCGCGACTTCCCACGCGCTCTTCGTCGCGTCGGCCGCCGACGACCGGATGTTCTACATCCTGCCGTTCGACGGCCGTCTCCTCGTCGGGACCACGGACACGGCCTACGCCGACGACCCCGCTGCCGCCCGCGCCTCCGCGGAGGACGTGGCGTACCTCCTGTCGGGAGCGCGCCGCGTGCTCCCCGGGTCGCCGCTCTTCCTGGAGGCGCCGCTCTATACGTACGCGGGCGTCCGGCCGCTGCTCAAGGGCAGGGCGCCCACCGAGTCGCGGCTGCCGCGGAAGCACGGCGTCTTCCGGGAGGGGCCGGGCGGCCGCTTCGTCACCGTGGCGGGAGGGAAGCTGACGACGTTCCGGCAGATGGCGGCGGACGCGGTGGACGCCGCGTGCGACGCCCTCGGGCGAAAAGGGGGCTGCGTCACGGCGGAAGAACCCTTCCCCGGGGAGATCGGCGGCGGCCGGGAAGGGGCGGAGGCGTTCTCCCGGGAGCTCTCGGCGACGTGGCGCGCCCCCGGGGCGCTCTGCGGGCACCTCGTCTCGCTCTATGGGCGCCGGGCGGTCCGCGTCCTCGAAGTCGCCGGGGAGAACCCCGGGCTCCTGCGGCCGCTCTCGCCCGCCTCGCCCGACATCGCGGCGCAGGTCGTGCTCGCGGCGCGGGAGGAGTGGGCCGTCTTCCCCGAAGACGCCGTGCTGCGCCGGATGCACCTCGGGATCACGGCCGATCGGGGCGCATCGGCCCTGCCGGCGGTCGCCCGGCTCATCGCCGCTCTTCCTGCGTCAGGATAACGATTTGCGATAGCGTGGGCCCACCGGCGCGGACTTTCTGCGGTAAACTGCATAAATATCTCCGAATATCGATTTTCCGCGGCAGTTCGGCGCAAATTCGTGTATCGTGAAACGGGGTTTGGAATCTTCCTTCGCCTGGTGCGGGCGGTCCGGGGGGGCGCGTGCGCGGCAAGAGCTGGAAAACAATCCGAATAATAACAGGAATTTTGTGCGGATGGATTCTCCTGTTCCCGCTGTCCGCGTCGTCGTTCGCCCTGCGGAACATGGAAAAGGGCGCCAAGGTCGACGACTTCGAGTACACGGGGGTCACGGTCGAGAACGGGAAGCTTTCCTCGTTCGCGGGGGAAAAGGGGGTCATCGTCATCTACTGGGCCACCTGGAGCTCCCGGTCGCCGGCGATCCTGGAGTTCGCCGAAAAGTCCCTGCGCCGTTACGAGAAGATGGGGCTCAAGCTCCTGGCCGTCAACGCGGACCACGTGGACATGAAGGCGGAGGACGTGGCCGCGGTCAAGGCGAAGGCGGCGGAGCTCGCGCTCTCCTTCCCCGTGGTCCTGGACGCGGGGCTCAAAGGGTACAACGCCATCGGCATCATCAGCACCCCCACCACGCTGATCCTCGACAAGGAGCTCAAGGTCGTCGACGCTTACCCCGGGTTCCCGTCGGTGGCCCGGGACGACATCCCGGAGCGGATCGACGCGTTCCTGGGGATCCCGCGGGAGAAGCGCGCCGCGAAGGACCAGTACCTGCTCGACCACAAGCCGAAGAACTACGCGCTCCAGTACTACAACATGGGGAAGCAGATGTTCCTGCTGGAGCGTTCCCCGGCCGGGGAGCTCAAGCGGGTCCCCGACACGGCGATCGAGCGGCTCGACGAGGCGATCCGGCGCGATCCGGATTTCTTCCGGCCGTACCTGCTCGAAGCGATCATCTTCGATCTCGCGAAGGACGGGGCCCGCAGGGACGCGGCGCTTGCGGAGCTGGCGAAGCGCGAGTTCCAGGAGCCGTACGAGCGGCGCGCCCTCGGATTCGGCTACCTGTACCTGGGAATGGACGCGCCGGCGGAGGACCATTTCCGGATCCTTTCGGGGCTGTCCCCCGGCGACCCCGCGGTCCTTTTCGGCCAGGCGGTCTCCGCGGCGCGCCGCAAGGACGGGGCGGCATCGAAGAA
This sequence comes from Gemmatimonadota bacterium, assembly GCA_050257455.1. Lineage (GTDB taxonomy): Bacteria > Desulfobacterota > Deferrimicrobia > Deferrimicrobiales > Deferrimicrobiaceae > JBLMWX01. The sequence goes on along the minus strand of JBLMWX010000186.1, from coordinate 9,375 downwards.
GGCCCTGGAGGCGCTCCGGGCGAATCCGGCGGCGCCGGCCGATCTCGGGTTCGAACCGGCGGCCTTCTTCGACGGCGCGGGGGGCTTGAAGCCGGGGATTGAAAAGGAGCTGCGGCGGGCGATCGGCGTCCTGCTCGAGATCGAACGGGCGCGCTGAAAAGCTCAGGGACTGTTCAGCGGCCGAGAGCCCCCGCGTCGATGTACTCCTTCGCCGCGTTGACCGCCGTCGCCGCCTCGCCCGCACCGGCCGCGATGAGGAGGACCTTCCCCGGGTACGTCGCGATGTCGCCGGCCGCGTAGATCCCGGGCAGGTTCGTGGACATGTCGGAAGCCACGGCGATGCCGCTGCCGACGGTCCGCAGCCCCCACCGCCGGAACGGCTCCAGGTTGGTCAGCATCCCGATCGACAGGACGATCGCGTCGACGTCGATCCTCTCCTCCTTGCCGCTCCGCTCGTTCCACACCACGGCCCCGGTGACGCGCTCGTCCCCGATCACTTCCTTCAGGGCGAAATACGGGTAGAGGACCCGGACCGGGGAAGCCAGGAGCTTGTCGACCATCGCCTCGTGGGCCTGGAACCTGTACATCCGGTGCGCGAGGGTGACCTCCGCGGCGATCCCCACGAGCGCGAGCGCCCAGTCGACGGCGCTGTTTCCCCCGCCGACGATGAGGACCTTCTTTCCCCGGAGCGGCTCGAACGACGGCAGATAGTAGTAGATCCCGTGCCCCTCGAGGTCGATGAGGTGCGGGATGTCGAGCTTCCTGGGGACGAACGCCCCGCAGCCTGCGGCGATCACCACCGTCTGGGAGTAGTGGAGGCCGGCGGGGGTCGCAAGCTCGATCGCCCGCTCGCCGAGCACGCGCAGCCCCGTCACCCTCTCCGAAAGGGCCATCGTGGGCCCGTACTGCGCCGCCTGGGCGGCGAGCCGGTCGACGAGGTCCCTCGCGAGGATCTTCGTGTGGCCCGCCACGTCGAAGATCTCCTTCTCCGGGTACATGGAGATGAGCCGCCCGCCGACCTGCGGGTACGTCTCGATGATCTTCGCCCGGCAGTCCCGCAGGCCCGCGTAGTAGGCCGCGTAGAGCCCCACCGGGCCCCCGCCGACGATCGTGATGTCGAACATTTCCGACTGCCGCACCATGCCGATAATATACCAGACCCCTTTCGCCTTGCCGCCCGGGAATTATGGTATATTCCTAAGACTTGCCCACAACCTGCACCGGGAGCGTCCTGATGGCGTTGACATACCTGCCCAAGACGTGGAAGCGGGGGACCGACTTCCTCGGGACCCGGCACGCGATCCTGTGCGGCGCCATGACCTGGGTGTCGGAATCCGGCCTCGTCTCGGCGATCTCCAACGCCGGGGGGTTCGGCGTCCTCGCGGGGGGCAACATGCCGCCGGACGTCCTGGAACGGGAGATCGCGGCGACCCGGAGCAGGACCCGGCAACCCTTCGGGGTGAACATGATCACCGTCGCCCCCAACTACCGGGCCCACATCGACGTGGTGGTCGCGGAGAAGGTTCCGTTCGCCATCTTCGCGGGGAGCATCCCGTCGGGGAGGGACATCGACCAGGTCAAGGCGTCCGGGGCCCGCGTCATCTGCTTCGCCCCGGTCCTATCGCTGGCGCGGCGCCTGATCCGGCAGGGGGCGGACGCGCTGGTCATCGAGGGGAACGAGGCGGGCGGCCACATCGGCCCCGTCGCGACCTCCGTCCTCGCGCAGGAGTTCCTCCTGAACATCTCCGAGGTGCCCATCTTCGTGGCCGGCGGCATCGGCACCGGCGAGATGATCGCCCAGTACCTCATGCTCGGGGCGTCCGGGGCGCAGCTCGGGACCCGGTTCGTGGTCGCGGAGGAGTGCATCGCCCACCCCCGCTTCAAGGAGGCGTTCATCAAGGCCCAGGCGCGGGACGCGATGCCGACCGCGCAGTTCGACCCGTCGCTGCCGACCATCCCGGTGCGGGCCATCCTCAACCAGGGGACGCAGGACTTCAACCGCCTCCAGTTCGAGCTTCTCGGCAAGGTCAAGGCGGGCGCGATGTCCCGCGAGGAGGCGCAGGTCAGGCTCGAGGAGTTCTGGGTCGGGGCCTTGAGGCGCGCCGTGATCGACGGCGACGTCGAGCGCGGGTCGCTGATGGCCGGCCAGAGCGTCGCGTTCGCCAGGAAGATCCAGCCCGTGGCCGAGATCATCGACGATCTCGTGGCGGGCGCGGAGCGCAAGCTCGCCGAGGTGGCCGCGGCGGGCGTGCAGCCGGCGGGACAGCTCTAGAAACGTTCGGGGACCGCCCGCCGAGGGCGGCGTTCGCCGCATCGCAATCGCCATTGCCAAGGAGCCTGCCGCATGTTCCGAATCCTCCCCCGCGACCAGGAATTTTTCGTGCTCTTCGAGAAGGCCTCGCAGAACATCCTCGACGGGGCCGAGCTCCTCAAGGACCTTCTCGACAACTTCGAGGACGTCAAGGCGAAAGCCCGGCTGATCGAGGAGATCGAGCACAAGGGGGACACCTTCACCCACGAGCTGGTGAAGAAGCTCAACACCACGTTCATCACCCCGATCGACCGGGAGGACATCCTGAACCTGGCCTCCGCGATCGACGACGTCATCGACCTCATCCACGCCGCGGCCACGCGGCTCACGCTCTACAAGGTCGCGGAGGTCACCCCGCAGGCCAAGGAGCTCGGGTTCCTGATCCTCAAGGCCACCCGGGAGCTCCACCGGGGGATCTCGCGCCTGTCGACGCAGATGGAGCAGGTCTACGAACATTGCGTCGAGGTGAACTCCCTCGAGAACGAGGCGGACCGGGTCTGCCGCGATGCGATCGCGTACCTCTTCGAGCACGAGAAGGACCCCATCACGGTTCTCAAGTGGAAGGAGATCTACGAGACGCTCGAGACCGCGACCGACCGGGCCGAGGACGCCGCCAACGTCCTGGAAAGCGTGGCGCTCAAGAATGCATGAGCAGCACCTGGTCCTGCTCGGACTGGTGATCGTCTCGGCGCTGGCCTTCGACTTCATCAACGGCTTCCACGACACCGCGAACGCGATCGCGACCTGCATCTCCACGAGGGCCCTGTCGATCCGCAACGCCATCCTGATGGCGGCGGGACTCAACTTCGTCGGCGCGCTCGTCTCCACCCACGTGGCCGCGACCATCGGGAAGGGCATCGTGGACCCGGAGTACGTCTCGCAGGTCGTCGTGTTCTCCGCGATCGCCGGGGCGATCTTCTGGGACCTGCTCACGTGGCACTACGGGATCCCCTCGTCCTCCTCCCACGCGATCATCGGCGGGATCATCGGGTCCGTCGTGGCGGCCCGCGGTCCGGACGTCCTGAAGTGGGGCGGCATCTCCAAGATCCTGGCCGCCATCGTCCTCTCCCCCGTCGCGGGAACGATCATCGCGTTCCTGATCATGGTCGGCATCTTCTGGGCCTTCCGCGGGTTCCACCCGTCGCCGCTCAATCGGGGATTCCGGAAGATGCAGATCTTCTCCGCCGCCTTCATGGCGTTCTCCCACGGGTCGAACGACGCCCAGAAGTCGATGGGCGTGATCACGATGGCCCTCGCGTCCTTCGGGGCGATCCCCTCCTTCCACATCCCGCCGTGGGTCATCCTGTCGTGCGCCGTCTCGATGGCTCTCGGGACCGCGATGGGGGGGTGGCGGATCATCAAGACCGTGGGGAGCGACTTCGTGAAGCTCCAGCCGGTGCACGGGTTCTGCGCCGAGACGTCGTCGGCGGCCGTGATCCTCAGCGCCTCCGCGATGGGCATCCCCATCAGCACGACCCACGTCATCACCTCCGCCATCCTCGGCGTCGGGCTCTCCCAGGGGCACCGCAAGGTGAACTGGATGGTGGGCGCGCGGATCGTCTGGGCGTGGATCCTCACGATTCCCGCCTCGGCCGTGGCCGGGTACGCGGCCTTCCAGCTCCTCGCCCCGTTCCTCGTCAGGCTTTAGAAGTCTGCCGCCCGCGGCTGCGTCGTCCTGCGGCCCCTCCCTCTGGCGCGGCGGCGCGCTTTCGGTTCTAATGGAAAGACATCCGGCGCCGGGGAGGAACCGCATGATCCGCAAGATCCAGCACATCGGCGTGGCGGTCCGCAGCCTCGACGCGGCGATCCCGTATTACCGGGACGTCCTGGGGCTCGAATGCCTCGGGATCGAGGAGGTCGCGGACCAGAAGATCCGCGCCGCCGTGTTCCGCGTCGGGGAGAGCACGATCGAGGTGATCGAGTCGACCTCGCCCGACGGGCCGGTCGGGAAGTTCATCGAGAAGAACGGCGAGGGGATCCACCACCTCTGCCTGGCCGTGGCCGACGCCGCCGCCGCGCTGGCCCGCGCGAAGGAGAAGGGGGTCCGCCTGATCGACGAGGCGCCGCGGGCGGGCGTCCACGGGATGAAGATCGGCTTCCTGCATCCGAAATCGACCTTCGGGGTGCTGACCGAGCTCGCGCAGGAAGGGGACGGCCACTGATGCAGCCCGCGGGCCCCTCCCGGGTCCTCCTCCTGTGCCTTCACAATCACCAGCCGGTGGGGAACTTCGAGTTCGTCCTCGAGGAGGCGTGCCGCAAGGCGTACCTCCCGTTTCTCGAGACGCTGAACCGCTTCCCCGGGATCAAGGTGACGGTGCACTTCTCGGGGTTCCTCCTCCAGTGGATCGCCCGGAAGCAGCCGGCGGTCTTCGGGCTGCTCAAGGACCTCGCGGCGCGCGGCCAGATCGAGGTGCTCGGCGGCGGGATGTACGAGCCGGTCCTCGCCCTCCTTCCGGAGCGGGACCGGCTGGGGCAGCTCAAGGACCTCGCCGACACCGTGGGGAGGTATTTCGGCCGCAGGCCCCGCGGCATCTGGCTCGCGGAGCGCGTCTGGGAGCCCGACGTCACCGGCACGCTGGCGGCGGCCGGGGTCGACTACCTGCCGCTCGACGACTACCATTTCCTGAGGGCGGGGCTCTCTCCCGAGGAGCTCGACGGCCAGTACCTCACGGAGGTCAACGGGGCGGCCGTCCGCCTGTTCCCGGGGAGCGAGCTGCTCCGGTACCTCATTCCGTTCGGCGGCGTGGACCAGGCGCTCGACGCGATCGACCGGCTCACCGCGCGCGACGCCCCCTACCCGGCGGCCATCTTCGCCGACGACGGCGAGAAGTTCGGCATCTGGCCGGGGACCCACAAGAGCGTCTACGAGGACGGGTGGCTCCACCGCTTCTTCGAGGGGATCGACGCGCGGAAGGACCGGCTCGCCACGATGACGCTGGGGGAGTACGCGGCGGCGGCGCCTCTGCGCGGACGGGTCTACCTGCCCACCTGCTCCTACATCGAGATGGGCGAGTGGACGCTCCCGCCGGGCCCGGCGGCCCGGTTCGGGGGGCTCCTCCACGAGATGCGGGCGGGGAAGCACGGGTGGTTCAAGCCGTTCGCGCAGGGAGGGCACTTCCGGAGCTTTCTCCGCAAGTACGAGGAGTCCAACCAGCTCCACAAGCGGATGCTCCTGGTGAGCGAGCGCGTCGAGGAAGCCCGGAAGAAGGGGGGGAGCCCCGAGGCGCGCGATTTCCTGTACCGGTCGCAGTGCAACGACGTCTACTGGCACGGCGTCTTCGGGGGGCTTTATCTCAACCACCTCCGGGAAGCGGCGCATTCCAACCTCCTGCGCGCGGAGGAGGCGGCGGACCGCGTCATCCACGGGGGAAAGACCGGCTGGACGGAGGTCGTGACGGGCGACATCGACGCCGACGGCGGGACGGAGCACCTGGTCAAGACGCCGTCGCTCTCGCTGCTCGCCCACGCGCACGACGGCGGGGCGCTGACCGAGATCTCGCTCCCGAAGCGGGGCATCGCGCTGGCGCACGTCCTCACCCGCAGGGCCGAGGGGTACCATGAGAAGCTCAGGGCGAAGGCGGGCGGCGCGTTCGACGGCTCCGCGAGCATCCACGACGTCCTCCTGCTCAAGGACCCCTCGGTGCTGTCGGCGCTCGCCGTCGACCCGTGGCAGCGGGCGTCGTTCCGGGAGTCGGTCTACGGCGCGGACTCCTCCGCGGAGGCGATCCTGGCCGATTCGGTCCCGCCGCTCTTCGCGACGGCGGGTCGGCAGGCGCGCAGCGAGGTCACGCGCCGGGGCACCCGGGTCGTCCTCGCCCAGGAGCTGCCGCTCGCGTGGAGCGGCGCCGCGCTCTCGCTGGAGAAGGTCCTCCACGTGGATGCGGGGGAGGAGGCGTTCCAGGTCAAGTACCGCGTCGCCAACCGGGGGCGCGAGACCGTCTCGGCGAAATTCGCCACGGAGTGGAACCTCAACTTCCTTTCCGGGAGCGGCCCGGACCGCCGGTACGAGGGGATCGGCGGGAAGGTCGAGGATCTCGCGTCGCGGGGGGCGACATCCGGGCTGCGGGAGTTCCGCATCGTCGACGCGTGGCGCCGGATCGCCGTCGGCGTCACCTCGGACCGGGAGTTCACGCTCCTGCGCTATCCCATCGAGACGGCTTCGCTTTCCGAGGCCGGGGCGGAGAAGATCCACCAGGGGGTGTGTCTCCGGCTCCTCTTCACGATCCTCCTGAAGCCCGGAGATTATGAATATTATTCATTGCTTTGGGCCGTGAAATCCGTTGCGTCTTGAACAGTAAAACGTTATGTTGGGTCCACATCGAATCGGTGGGCGCCCGCGCGCCCGGAGGAGGGGAGCGATGAGGATTGGAAAGGGATTGGCCGTCCTGGTGATCCTGCTGTTTGCCGCGGCCTCGGCGAACGCCGGAGGGTTCCGTCTGCCGGAGGCGGGCGCCAAGGCGATGGGGATGGGGTTCGCCTTCACGGCGCAGGCCGACGACCCGTCCGCGATCTACTTCAACCCCGCGGGTCTCACGCAGCTCGAGGGGCAGAACGTGATGGTCGGCGTGACGTATATCAAGGAGAACGGAGGGACGTTCGACGGCACGACGCCGCTGTCGTTCGGCACGCCGATCTCCGAGACGCAAAAGACCCTGAACTTCCTCGTCCCGAATGCCTACTGGACGCGGAAGGCGTCGCCGAACTTCGCCTACGGCGTCGGCATCTTCGTCCCCTTCGGGCTCGGGCAGGAGTACCAGAACCGTAACACGAGCTATTTCCGCAACCAGATCACGAAGATCGACCTGATGACCATCGTGATCAACCCGACGGTTGCGTACAAGGTCAACGACGTCCTGTCGGTGGGCGCGGGCATCGACTTCATGTACGGGAAGGCCAAGCTGGCCAAGACCCCCGTCAACCTCGGGATCGGCGACAACACGGCCGGGACGAACAATTTGTACAACCTGGACATGGAGGCCGACGGCACGGCGTGGGGGTACAACTTCGGGGTCCTGCTGATCCCGACGAAGGCGGTCAAGGTTGGTTTCAATTACCGCAGCAAGTTCTCCCTGGATCTCAAGGACGGCGACGTCGACCTGTCCAGCATTTCCACGGCTCCCCGGACCGCGCTCGGCGGATTCTCCCTCTCCCAGCTGTGGCCGGGCGGGCCCACGACGACGTTCCACACCACCGGCTCGACCACGATCAATATGCCGGCGACCGCGACGCTGGGCGTCGCCTGCACGCTCGACCGGCTGACCGTCGAGGTCGATGCCGACGCGACATTCTGGCATTCTTTCAGGTCGCTCGACATCAGCATCCCGCCGGTGGTGATCGGCGGAACGCTTCCCGTCCTCGGTCCCTCGTCGACGCCGAAGAACTGGGACGACGTGGTGGGGGTGTACGTCGGGGCGGAATATCGCGTGACCGATCCGCTGGCGCTGCGCCTCGGCTTCCGGTACGATCCGACGCCCGTTCCCGCCGAGACGATGGGCCCCGAGCTTCCCGACGCCAACAAGCTCTACTACAGCGCGGGCGCGGGGTACAAGGTCAGCAACTGGACGTTCGACGTCGCGTACATGTACGTCGACAAGCAGGACCGGACCGTGAATAACCAGTCCGTGCCCCCGATCTCCGCGACGGGGACGCCGGGCGCCGGCTTCAACGGCACATGGAAGGGCGACGCTCACCTCGTTGCGCTCGATATCGGCTACAAGTTCTGAAAAGCGTCCCTTCGGCGGGAGGCCGGTTCGCGCCGGCCTCCCGCCGTCTTTTACCGGAAACCGCACGGCCTTCCGCGCCGTCCAACAGTCGACCGACCGACCGAAAGGAGACCACGATGGCGGGCCTCAAGGCGTCGAAGGAGCTCCTGGACCTCATGAACGAGGCGATCGCCCGGGAGATCCAGGTGTCCGTGCAATACCTGTGGCAGCACGTGCAGTGGGCCGGCGTGACGGGGTTCGCCGTCAAGGACGAGCTGAAGAAGATCGCGATCGCCGAGATGAAGCACGCCGAGAAGATCGCGGAGCGGCTCGTCGCGCTCGGCGGCAGGCCGACGACCAAGCCGTCGCCCATCTTGGTGGGGGAGACCCTCAAGGAGATGCTCAAGACGGACCGGAAGGACGAGGAGGGCGCGATCGTCCTCTACAGGAAGATCGTCGCGCTGGCCCGCAAGGACGGCGACGGGGTCACCGAGCGGCTGTTCCAGGAGATCCTGGCGGACGAGGAAGACCATTACAGCACGTTCGACGGGCTGCTCCAGGGGATGTAGGCGAAAGAGAGTCCGCGCCGCAGGGCGAGGAGAGGGGAACGGGACGGCGGGCAGTCCGCGGGGGCTGCCCGCCGCCGGCGTTTCAGAGGGCCGCCAGCTCCTTCTCGACCGACTGGACGTGTCCTTTCTCGAAAGCCGACAGGTAGTCGAAGATCTTCTTCGCCTCGGGCTCCTTCGTCCGCGACGAGGCGTCGCTGAACAGGTCGAAGGCCTCCTTCTCGAGCAGGAGCGCCATCTCGAGGACGTCCTTCTTCGTCTTGAGCTTCCCGATCCTTCCGAGGAGCTCCTTGTGGGTCTCCTGGACCAGCTCGTCGATGTCGGGGAGCCCGGGCCTGCCCAGGATGTCCTTGTAGGGGGCCCAGCACTCCGAACGGACCTGGCGGTCGTAGGCGTCCTCGAGGGTGAGGAAATGCCCCTTCTCGTCACCGGCGAACTTCTCGAGGATCCCGCGCAGGGACGGGTCCCCGACAAGCTTCATCGCGCGCTTGTAGAAGACGTACGCCGCGATCTCCGATTCGATCCCCAGGTTCAGGTACTTGAGCGCCTCCTCGCCGAATGCCATGGGTGAATCCCTCCGGGGGTGGTGGTGGAAAAATACGCGCGATATAGGTATACCACAACAAAAGTTCAGGGACGTTCCTGAACTTTTCCCGCCTCGCCGTGTCCTGCGCCGCCGACGGCCGCGCCGCTCACACCCCTCAGGTCCCCCCGTAGCCGATCGTGACCTTCCCGTCCTCGACGATCACCGGGACGTCCCGCCTTCCCCGGCAGAGGGCGATCATCTCGTCCATCG
>JBLMWX010000185.1:0-18541 GCA_050257455.1 Gemmatimonadota bacterium | reverse complement strand
GCCTGCTCGAAGGACGACGGGAACGCCCCGCCCGGCATCCGGTGCCGCACGACGTCCTGGGAGAACCCCCTGTACTGGGACTCGAACGACTCGTACTCGCGGATGAAGCCGCGGACGAGGTCCGATGCCTCGTCGGCCTTCCCCGCGTCGAGGCGAACGTCGAACCCGAGTTCCCGAAGGTACCGGGCGACCGGGCGCACCGGCGCGTGGCCGTAAAAGCGGGAGAACGCGTCGTCGGTCACGTCGAAGATCCGCGCACCGGCGGCGGCCGCGGCGGCGAGGGCCGGGATCGCCAGGCCGTCGGTGGCGTGCCGGTGGTACTGGACGACGAGGCCGGGATGCTTCTGGAGAACGGCGTCGATCAGGCGCCGGATCCGGGCCGGGCTGCCGACGCCCGCCATGTCCTTGATGCACAGGATGATCTCGTCCGTCCCCCCGCACACCGCGACGATCTCCTTGACGACCCGCAGGTAATAGGCGTCCGAGCACTCGGGCGACTCGGTGAAGGAGACGGCGGGCTCGAAGATCCTCCCCCCTTTCAGGACCTCCTCGGCGATCGGGATCATGTTCGGGACGTAGTTGAGGAAGTCGAAGCAGCGCCAGACGTCGATCGTGGGCAGGAAGGCCCTCACGGCCAGGCGCACGACGTTCCTGGGGTACATCCTGTACCCCCACACGTTCGTGGAGCGGATGAGGGTCTGCGTCAGGACGGCGGGCATCCGCTCCGCCCACATCCGCGCTTCCTCGAACGGGTCGATCTTGTTGTTCAGCAGGTCCTGGTGGAGCCGCGCCCCGCCGTGGACCTCGACCGAGAAGTAGCCCGACGCGTTGTAGAGCGGCGCCAGGCGGACGAGGTCGTACACGGTCAGCCGGTTCTTGTAGTCGCTCTGGCCGGTGTCGCGCGGGCCGGTGTTGGTGAACCAGATCTCCTTGCCGTCCCGCAGGCCCTTGAGGACCTTCCGCGTCCCCCGCTTCGCGAGATGCCCTCGCATGTCCCCCCCGCGGCTGCCGGCCGCCGTCACGCGCTGTGGACGTTGCGGCCGAACGCGGAGACCTCGGCGACGAAACGCACCACCTTGAAGATCCCGTCGTCGGCCTCCGCGTACGCCGTCAGACGGGCGATGTTCTCCTCGATGAACCCGGTGTGGATCCTGCCGTCCACGAAATCGGGGTCGTCCATGATCGCCTTGAGGAGGGGAATCGTCGTCTTGACTCCCCAGATCTCGTACTCCATCAGCGCGCGCCGCATCCGCTGGATGGCGGTGAACCGGTCCTTGCCGACCGAGCAGATCTTCGCGAGCAGGGAGTCGTAGAACGGCGGGACCTGCCAGCCCTGGTAGATCCCCGACTCGGTCCGGACGAACGGGCCGCTGATCTGCCGCAGGAACGAGACGCGCCCGAAGGACGGGGAAAAGCCGTTCTTCGGGTCCTCGGCGTTGATCCGGCACTGGATCGCGTGGCCGCGCAGGAGGAGGTCCCCCTGCCTGAGAGAAAGGCGCTCCCCCGCGGCGATCTTGTACATCTTCCGGATGATGTCGATCCCGCTGATCATCTCGGTCACGGTGTGCTCGACCTGGATGCGCGTGTTGACCTCGAGGGCGTAGAACTTCCCCGCCCGGTCGACGAGGAACTCGAGCGTCCCCGCCGTCTCGTACCCCACGTCCTTCATCGCCCGGACGACGATCTCGCCCATCTTCCTGCGGACGTCCGGGGAGAGCAGCGACGAGGGCGCCTCCTCGACGAGCTTCTGGTGCTGGCGCTGGATCGAGCATTCCCGCTCGCCGAGATGGATGACGTTGCCGTACCGGTCCGCGAGGAACTGGAACTCGATGTGGCGACCCCCCTCGATGAACTTCTCCGCGTAGACCGTGTCCTTCCCGAACGCCTTCTCCGCCACGGAGCGCGCGGACTCGAGGTTCTCGGCGACCTCGTACGGGGAGGTCACCTTCCGCATCCCCTTCCCGCCCCCGCCCGCCGTCGCCTTGATGATGATGGGCCACCCGACCCGCTCCCCGAACGCGATGACCTCGTCCGCGTTCTCGACGTCCTCGATCCCCGGCGTCACGGGGACGCCCGAGGCGGCGAGCGCCCTGCGGGCGGTGATCTTGTCGCCCAGGACGCGCATCACCCGCGCCGGCGGCCCGATGAAGACCATCCCCTCCCGCTCCACCGCCTCCGCGAAGTCCGGGTTCTCGGCCAGGAAGCCGTACCCCGGGAAGATCGCGTCGCAGCGGGAGTCCCTGGCGGCCCGGAGAACCGCCTCGATGTCCAGGTAGCTCATCGACGCCGGCGAGGGACCGAGGGGAACCGCTTCGTCGGCGAGCTTCACGTGGAGGGAGAGCTCGTCGCAGTCGGAATACCCGACGACGGCGCGGATCCCGAGCTCCCGGCACGGGCGGATCGCGCGGCACGCGATCTCGCCGCGGTTGGCGATGAAGATCTTGCGGAAGGGCGCGTCCGCCACGCTACTCGATGTCCTTCCCCGTCAGGATCGTCAGCGCCTCCCGGTATTTCGCCGCCGTCCTCTCGACCACGTCGGCGGGCAGCCTCGGGCCCGGGGCGGTCTTGTTCCACGGCAGCGTCAGCAGGTAGTCGCGGACGAACTGCTTGTCGAAGCTCGGCTGCGGCCCCCCGGGCCGGTACTCGGCCGCGGGCCAGAAGCGGGACGAGTCCGGCGTCAGCGCCTCGTCGATGAGAATCAGGCTCTCCTCGGCCAGCCCGAACTCGAACTTGGTGTCCGCGATGATGATCCCCCGGCCGAGCGCGTAGTCGGCGGCCTCGCGGTACAGCGCGACGGCGGCGCCGCGGACCGCGGCGGCCCGCTCGTTCCCGAGGATCTCCGCCATCCGGGCGTAGGAGATGTTGACGTCGTGCTTCCCCTTCTCCTCCTTGGTCGCGGGCGTGAAGATCGGCTCGGGAAGCTTGTCCGACTCCCGCAGGCCCTTCGGCAGCGGGATGCCGCACACTTCGCCCCGCTCCTGGTACTCGGCCCACCCGGAGCCCGACAGGTACCCGCGCACGACGCACTCCACCGGCAGCGGCGCCGCCTTCCGGCAGAGCATGGCGCGCCCCCGGAGCGTGTCGGCGTGGGCGCGCGCGGCCGCCGGGAAGGCGGCCACGTCGATGGAGAGCATGTGGTTGGGGATCACGGAGGACAGCTTGCGGAACCAGAAGGCGGAGATCTGGTTGAGCACCTTCCCCTTCCCGGGGATGCCGTCCGGCATCACCACGTCGAACGCGGACAGCCGGTCCGAGGCCACCAGGAGCAGCCTGCCGTCGACCTCGTAGATGTCCCGCACCTTGCCGCGGCCGAGGAGCGTCAACCCGGCCAGCCTCGTCTCGACGACCGTCTCTGGCATCACGCGCAGCACCTCCGGAAGGTATGAAAACACTGATATTAATACATCAGAAGGCGGCAGGGTACCCCCGATCTTGCCCCCCCGGCGACGCGGGCGGCCCCCCTCCGAACTGGAGGGTGTACAGCCGGTGGTAGATTCCGCGGGCCCCCACCAGCTCCGCGTGGGTTCCCGTCTCGCGCACCCTTCCCTTGTGCATCACGACGATCCGGTCCGCGGACAGCACGGTGGACAGGCGGTGCGCCACCACGAGCGAGGTGCGCCCGGCGAAGATGTTGTCGAGCGCCCTGCGGATCGCGCTCTCGGTGACGGGATCGACGCTCGAGGTGGCCTCGTCCAGGACGAGCAGCCGCGGTTCCCGGGCGAGCGCCCGCGCGAAGGCGACGAGCTGGCGCTGGCCGACGGAGAGGCGCCCCCCCCGCTCGCCCACCTCGGTATCCAGCCCGCGCTCCCACCCCGACGCGAAGGCGTCGACGCCCGCCGCGGCGACGGCCGCGGCGACGGCCCCGCCGCCCGCCGCGACGTTCTCGCGGATGGTCCCCGAGAAGAGGAAAGGATCCTGGAGGACCAGCGACACCGCGCCGCGCAGCTCCTCCCGCGGAATCGCCCGGATGTCGCGGCCGAACAGGAGGATCTGTCCTCGCGAGATCTCGTAGAGGCGGCACAGGAGGCTGAGGACCGTCGTCTTCCCGGCGCCCGTCGCGCCGACGATCGCGCCCGTCTCGCCCTCCCGGATGGCGAAGGACACGCCGCGCAGGACCGGCTCCCCGCCCTCGCGGTACGAGAACCAGACGTCCCGGAACTCGACCGCCGTCCGCCCTCCCGCGGACGGGAGGGCCTCTCCCCGGGATTCCCCGACTTCGGCCGCCGCGGTCGGTCCGCTCCCGGACGGCAGGCGGTACTCCGGGGACTCCTCCGTGTCCAGGACGTGGAAGATCCGCTCGCACGCGACGAGGGCGGACTGGAGGATGTTGTACTTGTCGCTCATGTCCTTGATCGGGTTGTAGAACTTCTGGGCGTACTCCAGGAAGGCGACGAGCGTCCCGAACGTCAGCGCGCCGGAGAGCACCCCGATCCCCCCGCGCCACAGGAGGAGCGCCACCGCCACCGAGGCGAGGAGCTCGACGCCCGGAAAGTAGACCGAGTAGAGGTTCGTCAGCCGGATCGCCTCGGCGCCGTACTCCCCGCTGAGCGCGTCGAAGCGCCGGTCCGCGTCCTCCTCGCGGACGAACGCCTTGACGACGGCGATCCCGGCGACGCGCTCCTGGAGGAACGCGGCGAGGCGCGCGAGCCTGCGCCGGATCTCCCGGTTCGCTTCCCGGATGAACCGCTTGAGGAGCTCGACGAAGGCGACGAGGACCGGAAGCACCGCGAAGACGACGAGGGCGAGCCGCGCGTTCATCCACAGGAGGATCGCCGCGGTTCCGGCGAGGACCGCCGCGTCTCCCACGGTGGAAACGAGACCCGACGCGATGAGCTCCTGGAGCGCCTCGACGTCCGAGGTGAGGCGCGTCATCAGCCGTCCCGTCGGGGTCCGATCGAAGAACGGGACGGGAAGCCGCTCCAGCCGCGCGAACATCTCGCGCCGGATCGCCAGGATCACGCGCTGGCCGAGCACAGACACGGAGAACATCTGGAGATACAGGAACCCCATCCCCCCCGCCAGGGCCAGCAGGTAGAGGGCGATCCACCGCCCCATCCCCGGAAGGACGCGCGGGGTCACGTGGCGGTCGATGACGATCTTGATGAGGTAGGGCCCGGCGAGCTGGCACGCCGTGCCCAGGACGAGGCCGAGGAGGGCGAGCGCGATCAGCCCCTTGTGGGGACCGAGGTACGCGAGGAGGCGCCGCAGGAGCGCGAGGTCGAGTCCCTGCGTCGCAACGCGGTCCTCGTGGAAGTAGAGCTCGCCCCCGTTGCTCAAGGCGCCTCCTCCAGCTCCCGCGAGAGCATCTGGCGCGAATAAAGGTCGAAGTACGCGCCGCGGCGCGAGAGAAGCTCGTCGTGGGTCCCCTGCTCCGCGATCCTCCCCTCCTCCATCACCAGGATCCGGTCGCAGCGGGCCAGCGAAGCCAGGCGGTGCGTGCTGAAGAGGATGGTGCGGCCTTCCCGCGCCGACACCAGGGCATCGAAGATCTCCCGCTCCGTTTCCGCGTCGACGGCGGAGAGGGCGTCGTCGAGGAGGAGCAGCTCCCCGCCCGCGCACAGCGCCCGCGCGAGCGTCGCCCGCTGCTTCTGGCCGCCCGACAGGGAAATCCCCCGCTCGCCGATCACGGTCGAGAGCCCCTCCGGCATCTCCTCGATTTCCGACAGGATGCGGGCGTGCCCCGCCGCCCGCCGCACCGCGGCCGGATCGGGACGCGGCAGGCCGTACCCGATGTTCGCGAACACGGTGTCGGAGAACAGGAACGGGTCCTGGCCGACCCAGGCGACCGATTGCCTGAGCGCGTCCAGCGGCATCCGGCCGATGTCGCGCCCCTCGAGGAAGATCGTCCCCGGCGGCGCGGGATGGAACCCGAGAAGAAGCGACAGGAGGGTGCTCTTCCCGCAGCCCGTCAGGCCGACGAGCGCCGCGACCTCGCCCCGTCCGACATCGAAGGAGACTCCCCGGAGCACCTCGCCGCGTCCCTCGCCGTCGCCGTCGTAGGAGAACCGCAGGTCCCGGACCGACAGGAACGCCCCGCTCCGGGCCGGTCCCGTCCCTCGCGCCTCGCCCGCGTCCGCCGCGTCCGCGCCGGCGTCCGCCGCGCCGAGGCGGCCCTCCGGGGGCAGCCGCAGGAACTCGTTGATCCTCCCCATCGCGCTGCCGCCCCGCTCGAAGAGGTTGATCACCCAGCCGAGCGCCATCGTCGGGAACGAGAGCATGGCAAGGTAGGCATTGAAGGCGACGAACCCGCCGAGGGAAAGGCTCCCCCGGATCACGAGCCGGGAGCCGAGCCAGAGGACGAGCGCCACCCCCGCGCCGGCCAGGAGGCCGATCGCCCCGTGAAAGGCGGCCGACGTCCGCGACACCGACACGTTGTGGGCGTAATAGTCGCGGCAATTCGCCCCGAACCGCCGCTCCTCGGCCTCCTCCAGCCCGTACGCCTTGACGAGCCGGATCCCGGTGACGTTCTCCTGGAGCGTGGCGTTCATCGCCGCGAGCGTCTCCTGGACCTTCCGGTGGAGCCGGTGGAACGCCCGTCCGTACCCCCGCGAGACGAAGACGATGAGCGGGGCGACGGCGAGCGCCACCAACGTCAGGGCGATACTGATCCGCATCATGAACGCCAGGGCGAGGACGTACGAGATGACCGTCCCGATCAGGGTCAGGAAGCCGGGGCCCAGGAAGAGCCAGACGGCGGACACGTCGTTGGTGAGGCGCGACGTCACGTCGCCCGTCGGCGTCTTCGCGAAGAACGAGAGGGGAAGGCGGACCACGTGGGAGAAGATGTCCGCCCGCAAGCGCATCTCGACCCGCCGCGCCGTCGCGAGCAGGCCGCGCCGGGAGAGGTACCGGAACGCGCCGTGGAAGGCGGCGAAGACGAGCATCCAGCCGATCGCGGCGGCGATCCGCGCGCGGCCGTCGGGCGCCGACATCCCGTCGATGGCCGCCCGCGTCATCCACGGGACGAGGAGGCCGAAGAGGCTCGAGGCGAAGAGGCCGAGCGCGCACAGCAGGTACGCCGCCCGGTGGCGCGCGAGGTACGGTTTCAGGGAAAGGAGCTCGCGGATGGCGGCCTCCGCGCCCTCTACATCGGAACCGGGTTGGGCGTGAAGCAGAGGAGAAACAGGGCCGCGGCGAAGAGGCCGACGATCCGCCGTCCCCGGGACAGCGGGATCTCGTCGAAGACGGGCGCCGGGTGCCGGGTCCCGAGAAAGAAGAGAAGCACCGCCCAGATGACCCATCCTCCCCAGAGGAAGCCCATCGGGAGGAGGAGATACGGGACCGCCCGGGCCACCTTCCCGTACCGGGGGCCGAAGAGGGCGTAGGCGATGTGTCCCCCGTCGAGCTGGCCGGACGGCAGGAGGTTGAGGGCGGTCACCAGCAGGCCGATCCATCCGGCGAACGCCACCGGGTGGAGAACGACGTCGAACCCGCTCGGCACGCTCCCGAGGACGGCGTACGTCGCCGCCTTGAACAGGAGCGATTCCCCGAGCGGGATCCCGGCGAGGCCGGAGGAGGGCTTGAGGACCGAGAGGCCGAGGCCGACCAGGAGGACGGGAACGGCGACGATCGCCCCGGCGATCGGGCCCGCGGCCCCGATATCCATCAGGGCGTCCCGGTGCGGGACCGCCGACTTGATCTTGATGAAGGCCCCGAAGGTCCCGATGAAGGAGGGCGCGGGGATGAAGTAGGGCGGCGTCACGACGACCCCGTGCCGGCGCGCCGCGACGTAGTGCCCCATCTCGTGGACGGACAGGATCGAGAGAAGGGGAACCGCGAACATAAGCCCGAGGACGATGTCGAGCGGGTTTTTCAGGGGATTGCCGCCGGCGAGAAAGGTCCCCGCGACGAGGGTCGAAAGGAACGTGGCGATGAACAGGACGACCTGTACGATCACCGGCTTTCTCTCCTTTCCGGGCTTCTTCGATTATAAGATAAAGGAGGTGGAAGGAGGGTTGCGGATGTGAGGCTGCTCACGCGGCACCGGCCGGGGATCGACGTTCTCGTCCACGTCTGCTGCGGCCCCGACGCCGCCTACGGCGTCCCGGCGATGCAGGAGCTGTTCCGGATCGAGGGGTTCTTCTTCAACCCGAACATCGACTCCGGTGAGGAACATGCCCGGCGGCTCGCGGCGGTCCGGCGCCTCCAGGACGCCCTCCCGTTCGCCCTCCGCGTCGGCGAGGGCGGCCGGGAGGAGTGGGAAGCGGCGGTCCGCGGCCTCGAGGACGAGCCGGAGAAGGGGCGCCGGTGCGAGGCGTGCGTCCGCCTGCGCCTCGCCCGGACGGCGCAGGCGGCGAAGGCCGCGGGGTTTGCCGCGTTCTGCACCGTGCTCACGGTCAGCCCGCGAAAGGACGCCGCGATGGTCAACAGTATCGGGCGGGACGAGGGCGCGAAGGCCGGGATCGCCTTCATCGAGGCGGACATGAAGAAGAACGACGGGTTCCTCAAGAGCGTGACGATCTCGAAGCGGCTCTCGCTCTACCGCCAGAACTATTGCGGCTGCCGGTTCTCGAACGGGTCATCCTGAAGGACGCGCGTTCCCGAACCCCGCGCCTCCCCCGGACCGTCCGGTCGCCTGCGGCGCGGCCTGCGGCCCGCGGGACCCGTTCGCCGGGATACGGGCCGGCCGGCGGCAGCGCGGCGACACGGCGGATCGGGAGGAAGAACCGGTAAAGGGCCGGGCCGTTTCTCGCGATAAGACGGGAAATGGCAACCCTTAAAGATTGGCGGAAGCGTGAGGGAATCGCCGCAATGGCTCGCGGCCCTCGCCGCTCGCCGCGCGAGGCCCGCCTCGCTGCGCTGACGCAGGCAACCGGCGAACCGGCTGCTTTTCCTCCTGTTCGTCGGCGCGCCGCTCGGTTCGATTTCCCGGGCTTCCGATGGGATAAAGATTGGCGGAAGCGTGAGGGAATCGAACCCACCGGAGACATTTCTGCCTCCCTGCCGGATTTGAAGTCCGGGGGGGCCACCAGCGCCCCATCCGCTTCCGTCGTCGAAGATCCTCCCCGATGCGGCGGGGAGGACGCGTCATTTGGACGCAGCTTCCTTCCGGCGGCGTTTCCGCGCCTTCGCCTTCCGGTGCCGGCGGCGCCGGATCTCGCGTGTCCGTTCGGTCGTCATGGTCACCCCGTCCCGCCTCCCTTTGTCGGCGGCCGAGCCATTATAGCAGAAGGGAAAGGAGAAACCATGAGACGATTCGCGCTGATCCCCGCGGTCCTCGGTCTCCTGGCGATCGCGGCCCCGGCGTCCGCCCTCCCCGGCCTCGACGTGGGTGTCCGTGGATATTACTGGTTTCCGGACATGTCGGCGGAGGTCCAGACATTCTCGCCCGCTCCGGACACGAAGCTCGACGCCAAGGATGACCTCGGCGTGACGGACGAGGACTTCCCCTCGGGCGAGGCGTTCGTCCGGTTCGGCCGGGTCCACCTGAGGGTCGGGTACACCCCGGTCGCCTACGACGGCAGCAAGACGTTGACCGCCCCGATCACGTTCAACGGCCAGTCGTTCGGCGCCGGCGCCCACGTCGTCACCGATCTCGACGTCACGATGGTGGACGGCGACGTCCAGATCGACCTGCTCCGGCCCGACGTCGTCGCCGCGAGCTTCAACCTCGGCCTGATCGTGAAGGTGAAGTACGTCGACGGCACCGCGGAGCTCCAGGGCGGGGGGGCGACGGAAACGAAGGATTTCGCGGCGCCGATCCCGATGGCCGGCCTGGCGGCCGGCGCCGGCGTGCTGAAGAACGTCCTGCGCGCGGACGCCCGGCTGACCGGCATCGCGTATTCGGGGAACCACGTCTACGAGGCCGACGTCTTCGCGTCGTACGTCCCGTTCCCGTTCTTCCGGATCCAGGGCGGCTACCGGTACCTCGACATGAAGGTGGACGAGGACGACATCGTCGCCGAGATCCGGGTGAAGGGGCCGTACGCGGGCGCGCAAGTGTCGTTCTGACCTTCCGGGCCGCCATCGTCGCCCGAGGGAGCCGCGCACGGCGCGCGCCCGTCGCGGGTTCCGTCCAAGAATCCGCTTGCGCGAAACCCGGTCCCGCGTCAGAATGGGAACGCGGCCGGGCGCTTAACTCAGCGGTAGAGTGCCACCTTCACACGGTGGAAGTCACAGGTTCAAGTCCTGTAGCGCCCACCATTCCGAAAATCCGTCGACCCTGGGACTGCCGGCCACCGCAGGCCCGGGGTCTTTGCGTCTTTTGCGCGAGCCGCGCCGGGCGGTTCGCGGAATCACCCAGCGATTCCGCGCCGTTCGAGCCGGCCGCGCGGCCGTCGCGTCGCCAAGTGCCCGAGATTCTTGACGTTGCCCGGTGACGGACCTCGGCATCCCTCGCGGCATTCATCTTGCAGTCCCGGCCGCATGGCCAATGACACGCGGTCCGGATTGCGTCTTCTCGTCGTCGACGATAACCGGATGATCTGCTGGGCCCTCGAACGGGAGTTCGCCGACGGCGGCTTCGTCGTCACCGTTTGCGGCGACGGGCAGGGCGCGCGCCGGACCCTCCGGGCCACGACCTACGATGTCGCGATCCTCGACGTCCACCTTCCCGACGCCGACGGAATCGCGATCCTCGGGGAAATCAAGAGACTCTCTCCCCCGACGCGCACGGTCGTCATCACCGCCGACGCGACCCCGGCCAACATCCGGCGGGCGATCGCGGCGGGCGCCGATCTCCTCGTCGAGAAGCCGTTCGACCCGTCGGCGGTCCGCGGGCGCGTCCTGGACATGTTCCGGGACTACCCCGTCCCGCGACGGCACCCCCGGCACGCCTGCCGGTTTCCCGTGCGGCTCTCGCTCCTCGCGCCCGTGCCGCCGGGCGCCGGGTTCGAGCCCAACGGCCTGACCGGACTTGCGGAGGACGTCGGAGGCGGCGGGCTTCGCGTGGCGACGGAGCATCCCCTCGCGGCGGGCCAGACCGTGCGCGTGAGGACGGCCGACGTCGATGCCGCGGATCCCTACCCGCAGTTCGTCGGTCGCCGCGCCACGGCGGAAGTCCGATGGACGACGATGGCCCCCGGGGGGTTCCGGGCCGGACTTTCCTTTACGACGCCGACGGCTCTCCCGGAGGCCTGACCGGCAGGCGCAGCGTCACCACCGTGCCGCCATCCGGGATTCTCACCGCGGCCATCGCCCCCCCCTGCTTTTCCAGCAGGAAGCGCGAAACGGACAGATCGTCGGCGGCTCCTGCCGGCCCGGCACCGTCCCGCCTGCCGGTGTCCGAGACCTCGACCCGGATGGCCGCGGGGTCGCCATCGACCGACGTCCTGATCCCCAGGACGCCGCCGTCGGGCATCGCGTCGAAGGCCTCCAGGAACAGGTTGAGGAACAGCTGCCGGAGCTGCCGGTGGTCCGCCGCGATCTGCGGGAGCGGGCACAGCTCCTTCACGATCCGGACCTTGTCCCGCGCGGCCGGCTCGGGAAAGCCGTGTTTCAGGCAGAAGGCGAGCGTCGCCTCGAGCAGGTTGTTGACGTTCACCTCCGCGTCGGTCGACTTCGGCGGCTTCGCGAAGTTCAGGAGGGTCCGCATCATCGTCTCGAGCCACCCGATCTCGTCGACCACCCTGTCGACGACCTCCCGGTCCCCCGCGGAAAGTCCGGGCTCCCGGGCGAGGTCCGCGACGGCCGCCTTGATCCCCGCGAGCGGCTTGCCGATCTCCTGCGCCAGCCCCGTGGCGAGGTCCGCAAGCATCACCGTCTGCTCGGTCCGCCGGATCGCGCGCACCTGGTCCCGGAGCGCGCGCGCCATCCCGTCGAAGGCGGCGGCCAGGTCGCCGAACTCGCCCGTCAGGCCTTCGACCCGGTGCTCGAGGTTGCCGCCTTTCAGCTCCTCCGTCGCCTTCCGGAGGACCGCGACGGACCGGTCGATCCCGCGGACGAACGCAAGCGCCATGCCCCCGGCCAGGAGAGGACCGACCCCGAGAAGCGCATAGAGGACGTACCGCGTGTTCCGGATCTTCTCGAGCGACAGCTGCATCTTGCCGGCCAGCCGCCCGCTCGTCAGCGCGATCATGTCCTTGACCTTCCCCATGAGGGCCTCGCCCCTCCGGAAGGCGTTGTCCTCCTCCTCGGCGAGCCGCGACGCGTTCGCCCGGATCGTGAGGACGCGGCTCAAGGCCTGCTCGTACTTCTCCGTCTCGTCCTTGAACTCCCGCAGCCGCGACTCGCCCGCCGGGGAATGGTGGCAGCCGAAGCACCGGTCCACGGCCCGGCCCATGTTGACGACGTCGGTGACGACCGTGTCGAACGTCCTCGAGTACCGCGTGTTCCGGAGGCCGAGGTCGGACTGGACCCGCTTGATCTGGATGAGGTAGTGCTCGCGCAGGATCTCGACCTGGTGAAGCTTGACGAGCTCGTCGAGCCGCGCGGTGCCGGACTCGATCGCGACGACGACGTAGGCGCCGCCGGCGAGGAACGCGGCGAGCAGGACCAGGAGCCCCGCGGCGAACGTCCTCTTCATCACTCGTTCCGGTAGTCGTATCGCACGAGATCGATGCCGACGGCGCGGGCGTAATCGAACACGGACTGGTAATCGCGGTCGCTCGTCGCGATGAAGCGCCGGGCGCCGAACGCCTCGAGCACCTCCCGCCCCGCCGGGTCCCTGTCCATGCCGACCAGCGCGTCCCTGAGGGCCGTCTTGACCGGGTCTTCGATGTCGCCGCGCACCGCGAGGCCGTTCTCGGGGACTTCCGGCGACCTGGCGAGGATCGCGAGGTCCCGCGTGATGCGGCCGTCGGCGACCGCCAGCCGCTCGTACACGGTGTTCTTCGCCGCGCCGACGTCCGCCTTCCGGTTCAGCACGTCGTAGACCGCGTCCTCGTGCGTCCCGGCGAAATACGTCTCGCGGAAGTAGGCCTTGTAGTCCCGGATCCGGTTGTTCCGGAAATACTCCAGCGGCAGGAGGTACCCGGCCGTGGTGGCCTTGTCCACGAAGGCGAAGCGCTTTCCCTTCATCGCCTTCGCCGTCCTGATGCCGCTGTCCTTGCGGACGAAGATGAGGCCGTAGTACGTGGAGACCCCCTGCGCGTCCTCGGGCCTCGCCAGGACGGTCAGGCCCAGCCGGGCGTGGGCGAGAGCGTAGGTGAAGCTCCCGAAGAAGGCGCCGTCCAGCCCCGCGGACCTGAAGTTGTCGATGATGTTCCCGTACCGGGAGAGCACCTTGAGCCGGACCTCGATCCCGGTCCTGGCGCGGAGGTAGTTCGCGAGGGGCTGGTACCGTTCGAGCTGCTTGAAGATGTTGCGCTCCGGGATCAGGCCGATGACGAGCGTCCGGCCCTGCGTCCCCGGGCCCGCGGGGGCCTTCCCCTTGTCGGCGCAGCCGGGAAGCAGGAGCAGGCAGAGACCGAGGATGATCCATGCCCTTCTCATTGGCAGGAGTGTAACACAGGTGCGGCCGCACCGCGCAACGGCGCGTCAGGCGCGGGCCGTGACGATCCCCAGTCCCCTGCGGTCCCGGTCCGCCAGCGCCGTCCTGCCGAACCCGGCGGCCCGCAGCATCGCGGCGACGTCGCGCGCGGAGTAGGCCCGGCCCCCCTCGGTCACGGCGACCATGTGGACGGAGAAGAAGGCCGGCCCCGGGGGCGACGCGCCGCCCTCGTCGAGCAGGAACTCCTGGACCGCGACGCGCCCGCCGGGGGACAGGGCCCGGCGCGCCTTCCTCAGGAGGACCCGGCACTCCCTCTCCGGGTAGGCATGGAGGATCTGGGAAATCCAGACGAAGTCGTACGGTCCGCCGATGGGGTCGGCAAGGAAGTCGCCTCCGAGAAGCCGGACCGTCCCCGACGCGCCCTTCTCCCCGAGGATCCGGCGCGCGATCCGGACCGTCGCGCGGGTGTCGAAGAGCGTCACGACGGCGCCGGGATACCGTCGCGCCCACGCCACCGCGTACGTCCCGGGCCCTCCCCCGAGGTCGAGAAGCCGCTCCCCGGGCCGAAGGCGGAACCGCGCGGCGACCCTGGCCGCGCGCTCGCGGGCGTTGTCCTCCATCCCCCGGATGAAGTTCTCGTGCTCGTCGCCGCCGGGCGGCTTCCCTTCGCGGCCTGCCCGGATCGTCTCCTCGAGGCGCGACCAGTCGCGCCAGCAGTCGCGATGGTGCAGCAGGATCGAGGCCTTCGACCGGGGCCCGTCGGCCAGAAACAGCGCCGCCACGTCGGAGTTGCGGTACCGCGCGCCGGTCCTGCGGAGAAGCCCCATCGCCGTCAGGGCGTCCAGGAGGACGCCGAGCCGGCGGGGATCCGCGCCGACGCGCCTCGCGACCGCCGCCGCGTCCAGGCCTCCCCGCGCCAGCGCCGAGAAGACGCCGAGCCTCAGCGCGGCGAACAGCGCCATCGACCGCTGGTATCCGTGCGCGGCCTCCATCAGGTCGTCCAGCGTCCTCACCGGGATCATCTACAGCCTCCTGAGCCGGGGACGGCCGTCCCCGGCGTCGACGATGTCGTAGCCGGCCGCGCGGATCCTGTCCCGGAGCGCGTCCGCCCCGGGGAAATCGCGCTCGCGGCGGCGCGCCTCGCGCCGCGCCGCGAGTTCCACGACCTCGGGAGGGACGGCGTCCGGGGGCGGCTCCGTCCCCGCGACCCGCTCCGCGCCGGCGGCGGCGATCAGCCCCACGCCCAGCACGGCATCCCACTCGGCCGCGAGCCGCCGGAGCGCATCGCCCCGGAGCCCCGAGCGCGCCGCCTCGTTGACGACGCCGAGGGCGCGGGGGGCCGACAGGTCGTCCTCCATCGCCTCGCGGAAGCGGCGCCGGAACGCGTCCTCCGCGCCCGCCGGGGGCGCCTTCCCGCCGCCGCCCGCACCGCCGGCGAGCGCGTCGCGCAGCCGCGCCAGCGCGCGGGCGGAGGCCGCCTGCCCCTCCCACGTGAAGTTCATCGGGGTCCGGTAATGGACGGTCAGGCAGTGGTAGCGGAACGCCAGCGGATCGACGCCGCGGGCGGCGAGGTCGTCGAGAACGTACTCGTTGTTCAGCGACTTCGACATCTTGCGCCCGTCCACGAGAAGATGGGCGGCGTGGAGCCAGGTCGCGGCGAAGCGCCCGCCCGTCGCCGTGGTCGCCATGGCCCGCGAGTTCTCGTGGTGGGGGAAGCGCAGGTCGATCCCGCCCACGTGGAGGTCGAAGTCGGGCCCCAGGTACTTGACCGCCATCGCCGCGCACTCCACGTGCCACCCGGGCCATCCCCGGCCCCACGGGCTGTCCCAGGAGAACTCCCGCCCGGGCTCCGCCGCCAGCCAGAGCGAGAAATCCTCCGGCCGCCTCTTGTGGCGATGGACGGCGGGGTCCGTGCGCGCCGCCGCGGTCCCGGCGCCCAGGACGGCGCCCGACATCTCCCCGTACCCGGCGGCCTTCGTGACGTCGAAATAGAGGTAGCCCCCGCCGCCGTACGCCGCCCCCTTCCGGTCCAGGGCCAGGGCGACCGCGATCATCTCGGGAACGTGTTCCGACGCCCTGGGATAGACGTCCGCCGGCAGGAAGTTCATCCGCCCGCAGTCGCGGAAGAAGGCGTCCGTGAAGAACGCCGCGATCTCCCGCGCGCTCTTGCCCGCCGTCCGGGCCGCGGCGATCACCTTGTCCTCGCCCCGGTCCAGGGCTTCCTGGTGCATGTGCCCCATGTCCGTGATGTTCTGGACGGAGAACGTCGAGAACCCCGCGAACCGCAGCGTCCTCACGAGGAGGTCCGTGAGGAGGTACGTCCTCAGGTTCCCGATGTGGGCGTACCGGTAGACGGTCGGCCCGCACGTGTAGATCCCGGCGCGGCCGGGACGCAGCGGCGCGAAGGGGACCTTCCTTCGCGAGACGGTGTCGTACAGGGTGAGCAACGCGCGCCCTCCGGTGCGCCCCCGGCCCTCGCGTCCCGCCGGGGTATCGCCGCGAGGCCCCGGAGACGGGCGCGGGCGCGACCCCTTCAGGCCGTCGGCCGCGGCTGGTTCAGCAACCCGTCGATCCGGGCGAGATGGATCCTCTCCTCCGCCTGGAGCCCGGCGAGGAGCTCCTTCGTGTCCCTGTCCTCCGCGACCTCGGCGGCCTTGCCGTAGAACTCGATGGCGTGGGTCTCGGCCTTCCGGGCGATCGCGAGGCCCTTCCGGGCGGCGTCGGCGCCCGACGCGGCCTCCGCCTGGATCCCTTCCTCCCACGCGAGCCGGTCGAGGTCGATGAGATACGGGAGGTACTTCGCCTCCCACCCCGCCTCGAAGGCCGGGATCCCGTGGAGGGACGACAGCTTCCGGATGTGACCCTCTTCCTCCCCGGCCAGGAAGGCGAACAGCTCGCCGGCCGGGTCGCCCCCGTGGCGCGCGGCGAGACGGTCGTAGAACGCCTTCGCCCGGCCCTCGTGGGCCAGCGCGACCTGCAGGATCTCGATCTCGTTGAGGTCCAGCATGGCGGCTCCGCTCCTCCCGTTCAGCCGGGGTTCTTCCGCTCGTAGTCGTCCAGGGCCGACTTCACGGCCTCCTCCGCCATGACCGAACAGTGGATCTTGACCGGCGGGAGGCCGTCGAGCGCGTCGGCGACGTGGTGGTTCGTGATCTCCCGCGCCTCCGCGATCGTCTTCCCCTTGATCATCTCGGTGAGCATCGAGCTCGAGGCGATGGCCGCCCCGCACCCGAACGTGCGGAACTTCGCGTCGACGACCCGGCCGTCCTCGATCTTGAGGTACAGGCGCATCATGTCCCCGCAGGCCGGGTTCCCGACCTCGCCGATGCCGCTCGCGTCCTCGATCTCGCCGACGTTGCGCGGGTTCATGAAATGGTCCATTACCTTGGCGCTGTATGGTCCGGCCATCTCCGGGTCAACCTCCCTGGGTGATCCTCTTCTGGTAGTCGAGGTAGGTGGGCGACATCTCCCACAGCCTGCGGACGATGCCCGGCAGGACGTCGAGAACCGCGTCGACCTCGGCCTCCGTGTTCCCCTTCCCCATGCTGAAGGTGATCGACCCCGTGCAGATGTCGCTCGGGACGCCGACCGCCCGCAGGACGTGGGACGCCACGAGGTCCTCCTCGTCGCGCCCCTTCAGGTTCGAGCTGCACGCCGATCCCGAGGCCGCCATGATCCCGTGGACGTTCAGGAACAGGAGGAGCGATTCCCCCTCGGCGAACTCGACCCAGAAACTCACGTGCCCCGGGAGCCGGTCGGCCGGGTGTCCCGTGAAATGGACGTGGTCCACGGACGCCGCGATGCCGTCGCGCAGCTTCTTCTCCAGGGGCCGAAGCCGCGCCGCCCACTCCCCCATCTCGCGCGCGGCGATCTCCGCCGCCGCGCCCATCCCGACGATCCCCGGGACGTTCTCGGTCCCCGCCCGGTACCCCATCTCCTGGAAGCCCCCGTCGAGGATCGGCTCGAGCCGCGTCCCCTCGCGGACGTAGAGCGCGCCGCTCCCCTTCGGACCGTAGAAGTTGTGGGCCGAGAGCGTGACGAGATCCGCCCCGGCTTCCCGGACGTCGAGCGGAACGTGGCCGGCGGACGCCGCCGCGTCGGTGTGGAAGAGGACGCCGCGCTCCCGCGCGATCCGCCCGATCGCCGCCAGGGGCTCGACGGTGCCGATCTCCGCGTTGGCGTGCATCACCGAGACCAGGGCCGTCCCGGGACGGATCGCCTTCCGAACGTCCTCGGGGTCGACGCGCCCGTCCCCGTCGACCTTGAGAAGCGTGACCTCCCACCCCCCGTTCCGCAGCGGCACCAGGGCGTTCAGGACGGAGAAGTGCTCGATCTCCGACACGACGAGGTGCCCGCCCTTTCCGGAACGGGCCGCGGCCGCCCCCTTGACCGCCAGGTTGTTCGCCTCGGTCGCGCCCGACGTGAAGACGATCTCGCCGGGCGCCGCGTTGATGAGCGCCGCCACCTTGCCGCGCGCCGCTTCGACCGCCTTCTGCGCCGCCTGCCCCTGGTCGTGGATGTGCGACGAGGGGTTGCCGTACAGCGCCGTGAAGTACGGCGCCATCGCCTCGAACACGCGCGGATCGACGGGCGTCGTGGAAATGTGGTCGAAGAAGATCGGCGCCACCGGTTTCTCCCGCCTACCCGGTCACCTGGAACTCGGCCATCGCCCGCTGCGCCATCGCGTCCCTCCCGAAGGGAATCGGCGGGCCCGGACGGCCGCCCCGGGGTCCCCCGGGCCGGCCCCGGCCGCCGGGGTCGTGCGCACATCGCCTCGAATGCTAAGATAAGAAGGTCGGGCGTCCCGTTTCATCTTATAATCCCAAAAGGACCGTCGCACAACAGGGAATGCGAAGACGGCGGCGGGCCCGATCACGGGCGAAAGGACGGACCATTGAAGAAGACGCCGCTCATCCTCGGAATCGCCGCGGCCGGGATCCTGGCCGCCGGAATTACATGGTATTCCGGCCACCGCGGCGGATCGCCCCCGCCGGATCGCGCGCCCGCGGCGGCACCGGAATCCCCCGCCGGGCGGACGCTCCCCGCCTTCTCGCTCGCGGACGTCAACGGAAACCGCGTGGACTCGTCGCTGTTCGCCGGGAAGCCGACGGTCGTCAACTTCTTCGCCACGTGGTGCCCCCCGTGCCGCGAGGAGATCCCGGGTTTCGTCGA
>JBLMWX010000184.1:0-7809 GCA_050257455.1 Gemmatimonadota bacterium | reverse complement strand
ACACCTGTGGCGCGCCTTCGATAAGATTGCCTTCTTTCCAGGGTGGCCCTTTAGCTCAGATGGTAGAGCAGAGGACTGAAAATCCTCGTGTCCCCAGTTCAATTCTGGGAGGGGCCACCATCTTTTGCCCCCGGCCGCGAAAATCCCAAAATTGACACGACCTGTCATCGAATTGACGGGTTTGAGGGTCCCCGCCGCCCAATAGTTCTGCAACTCTTCGAATACAAAATAGAATTATTTATGGCGCTCCGGCACGAAGTGCGCATGAATTCCGGGCATGGATGCGCGGACCTTCCATGCCAGCGCCCTTCCCCCGGTCATCGGGGCGATGGTCGCGGCCTGCGTCCTGTCGGGGGCGGCCGCCGCCGGGGACGTCACCCGGGTCGTTCCGGTGTGCGCGGACAGCCGGGGGAACCGGGCGTGGGTCGAGATCGAGTCCGCCGGCGGGCGGCAGAAGGCGACCCCCGTCATCGTCGTCGCCGACGAGCGGATCCGGAAGCTGCTGGAGAACCCGGACGACAACGGCAGCCTCGTCATCCCCGTTCCCCGGTTGATGCGCACCGTCGAGCGGGTGCGTAAGGCGCTCCGGGAGATGAAGCGGCCCCTCCCGGTTGCGCCGGCGGACCCGGGCGCCGCCGGTATCGCGGCGGCGGAACCGGCCGCGCCGGTCAGCGGACCGCGGGAGACGCCGCCGGATCGAACGGGTTCATCCGCGCCGCCAGGGAAAACAGGTACGGATAGTCCCTCTTCAGATGCCTCATATAAGACAGCCACTCGGTGACGAGTAGTCCGTAGGCCCGCCGGATGTCGCCGGCCAGGTGCGCGGCGTCGGACTCGGGCAGGCAGTCCACGCGCTCCCGGGCGGCGAGTTCCTCCGCCAGGTGGAACACCGCCCACAGGAGATCCGTGAACGTCTCGTGCTCGAGGAGATTGGGATTCTCCAGAAGCGATACGAGGAACATCCTCTTCTCCGCCAGGAACGCCTTGAGCCCCGCGAGATCGCCGGCACGGCACTCGATCTCCGGACCCCGTCCCCGGAAGCGGCGCGCCGCCTCGGCGAAATCCCGGTCCGACCAGCCTTCGGTCACCAGCAGCTCCCGCGCCGGCACCCCGCCGCCGGCGTGGAACGCGTTCAGGTCGCGAAGCAGCGCGGCGCCCGCTTCGCTGAAGAAGACGCCGATGACCATGTTCATCTTCTTCAGCATGGCAAGCTTCTCCCGCCGGTTGAGAAGGCGGTCCACGATGAGGGTGACGAACAGGACCTGGACCGGAAGGAAGGCGATGTCGCCGACGAGGTAAAGGAAGATGTGCCGCGCATCCCGGAAGAGGGCGTAATGGAGGAGGTAGACGCCTGCGGACAGGACGGCGAGACACGAGGCGAGCGCGATCTGCCAGGCGTAGCGCTTCACGTGCGCGTTCCCCCCGTCTCCGAATTGACCGCCGTCTCCGGCCGTGGGACCGCGCGCGGAACGGTGGCCTTCGCGAGGCGCCGGAAGGTGACCGGGGCTGCGCGCGGCACCGGTTGACCTCCGCCCGCGGGCTCGGCCGGGCCCGGTCGACCGGCTCAGCGGTATTTCTTCCGCCGGAACAGGTCCGTCTTGATCGAGACGACCCGGTCGAGGAACAGGATCCCGTCGAGGTGGTCCATCTCGTGCTGGATGGCGACCGCCTCGAACCCGATCGCCTCGAGGATGACCTGCCCGCCCCCGCGGTCGAGCGCGTCCACGAGGACCCACTGGGCGCGCTGCACGTTGGCGGTGTAGTCCGGGACGCTCATGCACCCTTCCCGGACGAGCTGCTTCCCCCCGCGGGCCAGGATCTCCGGGTTGACGAGGACGAGGAGGCCGTGGTTCGCTTCCTGGCTCCCCCGCCTGTGGGCGGAGACGTCGACGACGATGATCCGCTCGAGGACCCCCACCTGGGGCGCGGCAATCCCGACGCCGCCGGGCGATGCGCGCATCGTCTCGACGAGGTCGTCGATCACCGCGGACACCGCGGCATCCACCCCGGCGACGGGCGCGGACTTCTCCTTGAGGAGCGGGTCCGGGAACCTCAGGATGGGAAGGATCGCCATGCCTGCGCCGGTCAGAGCTCCAGGGTCTCGATGGGGCGCAGGGAGATCGACACGCCGAGATCCTTCTTGACCCGCTCGAACACGCGCTCGAGCTCCTTCATGTCGACGCCCTCGGGGATGTCGGCCTCGAGGACCATGACGTAGACCGGCCGGTCCTTGGCGCCGACGACCTGCGTGTTGAGGTCGGTGATGTTCACCTTGCGCATGGCCAGCTCGCGGGTCACGGTGTAGACGATCCCCGGGCGGTCCGCCCCGTAGACCGAGATGATGTGCGGGTGCCCCGAGAACGACTTCTCCCGGACGACCTCGTCGTCCTTCAGGGCGTGGACGGTGACCATCAGCCCCATGTTCGAGCGCACGTCGTCGAAGGCGGCGTCGACGTCCGACGCCCCCCGGAGCTTCGGGTGCCCGATGACGAGGATCATCGCGAACTGCCCGGAAAGGATCGTGCAGGTCGAGTCCTCGATGTTGCAGCCGAGCTCGAAGAGAACCCGGCTGACCTCGGCCACGATGCCGGGCCTGTCCTTGCCGACGACGCCGACCGTGAAATGTCCCATCCGCGCCCCCTTCCCCCCCGAAGGGCAATGAGTGACGGCTATGATAGCACGCGGCCGCGCCCGGCGCGCCGAGGGACCGCCCCGGGGCCGCGGCGCTCCCCATCCCCCGCCGCCGGACGTGCGGACGACGGCGACGGGCCCGGATCGACGGCCGGGCGCCGTCCCGGGGCCGGCGACCCGGTTCCCGGGCCCGGCGCGGCCGCCGCGGTGCGGGACGGGGGGCCCCGCGCGGCGGATGCCCCCCGTTACGGCTCGCTCTCCCGGGGATGCGGCACCTCGTCACCGGCCGCGGGCGTCACTCCCCGTACCGCTTCTCGTAGAACTTCAGGATCTTCTCCCGCTCCTCCGGGCTCATCCCCTTCTTCCACTTGTGCTGGTCCTGGGACAGGATGAACTCCGTGGAGCCCGGGAGCAGCTCCTCCGCCTCGGGAAGCAGCTCCATGTAGAAGCGCTCCGCCACCTCGAAGAAGCCGTGCCACTGCGTGTAGTCGGGGGCCATCATCGACGCCCCGTGGCGGGCGCGGCGCCCCTCGTGGTGCCACAGCAGGAAGTAGGTCCACTCGATCTTCTCGTCGAACTGGGTCGGCGTGAGCTTCTTCGCGTCGTAGAGCTTCTTCATGAGCTCGCCGGCCGGCTTCGCGAACTTGTCGTTGTAGAGGTCGACCGTGATGTCGTACTGGGTGAAGAACGCGTCCGAGAACCTCCGGTTGTGGCAGTTGGCGCACACCGCCTTCATCGCGCCCCGTTTCGTTTCCCAGTTCTCCAGCTTCTTCGAGACCGCGGGCCGCAGGGTCCAGGAGATCCGCTCCCCGGGGTCGTGCGTGACCGGGAGGTCGGGCGTGGCGCTCAGGTGGCACGTGGCGCACGTCGGGGCCGCCGTGTAGTCCTGCCCGACGACCCAGGGGCGCGCGTCGAGGTTCATCCGCTCCCGGTTGGTGTAGAAGGCGATGCCGTGCTTCGACTCGTCGTAGATCTCCTTCTGCGGGTGGTCGGGCCCGAGGTGGCACTTCCCGCACGACTCGGGCGACCGGGCGACCCGCACCCCGAAGAGGTGCCGGGAGTGGCAGGCCGTGCACGCGCCCCGCGAACCGTCCGGGTTCAGCCGGCCGATCCCCGTGTTCGGCCACGTGGTCGGATCGATCTTCCCCCCGGGCAGCACCTTGACGGCGCCGCCGTGGCACTGCCTGCAGCCCGAGATGGCCGCTGGCGGGCCCTCGACCACCTCGCCCAGGAAGTTGTCGAGACTCCCCAGGATCTCGCCGGCCTTCGCGTGGTGGCTGCCCTGGAACTCCCGCGACTCCTTCTCGTGGCAGCCGGCGCAGTCGTTCGGCGTGACGATCGCGGCGATCAGCTTCCCGAAATGCTCCTGCGCGTCCTTGTCCTCCTTCTTCGCCTGGTGGCAGTCGATGCAGCCGACCCCTTCGTCCGCGTGGACGCTGTTGCGCCACTCCTCGATCGCGGCGGCGCCGACCTTCTGCTTCTGGTGGCACTCGACGCATTCCCGGCTCCCCTCGGGAACGGACGGCTTCTTCCCGCGGTCCCCGGCCGCATAGGCGCTCGCGCCGAGGAGCACGATGATCCCCACCGCCGCCAACAGAACCCGCCTTGTCGTCATGGTCCCCTCCTTGGGTCTTTATCGGGCGAGTGAAGCGAAGAGGCGGGCCGCCGAAACGACGCGGATCTGCCGCCCCCTGACGCGGATCTTTCCCTCCTCCTGGAGCTTCTTCAACGTGCGGGAAAAGGTCTCCGGGACCGTCCCCAGGCGGGACGCGAGGACGTTCTTGCCGAAGTCGAGCTCGACGACGGCCCCGTCCGCCAGGGGCGCGCCGCGGCTCTTCAGCTCCTCGGAGACGAAGTGGACGAGCCGGGTCTCCACGTCGCGGAGGGCGAGACTCTCCACGAGGTCCGTCATCCGCTTGAGCCACCGCGACATCGAGCCGAGCATGCGGAGGGAGATCCGCGGCGTCTTCTCGAGCAGGTCGATGAACGGCCGCTTCGGGATGAAGACGAGCTCGCTGTCCTCGAGCCCTTCCGCGCCCGCCGGGAAGTGGCCGCCCTCGAAGATCGTCGCCTCCGCGAACGACTGGCCCGGCTCGACGACGTGGAGGACCTGCTCCTTCCCCTCCTCCGACAGCTTGAAGACCTTGACGCGGCCGGACGACACGATGAAGAAGCCGTCGGCGCGGTCGCCCTCGCGGAAAAGCGACTCCCGTTTCCCGCACCGGCGCGGCAGGGCGATGGCCGCGACCCGGTCCAGGTCGCCCGGGGGAAGGTTCGCGAACAGCGGCGTGCGCCGCAGAGTCTCGGCGATCGGAATGCTCATGCTATCATTCTCCAATAAACCGGTGTCAGGTCAAGGCGCAACCGGACGGCGCGGAAGCGCCGGGGCGCACCCGCCGCGGGAGGGTGGAGCGATGGCGCGAGTGGGATTCATCGGTCTGGGAATCATGGGCGATCCGATGTGCCGGAACCTCCTGGCGGCCGGCCACGACCTGACCGTCTACAACCGGTCGCGGGAGAAGATGGCGCCGCTCGTCGCGGCGGGGGCGACGGGGGCCCCCTCCGTCCCCGACCTCGTCGCGCGGTGCGAGGTCGTGATCACCATGCTCTCGGACCCGGCCGCCGTGCGCGAGGTCGCGGCGGGACAGGACGGGATCCTCTTCGCGCTCGCACCGGGCAAGACGTACATCGACATGAGCACGGTGTCGCCCGAGTCGTCGCGCGAGATCGCCGCGATGGCGAAGCGGTCGGGCGCCGACTTCCTCGAGGCGCCGGTCCTGGGGAGCCGGAAGCCCGCGGCGGAGAGGACTCTCGTCATCCTGACCGGTGGCGACGCGGCTGTGGCGAAGAGGATGGAACCGCTCCTGCTCGCGATGGGAAGCAGGGTCGTGCACGTGGGCGACGTCGGCGCGGCGGCGCACATGAAGCTGATCGTCAACCAGATGATGGGGACGATCCTGTGCGTCTTCGCCGAGGCCGCCCTGACGGGGATGGCGGCGGGCCTGCGGGCGGAGAGGATCCTGGAAGTGGTCCAGAACTCCGTCGTCGCGTGCCCGGCGGTCCAGATCAAGGGGAAGGACATGCTCGGCGAGCGCGCCTTCGCGGTCCAGTTCCCCTTGAAGCACGCCCACAAGGACATGCGGCTGGCGGTCATGGCGGGGGACGCCGCCGGCGTGCCGACGCCGGTGACCGCGGCGGCCCACCAGCTCTTCTCGATCGCCCGCGAGCGGGGGTTCGGCGACCACGACATCTCCGCCGTCCTGCGGGCGCTCACGGGGAGGTGACCGGCGATGACGGCGCTCTTCGCGGCGATGACGCAGGCCTTGGGACTCCCGGAATTCCCGGTCCTGTTCCGGTACGTCGACGAGCTGCCGCGGGGGACGCTCCTGCCCCCGGAAGGGGCGCGCACCTGCCTGTTCGCGCTGCTGGCGACGACGCGGGCGGAGGGCCGGCCCGTCGCCCTGTCGGCGGCCCACCACGGCTGCCCCGGGGGCGGCTACTACCTCGGGTTCCTCGGGGCGCCGCGCGAGGGGATCGAGCATTTCCTGTCGTGCGGGATCCCGGGGAAGATGGAGGGCGAGCGGTACCTCAAGACCCCCGAGCTGGCGCGGGCCCGGATCGCGCAGGCGCCGGTCCGTCCCGCCCCCGGGAAATTCGGGCTCTTCACGCGCGCCGACGCGCCGCCTTACGGGGAGAAACCCGAGGCGGTCATCTTCTTCGCCAACCCCGACCAGGTCGCGGGGCTCCACATGCTGGCCGGCTTCGACCGCGCCGACGACGCGGTCGTCGCCCCGTTTTCCTCGGGCTGCGGGGCGATCGTCACTCTGCCTCTCGCGGAAGCCGCGCGGACGCCGCAGCGGGCGGTTCTGGGCCTCTTCGACCCGTCCGCGCGCCCCTTCGTGGAGCCGGATCTCCTTACCTTCGCGGTCCCGTACGCGATGTTCGAGAGGATGGCCGGAAACGCGGGGGAAAGCTTCCTGACGAGGCCGACCTGGGGCGCGATCCGGCGGCGGATCAGCGGCCCGCGGGCCGGCGGGCCTGCGCCAGGCCTTTGAGCGCCCTCGCGTTCCCGGGGTCGACCGCGAGGATCTCCTCGAACTCGCGGATCCCGTCCGCGGTCATCCCGCAGGCGCAGAAGGTCGCGGCGAGGTTCACGCGGGACGACAGCTTCGCCGGATCGAGCGCCACCGCCTTGCGGGCCTGTTCCAGCGCCTCCGCGTAGCGGCCCTGCATCGCGAGGGCGACGCCCAGGTTGTCCCGCGCCGGGGCCAGCGACGGGTCGAGCGCGAGAGCCCGGCGATAGAACGCAATGGCCTCGTCGAGCTTCCCCATCTTCTGGCACGAGACTCCCGCGTTGTAAGGGACGTCCGGGAGCTCCGGAGCGCAGTGCGACGCGCATGCGTAGAGGGCGAGCGCCTCCTCCTCCCGCCCCCGCCGCGAGCACGCGGCCCCGAGGCTCTTCAGGTAGACACCGATCATCTCCCTCTTCCCGAGCGACCGCAGGTACGGCCGGTCCGCCGTCACGCCGAACGCCCGCGCGTAGCGCGCGTCGTCCCATTCGGCCCCCTTCTCCGCCGTCTCGATGTTGATCCGCACGCCGTCGTCCTCGTAACGGAGGAAGCAGTGGGACGGGAGGTAGGCGGCCCGGAGCGGCAGGCCGAGCCGCTCGCCGATGGCGAGAGCGAGGACGGTGAGGCCGAGGCAGTTTCCGCGCCTCCGCGCGAGGACGCGGTCCGGGAGATAGTTGTCCGTGTCCCCGGGCGCGGGATCGTACGTGAAACCCTCGTCCTCGTAGAGGAGCCGGTTCAGCGCGGCAACGACCCGGCGCGGGTCCGCCCGGTCCTCGACCAGCGGGCGCAGGCGTCCCGCGAGCCGGTCGATCTCCCTTGCGACGGCGGCCGTGTCCACGGGGCGGCCGTCCCGGTCGCGCCCGCCCGGGTACGAGTAATCGAGGATCGATTCGATGAACGGGACGTCGCGCCCCGGGTGAACGGGGGGCGGCTGGCGCCCCTCCGCGGTCGCGTGGCTTGCGGAAAAGAACAGGATCGACGCCAGAACCAAGGCGCCGGCGGCGTGCGCGCCTC
This sequence comes from Gemmatimonadota bacterium, assembly GCA_050257455.1. Classification (GTDB taxonomy): domain Bacteria; phylum Desulfobacterota; class Deferrimicrobia; order Deferrimicrobiales; family Deferrimicrobiaceae; genus JBLMWX01. The sequence goes on along the minus strand of JBLMWX010000184.1, from coordinate 94 downwards.
GCACGTCTGCGGTACCCCCGACATGAACATCCGGCCCGAAACGGGCCGTCCCGACCAGCGTAGCGGGTCGGCGGCGTCACCGCAACAAGAATAA
>JBLMWX010000183.1:0-6697 GCA_050257455.1 Gemmatimonadota bacterium | reverse complement strand
CCCGCGACAACCTCGCGGTCATCCTGCCGGTGCTCGTTCACGCGATCGGGAAGATCAGGGGCGAAGGCGGGGACTGCGCGCCATCCTGACGGCGCGCGGTTACAGCTCCTCGGAGGGCGGCGGGACGAGCCCGCCCTCGTTCATCGAGCCCGCGCGGTACCCCTTGAGGTCGACGGAAACGTAGAGAAAGCCGTTCTTCCGGAACCCGTCGTGGACGGCGTCGGACACCTCCGGCTCGAGGAGCCTTGCGATCTCGTCGCGCCCCACCTCGATCCGCGCCACCGCGCCGTGCACGCGGACGCGGAACTGCCGGAAACCGAAGCCCCGCAGGATCTCCTCGCACGCCTCGACGCGGCGCAGCTTCTCCGCGTCGATGGCCGTGCCGTACGGGAACCGGGAGGACAGGCACGCGAAGGACCCCTTCTCGGCCGTCGGCAGCCCGAACCGGCGGCTCAAGATCCGGATCTCGTCCTTCGTGATCCCGCACTCCAGCAAGGGGCTGCGCACCCCCAGCTCCCGGGCCGCCCGGCGCCCCGGGCGGAAGTCGTTCCGGTCGTCGTCGTTCGTCCCGTCGCAGACGGCGTTGTACCCCTCCTCGCGGGCGATGCCCGCCAGAATCCCGAAGAGCTCCTTCTTGCAGTGGTAACACCGGTCGGGCGGATTTTCCGAGAACCCGGGGATCTCGAGCTCGTTCGACTCCACGAAGCGGTGGGCGGCGCCCCACGCGGCGGCGATGCGGCGCGCCGCGTCCCGCTCGGACTTCGGATAGGTCGGCGAAGTCGCCGTGACGGCGAGGACGCGGCCCGGCAACGCCGTCAGCGCCGCGTGGAGGAGGAACGTGCTGTCCACGCCGCCGCTGAAGGCGATGACGGCCGACTCCATCGCGCGCAGCGCCCCGACGAGCGCTTCCCACTTCCCGTCGACGGGTTCCGGGCGCGCCGGGGCGCCGCCGGCGTCAGCAGATGAGGGCACGCCCGATCTCCGAGAAGGCGCTGTCGGCGGGAAGCGAGAGCTCGCGGTCGCCCGCGGGGGAGACTTCGCGAACACGGAACGGCGGCGGGGTCCCGGCCTTCGAGTACCTCGTGTAGACCCGGGAGAGGAGTTCGCCCGTCGTCCCGTTGATCGAGCCGTCGACGGCGACCGAGGGTCCCGGGAACCCGTCGGCGACGTACACGGGGAGACGCCCGCGGCAGAGCGCCTCGAGCCGCCGGTTTTCCGCCTCGTCGCGGGCCACGATCACCTTCGCGCCCCCCGGCAGCCGGAAATGCCGCCCCACCTTGAGGAGGTTGAGGTCGACCGCGTCCGGGGCGGGCCGGTGGTCGAGGAGGTCCCGCACCTTGCGCGCGAACGTCCGGTCCGTCAGGAGGCACCCGCCCGCCGGGCACGGGTAGTCGCCCACGTCCCACTCGCGGGCGAGCCGAATCTGCTCCTTGCGCGAGCGCCCCACGATGGCGAGGAGCCGCTCGCGGTCGACCCAACCCTCGCGTTCCGGCACGGTCGGCTCGCAATGCCGTGCGGACAGGGGCCTCAGCACGAGTCCGGCGGTCCCGCTCTGCCGTTCGATGAGGCGCAGCGCATCGCCGCGCTGGGACATCGGCCGCTGGCCCAGGACCTCGCCGGTCACGATGAACGAGGCCCCGATCTCTCCCATGTACTCCTTCGCCTTCCGGAGCGTGAAGATCCGGCAGTCGATGCACGGGTTCATCCCAGCGCCGCGGCCGTGCCGCGGGTTCCGGATCACCTCGATGTACTCGCTCCCCTTCGAGACGGTCCGGATCGGAATCCCCATCCTGTCGGCCACGACGCGGGCCTGCGAGTGGCAGCCGCGGGGCTCCCGGCTTCCCTCACCCGGCTGTCCCGTCCCCCGGCTGCAGGTGCAGAACGGCGACGTGAAGTGGAGCGCGAACAGCTCGATCCCCTGGTCGGCCATCATCTTCGCGGCGAGGGTGCTGTCGAGCCCTCCGGACAGGAGCATCACGGCGCGCCTCGGTTCCGAGCGGCGTTCTTCCGTCATACCGCGCAGCTCCGTTCGATCCCGTATTCGGACGCCCGCAGGGGGAGCCGTATCCGGGGCGCCGACCCGCACGCCGGGCAGGCGGGATTCCGCGACACCGTGAGCGCGGTCGCGGACCCGGAGAGGGTGTCGATCGACAGGATCCTCCCGCACAGCGGCTCGCCGGCCCCCGTGATCAGCTTGATGGCCTCGGCCGCCTGCCACGACCCGAGGACCCCGGCCGCCGCGCCCACGATGCCGGACTCCGAGCAGGTCGGGGCGTCCCGCCGCGGCGGGATCTCGGGGATCAGGCAGCGCAGGCAAGGCCCCCTTCCGGGGACGATCGTCATGATCTGCCCGCCGAAGCGCAGGACGCCCGCGTGGACGAGGGGGACCCCGGTCAGCACCGACGCGTCGCTGCACAGGTATTTCGTCGGAAAGTTGTCGCTCCCGTCGACGACGACGCCGTACCGCCGGAACAGGTCCGGGGCGTTTTCCGCGCACAGCGCCGCCGCGTGGGCCTCGATCGCGAGATCGGGCCGGAGCGCGCGGAGCGCTTCCGACGCGGAGTCGGGCTTGCGGGCGCCCAGGGACCGTTCCCCGTGGACGACCTGGCGGTTCAGGTTGGACAGCTCCACGCGGTCGCCGTCGATGACCCCGATCCGCCCGATCCCGGCCGCCGCGAGGTAGAGGAGCGCCGGCGATCCCAGCCCCCCCGCCCCGACGACGAGGGCGGACGCCGCAAAGAGCTTCTGCTGCCCCGCGGGGCCGATTTCGGTCACAAGGATGTTCCGGCTGTACCGCAGGGCGTCCCGGTCGGTCCACTCCATCGCGTCATTATACATTGGAAACGGGCGCGCTGCTGGTAGCATAGGGGAATCAAGAGCCGTTCGCGCAGGGAGGTGCCGTGCCGATCGACGTCGCGCCGTATCGAGCGTCCGAGTTTCCCGTCACCGAAAAGCTCATCTACCTCAACCACGCGGGGGTGTCCCCGATCCCGTCGCGATCCGCGTCGGCGGGGATCGGCGTGCTCTCGACGTTCCGGGACGAGGGGGCGTTCAGGCTCCGGTGGTGGCTCGATCTCTCGGAGGAGGCGCGCGGCCGCTTCGCCCGCCTCGTCGGCGCCTCCCCCGGGGAGGTGGCCTTCGTCAAGAGCACGTCGGAGGGCCTCTCGTTCGTGGCGGCCGGGTTCCCGTGGAAGGAGGGCGACAACCTCGTCACGGCCAACGTCGAGTTCCCGTCGAACGTCTACCCGTGGATGCGCCTGTCCCGGCACGGCGTCGAGGTCCGGATGGTGCAGGCGAAGGACGGGCGCGTGCGGAAGGAGGACGTCTTCGCGGCGTGCGACGGCAAGACCCGGCTCATCGCCCTGTCCTCCGTCGAGTTCGCCAACGGATTCAGGAACGATCTCCCCGGGATCGGGGAGTATTGCCAGAAGAAGGGGATCTTCTTCTGCGTGGACGGGATCCAGAGCGTCGGCGTCATCCCGATGGACGTCAAGGCGTTCGGGATCGACGCGCTCTCCGCCGACGGCCACAAGTGGATGCTCGCGCCGGAAGGGGTGGGCGGGTTCTACATCTCGAAGGACGTGATGGAAATGGTGGAGCCGGTGATCCTGGGGTGGCACTCGGTGCGCGGCCGGTTCGACTTCGACAACTACGACTTCAGCCTGTCTCCCGACGCGCGCCGCTTCGAGCCGGGCAGCATCAACGCCGTCGGGATCGCGGCCTTCGGCGCGTCCCTCGATCTGCTCCTCGCGGTGGGGGTCGACAAGATCTGGGAGCGGGTGCGCCGGCTGACGGAAGGGGTGATCGAGACGGCGTCGAGAGCCGGCTACGAGATCGTGACGCCGCGGCACCCCGAGGAGCGCTCCGGCATCGTCACCTTCCGGATCCCGGGCGCGGACCCCGGGGCGCTCTGGAAACGCCTGCTGTCGCGCAACGTCGTCTGTTCCCCGCGCGCGGGGGGAATCCGCGTCTCGCCCCACTTCTACAACACGCCCGACGAGATCGGCCGCTTCTTCGAGATCCTCGGGGAAGAGACGTCGGGAAGGGCCGAGGGACGTTCCTGAGCCTTTACGGAGCGTTCTCGCGGGCGATGAGGGCGGCGCCCAGGGCCCCCGTCGCCTGCGGCTCGGCGGGGACGAGGAGAGAGAGGCCGAGCCGGTCCTCGAGCGCCTTGCGGGCCCCCGGGTTCTTCGCGACGCCCCCCGTCATCACGGCGGGCGGTCCCATTCCCACCCGCTCCGCGAGGGCCGCCACCCGGTCCGCGACGGCCGCGTGGATTCCCGCGGCGATGTCCTCGGGCGCCGCCCCGGCGGCGATGAGGGAAATGACCTCCGACTCGGCGAAGACGGTGCACATCGAGCTCACGGCGAGCGCCCTCTTCGACTGCAGCGACCGCGGACCCATCTCCTCGAGGTCCATGTCGAGCGCCCGGGCCATCACCTCGAGGAACCGCCCGGTCCCGGCGGCGCACTTGTCGTTCATCGCGAAGTCGATGACCTTCCCTTCGGAGGAGAGGCGGATGACCTTGCTGTCCTGGCCCCCGATGTCGAGGACCGTGCGCGCCTCCGGGAAGAGGTGCCGTGCCCCGCGGGCGTGGCAGGTGATCTCCGTCACCCGGAGCCCCGCGGAAGAGACGCCGTCCCGGCCATACCCGGTGGCGACCGTGAAGGCGACGTCGGGCTCGGTCCCGCCGGCCTCTCCGAGCGCCCGCCCGAGCGCCTCGGCGCACGCCTTCCGCGTCGAGGCTCCCGTGGCGACGACGACGGCCGCCGCGACGCGGCCGCGCCGGTCGAGGAGGACCACGTCGGTCGAGAGGGAGCCGACGTCGATCCCGGCGAAGAGCGTCCGGCGCGTCACACGGTCTCCAGGCGGTACGACCGCGTCCCCAGCCCCATCGCCTCGCCGTGCGCCAGCTGGACCGTCCAGTCGACGGCGGCGTGGGTCGCGCGGAACGGGTCCGTCCCCGCGGCCTCGACCACGAGATCGGCGCACGCCTGGTCGAGCGCGACCGGGTCGACGGACGCGAGGATCCCGACGTCCGGCGCGATCGGCCGGTCGTTGCATCCGTAACAGTCGCAGAACGGGGAAACCTGCATCACGAAGGAGACGAAGACGCACTTGTCCCTCTTCCCCCGCAGCGCTCCCGCGGCGTGCTCCACCATCTTCATCTGGACCGCGGGGGCGGTCTCGTTCCAGTTCACCCGCACCGCGTGTTCGGGGCAGACGACGATGCAGTCGGCGCACCCGATGCACGACTTCGGGTCGATGAGCGCCTTGGCGGAGACGACCGCGATGGCCCCGGCGGGACAGTGGGCGATGCACGTCCCGCACCCCGTGCAGCCGTCCGGGTCGACCTCGGGCGCGACGCTGGAGTGCTGGGCGAGCTTGCCGGCCCGCGAGGCGCATCCCATGCCGAGGTTCTTGAGCGCGCCGCCGAAACCCGACAGCTCGTGCCCCTTGAAGTGCGTGACCGCCACGAGGGCGTCGGCGTTGACGATCTCGGCGCCGATCGACACCTCGTCGAGATACCGTCCCCGCACGGGCACCTTGACCGCGCTTTCGCCGCGGAGGCCGTCGGCGATGACGAGGGGGGCGCCGACGACCGCGATGGCGAATCCGTGCTCGACGGCGGTGCGGAGATGGTCGGGCGCGTTGCACCGCCCGCCGAGGTAGAGGGTGTTCGTGTCGGTCAGGAAGGCCTTTCCCCCCGCCGCGGCGATCTCCTCGACGACCCGGCGCACGAAGACCGGGCGCACGAACGACGCGTTTCCCTTCTCTCCGAAATGCAGCTTGACGGCCGTCAGGTCGCCCGCGGCGATCCTGCCGGAGATCCCGGCGGCGCGCAGGATCTCCCCCGTCTTGTCGATCAGGCTTCGCCCCGGGCGGGCAGACAGGTCGGTGAACCACACTGTCGACTGCATACGGGTCCTCGTTGACACGGATTGGCGCTAGCGCTTATAATACAGTATTTGACGCGAACCACGACACTTCCCGCGCTCCGCGCTCTCCTCGGAGGATCCGTCCTATGAGCTTCAAGGTGGGGGACATGGCCGTTTATCCGGCGCACGGCGTCGGCGTCATCCAGGCAATCGAGAGCAAGGCGATTTCCGGCGACAGGAAGGCGTTCTTCTACGTCCTCCGCATCCTGGACACGGGCGTCACGATCATGATCCCGACGGCCAACGTCGAACAGGTGGGCCTGCGCCGCGTGATGGACGCGAAGGCGGTCACCTCGATCTACAAGATCCTCAAGAGCCGCGATGAGGGGATCGAGCCGCAGCCCTGGAACCGGCGCTACCGCCAGTACATGGACAAGCTCAAGTCCGGATCTCCTTTCGAGATCGCGGAGGTCCTGAGGAACCTCCTCCTCCTCAAGGGAGAGAAGGTCCTGTCTTTCGGCGAGCGGAAGATGCTGGATACGGCCCGAACCCTCCTGGTGAAGGAGATCTCCCTGGCCCGCTCCGTGTCCGAGGAGGCCGTCGAGGCGGACCTGCGGCGCTTCCTCAACCTTTGATCTCCTGACCCGTGCCCCAGGTCGTCGCGATCATCGTCGCCGGCGGGACGGGGACGCGGATGGGCGGGGCCGTCCCGAAGCAGTTCCTGGCCCTCGGTGGGCGCACCATCCTCGACCGGACCCTCTCGGTCTTCGTCGGCTCCGCCCGCGTCGACGGAATCATCCTCGTCCTTCCGCCGTCCT
>JBLMWX010000182.1:0-2807 GCA_050257455.1 Gemmatimonadota bacterium | reverse complement strand
CAACATCTACAGCATCATGGGATTGTTCATGCTCTTCGGGATCGTCAAGAAGAACGGGATCCTCCAGGTGGACTACACGAACACGCTCCGCGCCCAGGGGATGCCCCGGGACGAGGCGATCCTTTCGGCGAACGCCGCGCGGCTGCGGCCGATCCTGATGACGACCATCACGCTGATCGCGGCGATGATCCCGATCGCCCTGGGCAGGGGACCGGGCGCCGCCTCCCGGGCGTCGCTGGCCAAGGTCATCATCGGCGGCCAGGCGCTGTGCCTGCTGCTGACGCTCGTCCTCACCCCGGTCGCGTATTCGCTGTTCGACGACCTGGCGAACCTGGCGTTCGTGCGCTCCTGGCGGGAGCGGTTCGAGAGCAAGGAGGACCGTTTCTGGAGGTGGGTCAAGAGGAGGCCGGCGGGACAGGCGCGCTGACGGTCCCGCGGCGGAAAGGAAGACGGCGATGCTCATGAAAGGAAGGATCGTCCTCGTCACCGGCGCGAGCCGGGGAATCGGCGCGGCTACGGCCAAGCTGCTGGCCCGCCACGGCGCCGCCGTGGCGGTCAACTATTTCCGCAGCGAGGGCCAGGCGGCGGCGGTCGTGGACGGCATCCGGAAGGGCGGCGGCACGGCCGCCGCCGTCAGGGCGGACGTGCGGGACGCGGGTCAGGTGGAGGCGATGGCCGGGGAAGTGTCGCGGGTTCTCGGCCCCGTGGACACCCTCGTCCTCAACGCGTCGATCAACTTCCCGATCGTCCCGTTCCTCGAATACAGGTGGGACGACTTCGAGGCGAAGCTGACCGGGGAGATGAAGGCGGCGTTCTTCTGCTGCAAGGCGTTCGTTCCCGCGATGGTCAAGGCGGGGAAGGGATGCATCGTCGGGATCAGCAGCGGCCTCTCCCGCCATCCCGGCTACGGCTTCTGCGCCCACAGCACGGCGAAATCCGGGCTGGACGCCTTCATGAAATCGCTCGCACTGGAGCTCGGTCCGAAGGCGATCCGCGTCAACGTCGTGGCCCCCGGCCTCACGGTGACGGACGCGACGGCGTTCCAGTCGCAGAAGGAGAAGGACGCGGTCGCCGGCATGACGCCGCTGAAGCGGATCGCCCTCCCCGAGGACGTGGCGGGTGCCGTCCTCTGCGTCGCCTCGGACGAGGCGCGGTTCATCTCGGGGGCGTACATCCCCGTGAGCGGCGGGATCCAGATGCCGTGACGGAAGACCCGGGACGTCGAAGTCTCAGGGACGTCCGGCGATCTTCGGCGTCGCCCCCGAGTGCGCCCCGCGCGGGACGGGAAGCGCGGTGGACTGCCCCCGCGCCAGGACCCGCCCGTCCCCGGCCGTCACGGTGAGCTCGCAGACCATCGACTGCCGTCCCTTGTGGATGGTCCGGGACTCGCCGATCACCTCTTCGCCCGGCTTGGCCGCCCGGAAGACGTTGAGGCTCCACTGGACGCCCACGGCGTCGACGGCCGCGTTGACCGACAGCGCGAAGGCCGCGTCTGCGGCGGCGAAGAGGAGCACCCCGTGGCCGATCCCGTGGGCGTTGAGGAACCGTTCCCTCACGGGGACCGACACCTTCGCGTATCCCTCCCGCGCCTCCAGAAGCGTCATCCCGAAATCCTGGATCAGGCGGTCCCCCGCCCAGATCTCCTCGACCCGTCCCATCCTTCCCACCTCCCGAAGATATCTTCAGACCGGCGCCCGCGCGTCCCTCCTGCGGGACGGCTCATCCTGCTCCGCGGCTCCCCCGGCGAGTCAGGCGGGCTTCTCCCGGTAGGAGCGGGCGTACTCGACGTAGTGGTGCGCGACCGCGCGGTTCTCGTCGGCGGCAGCGGGCCCGAGAGTCTTCACGACCTTCCCCGGGACGCCCAGGACCAGGGAGCCCGGCGGCACGATCGTCCTCGGGGCGACGACCGCGCCCGCGCCGATCACGCTCCCCCGGCCGATCACGGCGCCGTCGAGGACGATCGACCCGATCCCGATCAGGCACAGATCCCCGATGGAGCACCCGTGGACGGTGACGCCGTGCCCGACCGTCACCTCGTCCCCGATGACGACGGGGTCCCGGGACGTCACGTGCACTGTGCAGTTGTCCTGGATATTGGTCGCGCGCCCGATCCGGATTTCCCGGATGTCCCCCCGCACGACGGTGTTGAACCAGACGCTCGAGTCCTCCCCGATCTCCACGTCCCCGATCACGACCGCCCCGCCCGCGACGTAGACGCTCGCGGGCAACCGGGGCGAAATGCCTCCGTACGGCATCAGCACCGGACCGCCCTCCTCGTCGTTTTCCGGAAACGAACGAAAACGGGCGACGCGGCGACGCGCGTGACCCGTCCCCCAAGGATACCGCATTTCCGCGCCAATGGGGCGGGAGGTTCCCGGGCCCCCGGGCGGGGCGAAACCGCCGGACCGCCCGGCCTATCGTATTTTATGGAGACGATGCGGTCCGGACCGATCTTCCCGGGCTCCGAGGGAAGAGGGAAGGCCCGGCCCGAGAGGAGGTCCGCGATGATCAGGAATGCCTTCCTCAAAAGGGTGGAGGCGATCCTCGAGACGCTCGACGAGGAGATCGGCGGGATCGCCGCCAAGGCCGAAAAGGCCGGAACGGATGCCAGGATCCGGTACGACGGGGAGATCGCCGTCCTGCGCATGAAGCGGGAGGCGGTCGGCGCGAAGATCCGGCAGGTCCGGGAAGCCGGGGGCGCCAGCTGGGGCGCGTTGAAGAACGGGGTCCAGGAAGCGCTGGACGACCTGAAGAAAGCGATCGAGAACGCGATCGACCGGCTCAGGAAATCCGCGTGACTCTTCCCG
>JBLMWX010000181.1:0-10696 GCA_050257455.1 Gemmatimonadota bacterium | reverse complement strand
GCGGTTCTCCCGGTGGACGATCGTCTGGATCCCGAGCTCCCTGGCGATCCGCGCCGTGTGGTCCCGGGAGGCGTCGTCCACGAGGATCACCTCGTCGATGACGTCGCGCGGCAGCTCCTCCCACGTCCGGCGGAGCGTCTTCTCCGCGTTGTACGCCGGCATCACGACGGCGATCTTCTTTCCCTGGATCATCGCGCTCGACCCTTCACGCCCTCTCCCTGACCGCCGCGATCTCGACGGTGCCCCCGCGCCGCGCCGCCGCCTCCAGCAACGCGAGCGCCGCGCCCGCCGGAACAATCGGGGGGAGCAGCGCGAACGACAGGGCGAGGCCCCACGCCCTGCCGGCGGAGGCCTGCGCGCCGCGCAGGAACGGCCTCTTCATGAAGTCGAACAGGAGATTTCGCCGGAGGCCGCACCTGTTGAGGAGCGTCTGGATCCAGCCGAAGACGTTCTGCTCCATGTCGAGGTGCCGTTCCCGCACCACGCGGAAGCCGCTCTTCCGCAGCAGGCCCGCGAGGCCGGCCGCGGTGAAATGGTGCAGGTGGAACGGCACGTCGAGGTGGAACCAGCGGGCTCCCCCGAATGCCGCCTGGGCGCTGTCCCTGTTGGGAACCGCCGCCAGGAGAAGACCGCCATCCCGGAGAAGGCGCCGGCAATGGCCGATCATTTCCGCGGGCTGCAGCAGGTGTTCCAGCACGTGATGGAGCGTCACGACGTCGAAGCTCCCGTCGGCGAATCCCCAGCCGCCCGGATCCCCGCAGCGGACGTCGAGACCGTGCGCCGCCGAGATCCTCCGGGCGACGTCGGCGTCGGCCTCCACGCCCGCCACCTCCCAGCCGTCGACGCGCATCACGCGGAGAAAGAGTCCCCTGCCGCACCCGACGTCGAGAAGGCGGCCCCGCCTCCCCGCGTACCGCTCGACCCTCCGGCGCCTGGCGCCTCGGGCGAGCGCGACCAGCCGTTCGACGAACGCGTTGAACCGCGCGCCGTCGTCCGAGCGGTACGATCCCGATCCGTAGAAGCGGGCCATCTCCTCCGGCACCGGGACGGGATACGTTCCGGCGCCGCCGCACCGGGCGCACGGGCGCACCTCATAAGGGACCCCCTGGAACATGACCCGGGCCAACGGACGCGCGCCGAGCGGATTGCCGCACGCCCCGCACGTCGCGACGTCGCGTTCCGTCTCGCATGCCGGCATCATGCGTCATTCCGCCGCGTAGCTCCGCACGGAGAGAGCCCGGTCATCTTCCTCCCGCCATGTACCCGCTTGCGCCTCGTGCTCAGTTTAGAGCACACACGGGGGCGAAGAAAAGCGCGCGGGGTCGGAATTCGACGGACGATGCCCCGGCGGTCACCCCACACCTGGCGTCCCGCCATCCGTCAAAGGACGGCTGCCGCGATCCCGAAATCAGCGACTGACACCGGCCGCAACGGCCAATGACAATACGAGCGCGATACGCCGGCAAGGGCGACATTTTCGAACACGGGGCACGCGGCCCGGCTATGGCGCCGCCGGGACGACTCCCTCCAGCTCGCAGCCGTTCTGGATCAGGATACCGAAGAGGAAGAAGGAGGAGATTCCGCCGCACCGGACCGACGTCAGCTCGACCCGGCGGGTCGGATCTTCCCCGGTCAGGCGGAACACCTTCCAGTCCAGCCTGGCCGGGTTCTCGCCACCCCTGCCGGCCAGAATCGCCGACCACTCGGGGCCGCTCTCGTCGCCCGCCGCGGCATCCGTGGACGATGCGCCGAAGTCCGCACCCCCGGTTCCGGCGACTACGACCATGCCAAAATTCGATTCGCGGTGGTGGAAACGCGTGCCCCCCGTGCCGCAAGACGATTCCCGCGCCGCGGCATCGGTTCCCATGGTCTTCGCCGCGCCGAACATCACGGGGTTGATGCTGTTGGCGGCGGTCATCCTGGGACCGGCGCAGCCGTACAAGACGGACAACGCAAGCCCCGCCGCGGCGCACGCCCCCCACGTCCTCCGGCCGTTCATTGTCTTGCCTCGCGCCGCCGCTTCATTTCCGCGGCGACCTCTTCGACGAAAGCCTCCGGGCACCTGAAAGCCCTGACGCCGGAAAAGCCCGCGGGATTCCGCACGACAGGGATCCACGCCGGTTCGCCGCCGGCGTCTTGCGGATTCGCCCTGTCGGAAGCGCCGCGGTTCGGGGGCTCGAAGACCAACCCCAGGTTGGCCCCCGCCGCTTTGGCTTCCTCCAGAGTCGGAGCCACGCCGCGGCTCTCGCAGTTTCGGACAAGCGACAGGTGGCTGCGGAAGGTGACTTGCGCGGCGAGGATGGGCGGCCGCCAGGCCTGCTTGGCCGCACAGCCGCACGTCAGCAGGAGCGCCGCGCACACCGCCGCCCTGCACCCGCGCATCACGGCTTCGACCTCGCCGGACCCCCGGCCAGCGGCCTCCGTGTCACGACAGTCCCGGTGACGGTAAGATTCTGGCAGCCGGGATAGAACGGGAGGACCGTGAGCGGAAACAACCAGGAGGAACCGCAGGCATCGGAACGGAGGGACAGCCCGACGATCCCCTCCCCCTGCCGCCGCTGCACCTCCCGGTTCAGGTCGTCGGAAAGGTCGATGGCGGTACCCGTCATACCGTACAGGAAGCCGATCGACGTGCGGCGGAACGAGAACTCTCCGACACGCTGGAGATCTTCGTCCAGGTAGAGCGGCTTCCCCTGTGCGTCGGGAAGTACCGGGGACAACGACGTCGGGTAGATCAGCCGGTTCGCCGAGATCCTGTAATGGGCCCCGGCGCAGCCCGCCAGAACGAGCAGCGTTGCAGCCAAGCCCGGTAGCGCCCGCGGCCGCATAATTCTCCCCGAAGGGTCCGATGATGCGCACGCATCGTAGCACGAGCGCAAGGAATGGAAAAGAGAGCGATGGCGCGGCAAGCGGAGCGACATTCATTTACGACAGGAAGAAGAAGACGGCTTGAAGCGTGCGCCTCAAGCCGTCGGATGACCTGGTGGAGCTGAACGGGATCGAACCGTCGGCCTCCTGAATGCCATTCAGGCGCTCTCCCAGCTGAGCTACAGCCCCACGATATGTGACAAAGCAAGCTATCGCAACGATGGGGAAAAATCAACGGTCTTTTTCAGTTCGCTGCCGGCCGGCGGCGAACGCTTTCGGGAAAGGTTCAGGAACGTCCCTGGACTTTCGGGGAGCCCGCGCTCTCGCGGGAGAGGAGGAACACCGCGGTCTCCGCGAACAGGTTCGGACACGCGCCCTTGAGCACCCGCCCCCCCTGGTCGGTCGAGAGGAACACCTTCCGCTCGATCGCAAAGCCGTGCCCGGCGCAGTAGTCGGTGAAGTCGGCGACCGAGCAGAAATGGATGTTGGGCGTGTCGTACCACTCGAACGGGAGGAACTCGGTCTTGGGCATCCGCCCGCGGAACAGCAGGTAGAGCCGCAGCTTCCAGTACGCGAAATTGGGGAAACCCACGATCCCCTTCCTGCCGACCCGCAGCATCTCCGAGAGGACGACGTCCGGCCGCTTGGCGGCCTGGAGCGTCTGGTTGAGGATGACGTAGTCGAAGGACCCGTCCGGGTAGTCCCGCAGTCCCTCGTCGATGTCGCCCTGGAGGACGGTGAGCCCCTTGGCGATGCAGGCGCGGACGCCTTCCTCCGAGATCTCGATCCCGCGGCCCGTGACGCCCTTGCCCCGGACGAGCTTCTCGAGGAGCGACCCGTCGCCGCACCCGAGGTCGAGGACCCGCGTCCGCGCCGGGACGAGGCCCAGGATCATGCTGTGGTCGATCCGCGTCCCTTCGGCCGTCACGACGACGCCGCCTCCGCGATCCCCTGGCGGGCGGCCACGTTGGCGAGAAAGCCCGCGACGATCTTCGACATCTCGCCCGCGTCGAGGAGGAAGGCGTCGTGGCCGTACCGGGAGTCGATCTCGCAATAGGTCACGTCGACGCCGTTGACCATCAGCGCCTTGACGATCTCCTTCGACTGGTACGGCGGGTAGAGCCAGTCGGACTTGAAGGAGACGACGAGAAACTTCGCCTTGGCGCGCTCGAACGCCTTGACGAGGGAGCCCGCCGCGAGCGTCAGGTCGAAGTAGTCGATCGCCTTCGTGATGTAGAGGTAGGAGTTGGCGTCGAAGCGGCCGACGAAGGCGTCGCCCTTGTACCGGAGGTAGCTCTCGACCTCGAAGTCGACGTCGAAGTTGTACCCGTACGCCTTCTTCCCGCGGAGCTTCCGGCCGAACTTGTCGTGCATCGACTCGTCGGACAGGTACGTGATGTGCCCGACCATCCGGGCGAGCGCCAGGCCGTCCCGGGGCACCGCCTTCCCGTAGTAGTCCCCGTTGTTGAAGTGCGGGTCGGCCATGATGGCGGCCCGCCCCACCTGGTTGAACGCGATCTGCTGGGGAGAGTGCCTGGCCGTCGTCGCGATCGGGATCGAGGCCACGACCCGCTCCGGGTGCGAGACGGCCCACTGGAGCGCCTGCATCCCCCCCATCGAGCCGCCCGCGACGGCGAGGAGCCGGTCGATCCCGAGGTGGTCCACGAGACGGACCTGGGCGCCGACCATGTCGTTCACCGTGACGATGGGGAACGACGTCCCGTACTCACGGCCGGTGGCCGGGTCGATGGACGCCGGACCCGTGCTCCCCTGGCACCCCCCGATCACGTTGGAGCAGATGACGAAGTACTTGTCCGTGTCGAACGCCTTGCCCGGCCCGATCGTGTTGTCCCACCAGCCGGGGTTCCTGTCCTCCTCCGCGTGGCGCCCGGCCGCGTGGGCGTCGCCGGACAACGCGTGAAGGATGAGGATCGCGTTCGTCCGCTCGCGGTTGAGCCGGCCGTACGTCTCGTAGGCGAGGGTGATGGGGCCGAGCGTCGCGCCCCCGTCGAGGCGCATCGCATGCGGAGGCTCGCAGAAGGTATGAAACCGCTTTTTCACGAGCCCGACCGAGCCGGGCTCCTTCCGGTGGGGCATTCCTGCTCCCTCGCGCCCGGGATCTCCGCCGGATGTTTCGCCCCCGGCGGCGGACGCGGGCGCGAGCGGCGAAGAATCGGCGCGAATTTTCTATTTTATGCGTCGGCGGGGAACGGTGTCAAATCCAGGCGGCATCGCGGCGGCGAGCCCCGCGAGACGGTGAAGGATCTTGGCGGTCGCCCCCCAGACCGTGTGGGGCGGGTAGTCGAAGAAGAGGACGTCGTACGCCTCGCCGAGGAACGTCGTCCGGGCGCGCCGGTAGCGCGCGAAATCCCCGAAGATGGAGAGCGGCGCCTCGAAGACCTCGGCCATCTCGAAGCCGTCCAGGCGGAACGTCGCCTCCGCCCGGAGCCGGGCCACGTACGGCTGGATGAAGAAGCCCGTCACCGTCGGAACCGGCTCCATCGTGCCGAGAAGCGCGAGGTCGGACTCCCGGATCCCGAGCTCCTCTCCCGCCTCGCGGAGGGCCGTCACGAGAAGGTCGCGATCCCCCGGCTCCCGGCTCCCGCCGGGAAAGCAGACCTGCCCCTTGTGGTGCGGCACCTGCTCCGTGCGCCGGGCGAGAACCACGGTGATCTCGTCGCCGGTTTCCGGCGGCGCCGCGGGGCGCCCGCGCAGGGGAACGAGGACCCCCGCGGGGCGCAGTCCCGCGGGCGGCCGGGCCACGACGTCCAGCGGCCCGAGGACGCCCGCGAGGCGCCCGAAGAAGTCCTCCCCTACCTCCACATGGCCACCTCGGCGATGTCGCCGGGCAACAGGTCCACCGACAGCTTCCTCGTCCCCACGTCGAGCGAGCGGAGCGCTTCCACGACCCGCTCCTCGGAGGCGTGGGCCTCCAGCGCGTATTCGGTCCCTCCCCGGGGCGACGGAACCTTCCGGATCTCCGCCAGGTAGGGGAACTGCGTCCTGACCGCCTCGATGAAGGTCCGCTCCTCGAGCAGCGACGCGCGGACGAACCGGAGCCGGATTGCGGATTTCCGCGCCGCGTACCCGTCGGCGTCGAGCTGCTCGGAAAGCGTCGGCAGCGTCACCTTGATCCGCCGGTACAGGACGAGGTCCCTGTCCCGCTCGATCGTCTCCTGCGCGACCACGTCGAGCACCCGGGGAAGGTTGAGCGTCTCGATGAGCAGGTCGAGCGCATCCTTGTCCCGGCGGGGCGTCCGGATCTCCTGGCCGTACGGGACCCCGCACGACGGCGTCCGCGGAGGACCGTACAGGGAGATCCCGAGATCGGCGAGCGCGAGGCGGACCGCCTCCCGGCGGAGGTACTCCTCCCCCTCGGCCCGCGCGCGGGCGACCGCCTCGGGCCGACCCGACTCGTCGAGATCGAGCGGGCGGAACCATTTCCCGTCGCGGTAGACGCCGCAGATCGGGACGACGACGTCGAGGTCGTACACCGCCTCTGAGGCGACTTCCTTGAGCGGCTCGGGCGAGACCGCTCCCATGAGCCGCTCGATCGCCGAGAAGACGGCGAGCTCCCGGCCGCGCTCGTACCCCTCGATGACCTCGCGCACCGTCCCGTCCCGGTCGATGTAGATCAGCGTCGGCAGGTGGAGAACCGAATACCGGGAGAACACCTCCCCCTTCTCGTCGAAGAAGAGGGGAAAGGAGAGCTTCGTCTCCCCCCCGGGCCCGGTGAACCGTTCGAGGAAGTTCTTCACCCGCCCGAGCCCGACGTCGCCGTCCTCGTTGACCGCCACCACCGCGACCTTGCCGGCGCCGTATTTGACATAAAGGCGCTCGAGGGCCGCCATCTCCTCCGTGCACGACTTGCAGTAGATCGACCAGAAGGTGAGGATGACCGGGACCTTCCCCCTGTACGTGGACAGCGAGAACGGCTCCCCGGAGACCTGTTTCCCCGAGAAGTCCGGCGCCTTCTTCCCCACGGCGTCCGACGGCGCCGCGGCCGCGTTCGCCCCCGAAAGCAGGAGAAGCCCGGCCACGGCCAGGAGCCCGGCCCGCCGCACCGCGCGACCTTTCATCGGGCGCCCCCCTCCCTTTCGAGGATGATGAATTCCGACCTCTCGAACCCGAGTGCCCTGAAGAATCCCACCAGCCCGCCGTCGTTCCAGTTTACCATCGTCATCACCCGGGAGACGTTGTTGTTCCGGAAGTACGCGCCGACCGTGTCGATCAGCGCCCGGGCCACGCCCTTTCCCTGGAACCGCGGGTCGACCCCGACGATCTCGATCCAGCCGCACTTCGGGATGGCGAATTCCCATCCCCGGATGTCGCCGAGGATGAACCCGACGATCTCCCCCGCCTCCTCCGCGACGAGGCACCCGAGCGGATTCCGGTTGATGTCGTCGATGATCTTCGACGCCCACTGGGCCTCGGGCGGGCGCCCGGTGATCTGCTCGTTGATGCGCAGGACGTCATCCGCATCCTGCGTCTTCATGCGCCGCACCGTGACGCTCATTCCGCCTTCCTCCGCTCGAAAAGATGGTTCCGGAGAACGTCGGCGAGCACGGCGGGCCTCGCGTAGCTCCGGAAGATGTTCTTGAACGAATCGTGCCCCGAGACCGCGTTGAAGAGGGCGTCGTGGACTCCCTGGTCGACCTTGGCCATCGTGAGGACGGTCCCCAGCATCCCGGCCAGCTCCCCCGCCTTGCAGAGATGGCGCATCCAGGTGCCGTACAGGTAATCCTCGCGGAGCGCGGCCGTCCTGTCCTCGTAGCGGCGGAACGCGGCCGGGCCGATCCCGTGGTCCGCCATCGTCTCGGCGGCGAGGATCCCGGTCTCGATGGCCATGTTGATCCCCTTCCCCTTGAAGGGGCGCAGCCAGCCGGTCGCGTCGCCCACGGTCAGGTACCGGTCGCCCGTCGCGCCCCGGGCGGGGGCGCCCGGGAATTTCCCCCGGTACACCTCCTGGTCGTCGATCGTGAGCGGGGGAAGGTGATCCCGCACGATGCCCAGCGAGAGGAACGCGAAGAAGTCCTCGACGGTCGCGTGCGCCCCGGCGACGTTGACGATGACGTGGTCCCCCTTGGGCGTGATCGCCCCGAACTCGAGGCGCGGGAGTCCCGGGGGGAACAGGTAGGCGTAGATGATGCTCCCGAGCTTCTTCTCGATGAAGTCCCGGTCCGTGTGGATCTTGGCGACGTACGTCTGCATGAACTTGCCCGGCCTGCGGTAGCGCCCCCCGGTGGCCGCCTCGAAGATGTCGATCATCCCCTCGTCCAGCCCGAACGCCCCGACCACCGCGTCGGCCTTGACCATCCCCCCTTCCGTGTAGAGGAAGACGCGGCTCCTGCCGCCCCGCGGGAAGTCGATCCCCGTGACCCGGCTCCGGAAGACCTCGACCCCCTCGGCCGCGGCGCGGCCGATGAGGTAGCTGTCGAACTTCACCCGCCGGACCGTGTAGGTGGCGCCGCTCCTGTGCTCCCCGACGAGGAGGATCTCCTTCCCTCCCGCGTGGAGCCGGTAGCCGTAGATCTGGCGCTTGAAGATGTCGTAGGGGAGATCGATCCCGAGGCGGCCCCCGAGCAGCTGCTCGATCGGGGGCGAGAGGACGCCGGCGCACTGGTTGTAGTGCCGGTCGAAATCCTTCCCCTCGAAGAGCACGACGCGCACGCCCAGGTTCCGCTCGCGGGACAGCTGCGCGAGCCGGATCGCGGTCGCGGACCCGCCCGGCCCGCCGCCGATCACGGCGACCGTCGCGCCCCGGATCCCCTCTCCGGTCACCGCCCCGCCTCCCCGTCCTCGTGTCCGACCACCGCGAGCAGCTGGCCTTCCTCGACGCGCTCGTTGACCTTCACGCAGATCTCCTTGAGGACCCCGGCGACGGGCGTCTTGACGGCGTTCTCGGTCTTCATGACCTCGATGTTCATCACCTCTTCGCCCCGCCGCAGCCGGTCGCCGGCCTTGAGCGCCCTGTCCTTGGTCCCGATCCGCCACACGGTGCCGGTCATGGGCGCCCCGATCTCTCCCCGGACCGCGTGGCTCGCCTTCCTCACGGCCTTCCGCGCCGCCGCCGCCTCCGGGAGCTCCACGGGGAAGACGTGCATGATGTTGTCCACGGACAGGACCACCTGCTTGATGCCGCGCACGCCCTCGCCGATCGACACGAGCTTGATGACGTGCGGCCGGTGGGACGCCCGGATCGACACGGAGTCCCCGGGCCGCCGCAGGCCGTGGAACCAGACCGACGTGGGGAGGATGGTCGTGTCCCCGTACATCTCGCGGAACCGGATGAAGTCGACCGCCGCCTTGGGGTGCATGAGCCCGAGGACGAACTCCTCGTCGGCCGGCGCGCGTCCCAGCTCGTCTTCCAGGGCCTTGCGGGACTTGTCGAGGTCGTCGTCCGGGAGCCGGGACAGGGGCGAGGACTCGACCCGCTCGGCCCTGACCTTCTCCTCCCACCCGTCGCCGAAGACGCTCCGGTAGACCCAGTCGCGCGGCCACCCGAACGGCAGCGGCCCGTACCGGCCGAGCAGGAGGTTCTTCAGGTCGTCGGTCGCCCCGGCGTAGAGCCGGAGCAGGATGTTCTCCTCCGCCTGCGTCAGCGCCTCGAGCCGCTCCCCTCCCGCGAAATACTTCTCGAGGGCCTGGAACAGCTTCCGCACGTTCGGCTCGCCGCCCTCCTTGTGGAGCCTCTGGACGATGCCGGCCCACGTCGTCCACGTGATCTGGGAGCCCGGGGTCACGTCGAAATACTTGATGATCCGGTTCCCGTACGCCATCCCCTTGAGAACGTCGGGCATGAGGTCGAGGAACCCTCCCTTTTCCGCCTGCTCGAAGGACGACGGGAACGCGCCGCCCGGCATCCGGTGCGAGACGACGTCCTGCGAGAACCCCCGGTACTGGGACTCGAACGACTCGTACCCGCGGATGAACCCGCGGACGAGGTCCGACGCCGCGTCGGCCGTTTCCCCGTCGAGGCGCACGTCGAACCCGAGCTCGCGCAGGTACCGGGCGACCGGGCGCACCGGCGCGTGGCCGTAGAACCGGGAGAACGCGTCGTCGGTCACGTCGAAGACCCGGGCCCCGGCGCCCGCGGCCGCGGCGATGGCGGGGATCGCCAGGCCGTCCGTGGCGTGACGATGGTACTGGACGACGAGGCCGGGGTGCCTCTGCAGGATGGCGTCGACGAGGCGCCGGATCCGGGCGGGGCTGCCGACGCCCGCCATGTCCTTGATGCAGAGGATGATCTCGTCGGTCCCCCCGCACACCGCGACGATCTCCTTCACGACGCGCAGGTAGTAGGCGTCCGAGCACTCCGGCGACTCGGTGAAGGACACGGCGGGCTCGAAGATCTTCCCGCCCTTCAGGACCTCCTCCGCGATGGGGACCATGTTCGGAACGTAGTTGAGGAAGTCGAAGCAGCGCCACACGTCGATCGTGGGGAGGAACGCCTTCACGGCCAGGCGCACGACGTTCCTGGGGTACATCCGGTATCCCCACACGTTCGTGGAGCGGATGAGGGTCTGCGTCAGGACGGCGGGCATCCGCTCCGCCCACATCCGCGCTTCCTCGAAGGGGTCGATCTTGTTGTTCAGCAGGTCCTGGTGGAGCCGCGCCCCGCCGTGGACCTCGACGGAGAAGTACCCCGAGTCGTTGTAGAGCGGCGCCAGGCGGACGAGGTCGTACAGGGTCAGCCGGTTCTTGTAGTCGCTCTGGCCCGTGTCGCGCGGCCCGGTGTTGGTGAACCGGATCTCCTTGCCGTCCCGGAGACCCTTGAGGACCTTCCGCGTCCCCCGCTTCGCGAGATGCCCCCGCATGTCCCCCCCGC
>JBLMWX010000180.1:0-4264 GCA_050257455.1 Gemmatimonadota bacterium | reverse complement strand
CGCGCAGGTGCCCCTCGATTCGCGTGACCGGGTCGATCGTGATGCGCTTGCTCATCGGTTACCTCCCTGCCGCCGGGACGCGGACCGGCTCGCGGAGCGGCGGCTCGGACGAGGCCGGGGCGATGCCGGCGAGAATGGGGAATCTCTTGACGATGACGATGTAGGCCATGATCTCGAAGGCGACCAGGCCGAAGGTGACGAACATCTCGGGGATCGAGGGGAAATACGACCAGCCGGGGCCCGGACGGAATGCGATCATGTAGACGTCGAACCGGTACAGCGTCCCGGCGCAGATCATCATCATGGCGGAGAGGAACTGGATCCCGGGGTCGTATCGCCTCTCCCGCTTCATCAGCAGGAGCGCCGGCGCGAGGAACAGCGCGATCTCGAGGAGGAAGAAGAACGCGTTCCGGTCGAAGGCGAGCAGCAGCCCCAGCCGGCCCCTCAGGGCCAGGTCGCCGAGACGGAGCGCGAGGAACACGAACAGCACGTCGACCATCACCCAGGAGAGGGACACGAGCATCTTCGTCTCTCGCGGGCGGCGGAACACCTGGCTGGACAGCGCCGACTCGAAGACGACCACGGCGTACCCCATGAAGAGGCAGGAGACCAGGAACAGGAGCGGGAGCAGCGGCGTGTGCCAGAGCGGGTGGAGCTTGGAGGGGGAGATCAGCATCAGAGCCCCGAGCGAGGAGTGGTGCATGGTGGGCAGGAGGATCCCCAGCGCCATGATCCAGAGCATCGCCCGGTCCAGGTACGGGTGGATGGTCTTCGCGATCCGGCGGAGCCGGGGGTACCGGTTGTCCTCCTCGAAACCCTCCAGGATCGCCGGCGAGAGCTCGATCCACAGGACGAAGATGTACGCCATGACGCAGAGCGCGACCTCCAGGAGGATGGAGTTCCGGTTCCAGTTCCACAGCAGCGGCACCTTCCACAGGTTCCAGTAGCGCCCGACGTCGATGACGATGGAGACCCCGGCCAGCGTGTAGCCGAGCGCGCTGGTGAGGATCGCGGGCCGCACCATCGGGTGATACTTGCCCTGGTTCAGGACGTAGCACAGCAGGGCGACGGCGTACCCTCCGCACGCCAGGGCCGTGCCCGACACGACGTCGTAGGCGATCCAGATTCCCCAGGCGTACCCGTCGTTGAGCCCGGTGGTGGGGCCGAGCCCGACCAGGAATCGCCAGGCGGTGACGACGAGGCCCGCTGCGAGGACGGCGAACAGGATCTTGAAGGGCCGGGTCAGGATCGGGCCCCCCACGGGCCGTGCGCGGTGGCTCATTCCTTACCCTCCTCTCCCGGGGGTTGCCTGCGGCGGTTCCGGTACATGACCGTCCCGAGGGCGGCGTAGAGGACGACCGGGGCCACGAAACCCTGGTAGATGGCGTGCTGGAGGGACTCGGTGAACTCCGGCATCGGCTTGTCCCCGAGAACCGGGAGCCCGAGCTTCTCGAACGGGATTCCCGCCGCGGACAGGTAGAGGACCTGGGTTCCGCCGATCTCCTTCTGCCCGTAGATCCCGGGGTGGTAGCGGCCCGGGTCGCGCGCGAGGCGGTCCCCGGCGTCCGCCAGGAGCTGCCCGTATCTCCCGAAGATCACGGCCTCGCGGGGGCAGACTTCGACGCATGCCGGGAGTTTCCCCTCGGCCAGGCGGTGGCGGCACATCTCGCACTTCACGATCTTCGGGAAGGCGGCGCCCCACTGGTACTTGGGCACGTTGAAGGGGCACGCGATCTGGCAGTAGCGGCACCCGACGCACTTGTCCGGGTCGTACTCGACGACGCCGTGCCGCCCCTTGTGGAGCGCGCTGATCATGCAGACGGACGCGCAGGAGGGGTCCACGCAGTGCATGCACTGCGCCTTCACGTAGGAGACCCGGTCGCCCTCCCGGTAGAGCTTGATCACGTTCTTCGTCGAGGCGGAGAGGTCGACGGGGGCGTCGTAGATCCCCTTCGGCGCGCCTGGCTCCGGCGGGAGCCCGTTGGCCTCCTTGCACTTGACCACGCATGCCTTGCAGCCGATGCACCGGGTGGCGTCGTAGAGCATGCCGACGGCATCCGGCTGCGGCGTCTTCCGTTCCCTCGCGGCGGAGGCGGCGGGGACCCGGAGGGTCGCGGTCGTCCCCGCTGCGACAAGACCCTTGAGCAGCGCACGGCGGGTGACGGTCATGTCACTGTTCCTCCTGCTTCGCGCCGGCGTCGCCGCTCCCTTCCTTCTTCGCCGCGTCGCTCAGCTTCTTCGCGTTGTACACGCCTGCCCCGAGGAGCGCCGCCCCCACCGCCCCCGCGGCCCCGACGGCGGCGACGCTCACGCCGCCGTGGTCGGCGTGGATCGGCGGGTACGTGTCCGGCGGCGTCGGCCGGTCGATGTCGACCGTCGCGTACAGCGCCTCGCGGAAGACCATCGACTTTTCGGTGCACCCGACGCAGGGGTGTCCCACGCCGACGGGCCATGCCCCGATGACCTCGGCGAAGTGCTGCTGCGAGCAGTTGGCGTGGGTCTTGGGCCCCTTGCAGCCGGTCTTGTACAGGCAGTACCCGAGGCGGTGATTCTCGTCGCCGAACCGCGCGACGAACCGGCCCGCGTCGAAGTGGGCGCGGCGCGGGCAATCCTCGTGGATGGTGCGCGCGTAGGCGAATATCGGCCGGCCCAGCCGGTCGAGCGCCGGGAGCGTGCCGAACGTCGCGTACTGGAGGACCGTGCCGAGCAGGTTGTAGGGGTTCGGGGGGCATCCCGGAAGCGAGATCACCGTCTTGCCCGCGAGCACCTCGGGCGCGCCGGTCGCGCCGGTCGGGTTCGGCTCGGCGGAGGACACCCCGCCCCACGAGGCGCACGACCCGATGGCGACGATCGCGCCGGCCCGGCGCGCGGCGCTGCGGGCGAGGTCGACGGCGGTCCGGCCGGCGATCCGGCAGTAGGCGCTGCCGCCGTTCACGGGAATCGCGCCCTCGATGACGCACACGTACCTGCCGGCGTTCCTCGCCATGGCGTCCTCGAGCGCGCTTTCCGCCCGGCGTCCGGCCGCCGCGAACAGGGTTTCGTGGTAATCGAGCGAGACGAGGTCGAGAATGAGCTCCGCGACGGCGGGGTGGGAGGTGCGCAGGAGCGATTCCGTGCACCCCGTGCACTCCTGGAAGTGGAGCCAGATGACGGACGGGCGGCCCGGGAGCGCCGCCGCCTCCGCGATCCTGTCCACCGACCACGCCGGAAGCCCCACCGCGGCGGCGGCGATCGTGCAGACCCTCAGGAATTCACGACGGCTCACGCCGCGCGCCTCGAGGCGCGCCAGCAGAGCGTTGCGGCCACCCGCGGAATCGTCCTTTTCCATCGGAGCCTCCCTGGCGGTCCGTCCCGGACCCGGATTGCCGACGGGCCGTTTTATTTTGTCGCTTCGGCTGGAAACACTCCTTCTCGAAGAGAATATCGTCGGCACTGCGGCCGAGCGTTCGTGCTGCCGGATTGGGGGTAACGGCGCGGGAGATCTTCCGGGGCCTCCCATCCCTTC
Source organism: Gemmatimonadota bacterium (assembly GCA_050257455.1). Classification (GTDB taxonomy): domain Bacteria; phylum Desulfobacterota; class Deferrimicrobia; order Deferrimicrobiales; family Deferrimicrobiaceae; genus JBLMWX01. Next base: position 759 of record JBLMWX010000180.1, on the reverse strand, counting down.
GTTCCTGCCCCGGGCGCCGGGGCGGGCCGGCCGGTCGCCTGCCCGAATACTGTATACAGTATACACAGCGTGGCCGGAGAGTCAAACTTCGCGGCCGCCACGGGGGCGGCCGCCGGGGCTGCGCCGGCCCCTGCCGGCGCGGGCCGCCGGGCCGGCCTCGCTTCCGAGCGTTGTATACAGTATACTTTCTGGTGAAGGGTGTCGCCGCTCCTCGTGCCGGGCCGTGGCGGAGGGCTCGATGGAGACGCCGTCGGATGTCGAAATCCTGAAGACGATCTACGAGGCCGAGCGTCGCGCCGACCGGATCGTCCGGGATGCCGAGGCCGAAGCCAAGACCGTGGTCGCGGACGCCAACGCGGCATGCCGGTCGGACACGGCTGCCCGGCGCGAGGCCCAGGCCCGCCAGGCCGCGGAGGCGCTGCGGGGGCAGATCGCCGCGATCGACAGGGACATCGACGCCCTCCTGGCGGCTCGCCGGGCCGAGACCGATCGGTGGGTCCGCGGGCGGCGCGCGGAAGTCGAGCGCATCGTGGACCGGCTGGTCGCCATGGTGCTTCCGCCGTGATCGTCGCGATGGCCAGGGTGCGGATCGTGGGACCGCTCTCGCTGCTGGCCCAGGCCGTCGGCCGCATCCAGGAGCTGGGCGCGATCCACGTGGACGCGAGCCCCGCGGAGATCCGGGACATCCAGGACCGCGTCCCCGCCGTCCGCCGGCACGCCCTCGACCCCGCGGCCCTCGCGACGCGGCAAGCCATCGAG
>JBLMWX010000179.1:0-9000 GCA_050257455.1 Gemmatimonadota bacterium | reverse complement strand
AGGAAGAACAGGGCGCGGCGGCCGATCGGGTTCCGGCCTTACGAGCAGGAGTAGGCCGCCGCCTCCGGGGGAGACGTGTTCGGAACCGTCCTTCTTCTCGTTGCGACCCTGATGCACGTCTACGTCTTCGGGCGGGCTGCCTCCGTGCCGGTCGTTCGCCGCCGCGTTCCGCGACGGCTGCTTTTCGGGGCGGGCGCGATCGCGTGGGCGCTGTTCTTCGCCGCCCGCTTCGCCGCCCACGGCCGCTCGGGGGCCATCCCCGCCGCGCTCGAGCTCGCCGGAATGAACTGGATGGGGGCGCTGTTCCTGACTTCCGCCTGCCTTCTCGCGCTGGACATCGTCACGGCCTTCGGCCTGGTTCTCCCCCGGCTCGCGCCTTCGCTCCGGGGCGCGGCGGTCGTGGCCGGCATCGTCCTGTCCGCGATCGCGCTCTTCCAGGGGATGCGTCCGCCCGTCGTCGAGGAGTACCGGGTGCGGCTCCCCGGCCTGCCCCGGGAGCTCGACGGGACGACGCTCGTCGCGATGTCCGACCTGCACCTCGGCTCGCAGCTCGGGGAACGCTGGCTCGCCGACAGGGTCGCCCAGGTACAAGCGGTGCGCCCCGATCTCATCGTGCTGCTCGGTGACATCTTCGAGGGACACGCCGCACCCGAAGACGGGCTCGTGGCGACTCTCGGAACGCTTTCGGCTCCCTGGGGCGTTTACGCGGTCCCGGGGAACCACGAAGCGCACGGGTGGGGCGGCAACGGCAGGCTGCCGATCGACCAGGCCGGCATCCGGGTCCTTCGCGACCGATGGGTCGAGGTCCGTCCCGGGCTGGTCCTCGCCGGGATCGACGATCTCGCCGCCCGCCGCTCCGGGGCGGGAGGCGGCGAGGCCGCCGCGGCCCTCGCCGGGCGCCCGGGGGGCGCCGCCATCCTCCTTGCCCACGCGCCGCGGCACCCCGAGCGGGCCGCCGCCGCCGGCGCGGGCCTCATGCTGAGCGGCCACACCCACGGCGGGCAGATCTGGCCCCTGGGCTACCTCGTCCGCCGCATCCACCCGCTGCTGGACGGGGTCTACGACGTCGACGGAATGAAACTCGTCGTCACCCGCGGGGCGGGCACCTGGGGGCCGCGGATGCGGCTGTGGCGCCCGGCCCAGATCCTGTGCGTCACACTGGAGTCCCCCGGGCGCTGACCCGGGAGCGGCGCGCCGCGACAGATCGGCCGGCGCCGCCGAAGTCCGTCACGTTGCGGAGCGGCCGCGCATGCGGGGCCCGTACGGGGCAGGGCGCACGAAGAGGGAAACGAAACAACCCCACAAAGTCCCCGCGGACGGCGCGTGACGGGAAAGGAGCCAGCGGGTCCGCCGCCAGTTCTGCGCGTTCCCCTTTCGGGCCCAGTGGGATTCCATCCGCCAGAGGCGCTCCCGTCCCTCGCGTTCCCGTCCGGCCTTCCCGAGCAGCCGCACCGTCTCGACCTGGGCGCGGAAGTCGTCGGGCGCGACGCGAAGGATCCTCTCCTCGACGGCGAGCGCCTGCTCCAGGAACCGCCTGCCCCGGAACAGCCGGCGGGCCGCCACCAGGAGCGCCAGCGCGTTTTGCGGAAGCTCTTTCTGGAGGTAGAGATCGACCAGGTGCAGGCGGGCATCGAGGTCCCTGCGATCGAGCTTCAAGGCCAGCCGCAGCGTCGCGACCGCCTTGTCGAGAAAACCCCTGCTTTCGTACCACGCGACCAGCTGCGGGAGCGACGCCCGCGCCTTGTCCCTTCGCCCCGTCAGGATATAGAGGGGGGCGATCCTGGCGTGCGCATTGATGTCCAGGGGATCGGCCGCAAGGATCCTTTCGTACTCGCGGATGGCCTTCCCGATCTTCCCCTGCGCGCGGAAGGCCTCGGCCCTTTCGAGAAGAGCGCTTCGGTCGCACCGGGGAGCTGCGCGGAAGAGTCTCATCGCATGAAGTCCCGCCGGCTCATTGGAACAGCAATATCCGTACCTTTCGAGCCGAAATGCTTTCCCGTTGCCTTTTCGGAGATTGCCTGCGGCAAAACCCGAGGCGGCGCGGAGGGCGTTACGTTTCCGAAACGCCGCTGCCCGCGAATGCACTCCCCCGCCTGAGACGATCGGGGGGGGCCGCGCCGACGCACGGAACCTCGCGCGAGCGCCGCCGTTGCGGCCGGCGCGAGCCTTTCTTCCGCGGGCGGGTCCGGATCCCGTGGCCGGGTCCCGCAGTTGACGCCCGGTCCCGGAAAATGGTTCACTGGTCGTCCATGGCCCTTTTGCATTTCTACCGAAATCCCGCGCTCTCCGCGACGAAGAACGCCGCGCTGCTCGCCTTCGCGCGAAAGCACGTCTCTCCCGCGATGACGCGGATCGAGACGGAGTCGTGCTTCAACGTCGAGACGTCGGCGCCCCTCACCGAAGAAGAGGCCGGGACGCTCCGGTGGCTTCTCGCCGAGACGTTCGAGCCGGACCGGATCGCCCGGGAGAGTTTCCTGGGGGCGGGCGGCGTCGTCGAGGTCGGGCCGCGGATGAACTTCACCACCGCCTGGTCCACCAACGCGGTCTCCGTGTGCCGCGCGTGCGGGCTCGAGAAGGTGACAAGGATCGAGCGGTCCCGGCGGTACCGCCTGATCGCCGATCCGGGTGCCGGGAATCCCCCGGCGGAACTCCTCCTTCCCGAGGTGCACGATCGGATGACGGAGTGCCCCTACCCTGTGCCCCTCGAGACATTCGAGACGGGGATCGCCCCGGAGCCGGTCCACGTCGTCCCGCTGATCGAGGAGGGAATCCCCGCGCTGGAGAGGATCAACGCGCGGCTCGGACTGGGCCTGGACGCGTGGGACATCGACTATTACCACGACCTGTTCGTCAAGGACCTGAGGCGCGATCCGACGGACGTGGAAGTGTTCGACCTCTCCCAGTCGAACAGCGAGCATTCCCGCCACTGGTTCTTCCGCGGGAAGCTGGTCATCGACGGAACGAGGATCCGCGAGACCCTCATGCGGATCGTCAAGGCGCCGCTCGCGGCCAACCCGGCCAACAGCGTCATCGCATTCCGCGACAACTCGAGTGCGATCGCCGGGTACCGGATCCCGACGATCGTCCCCGAGCACCCCGGGCGCCCTTCCAGGTTCCGGCGGACAAACGTCAGGTATCACATCATCTTCACCGCGGAAACCCATAATTTCCCTAGCGGTGTTGCCCCATTTCCGGGAGCGGAAACCGGCACCGGCGGCAGGATCCGGGATGTCCAGGCGACCGGCCGGGGAGGGCTGGTCGTCGCGGGAACCGCCGCGTATTGCGTCGGCAACCTGCGCATCCCGGGCTATCGGCTTCCCTGGGAGGACCGCGCCTTCCGGTACCCCGACAATCTCGCCTCGCCGCTGCGGATCGAGATCGAGGCGAGCAACGGCGCCTCGGACTACGGGAACAAGTTCGGGGAGCCGGTGGTCCAGGGGTTCACCCGTTCGCTCGGGCTGCGCCTTCCGGACGGCGAGAGGCGGGAGTGGGTCAAGCCGATCATGTTCACCGGCGGGATCGGGCAGATGGATGCGCGGCACGTGGAGAAGGGGACGCCCGAAACGGGGATGCTCGTCACGAAGATCGGGGGGCCGGCATACCGGATCGGGCTCGGGGGCGGGGCCGCCTCGAGCATGATCCAGGGAGAAAACGTCGCGGAGCTCGACTTCAACGCCGTCCAGCGCGGCGACGCCGAGATGGAGCAGAAGGTCAACCGGGTCATCCGCGCCTGCGTCGAGATGGGGGACCGAAATCCCGTCGTGAGCATCCACGACCAGGGGGCGGGAGGCAACTGCAACGTCGTCAAGGAGATCATCTACCCGGCCGGGGCGCGGATCGGGATCCGGCAGATCCAGAGCGGGGACGCCACGCTCTCGGTGCTCGAGCTGTGGGGCGCCGAATACCAGGAGCAGAACGCTCTCCTCGTCCGCCCCGGGAGCGCTGCCCTCTTCGAGGCGATGTGCCGGCGCGAGAAGGTTCCCTGCGCCTTCATCGGGACGATCACCGGGGACGGCCGGATCGTCCTCCACGACGAGACCGACGGGAGCACGCCCGTCGACCTCGATCTCGAAAAGGTCCTGGGCGACATGCCCCAGAAGAAGTTCCGCCTCGACCGGATCCCGCCGAAGCTTGCACCTCTCGCGCTCCCCCGGAACCTGGCCGTGCGGGCCGCGCTCGACCGCGTCCTGCGCCTCGTCTCCGTCGGATCGAAGCGGTTCCTGACCAACAAGGTGGACCGCAGCGTCACGGGACTCGTCGCCCGCCAGCAGTGCGCCGGGCCGCTGCAGCTCACCGTCTCCGACGTCGCGGTCATCGCCCAGAGCCACTTCGGACTCACCGGCGCGGCGATCGCCGTCGGCGAGCAGCCGGTCAAGACGCTGATCGACCCCGCCGCAATGGCGCGCCTGACCGTCGGCGAGGCGCTCACGAACCTCGTCTGGGCGAGGATCAGCCGGCTCCGGGACGTCAAGTGCTCCGGGAACTGGATGTGGGCCGCGAAGCTTCCCGGCGAGGGAGCCAGGCTCTACGACGCGGCGGCCGCGCTTCGGGACATCCTGATCGCGCTCGGCATCGCGATCGACGGCGGCAAGGACAGCCTGTCGATGGCCGCGAAGGTCGGCGACGGCGCGACCGCGGAGACGGTCAAGGCTCCCGGGACGCTCGTCATCTCGGCGTACGCCCCCTGCCCGGACGTCACGAAGGTGGCGACGCCGGACATCAAGCGCCCGGGCAGGAGCCGCCTCCTCTTCATCGACCTGGCCGGCGGCCGCAACCGCCTCGGCGGGTCGGCGCTCGCGCAGGTGTACAACCAGGTCGGCGACGAATCTCCCGACGTCGACGATCCGAGGCTTCTCGCGCGGGCCTTCGAGGCCGTCCAGGGGCTGGTCGCGAAGGGGCTGGTCCTGGCCGGCCACGACCGCAGCGACGGCGGGCTCGTCACGACGCTCCTGGAAATGGCGTTCTCGGGGAACTGCGGTCTCGCGATCGAGGCGGACGGCGCCGCTGCCTTCCCGTTCCTCTTTTCCGAGGAGCTCGGCCTCGTCGTCGAATATCTCCCGAAGGACGAAAAGGCGATCGCGTCCCGCCTGGCGCGGGCGAAGGTCCCGTGCCGGGTCCTGGGCGCGACGACCGCCGCGAAGCGAATCCGGGTCCGGGTCGGCGGCCGGACCGTTCTGGACGAGGACATGCGCGTGCTGCGGAGCGCCTGGGAGGAGACGAGCCACCGCCTCGAGCGGCTCCAGGCGGACCCCGGCTGCGCCGCGCAGGAACGAAGGAACGTCTACGACCGGCCGGGACCGTCCTACAGGCTCACCTTCGCGCCGAGACCCGCGCCGGCGTCTGCCCTGCGCCGGAGGGTCAAGCCCGCCGTCGCCGTCGTCCGGGAGGAGGGGAGCAACGGCGACCGCGAGATGACGTCGGCGTTCCACCAGGCGGGGTTCGAGGCGTGGGACGTGACGATGACCGATCTCCTCGAGGGCACGATCGATCTGGCCCGGTTCCGCGGCATCGCCTTTCCCGGGGGATTCAGCTACGCGGACGTCCTCGACTCCGCGAAGGGCTGGGCCGGGGTCATCCGGTACAACCCGGGCGTCGACGAGCGGTTCCGGGCGTTCTACGAGCGGCCGGACACGTTTTCCCTGGGGGTCTGCAACGGATGCCAGCTCATGGCGCTCCTCGGCTGGGTCCCCTGGCGCGGCACCCCGGACGCCGATCGGCCCCGCTTCATCCACAACCTCTCGGGACGGTTCGAGTCCCGCTTCTCGACCGTGCGGATCTACCCCAGTCCCGCCGTCATGCTCCGCGGCATGGCGGGCTCGACGCTGGGCGTCTGGGTCGCGCACGGGGAGGGACGCGCCTATTTCCCGAAGAAGGCGATCCTTCGGAAAGTGGAGTCGCTGTCGCTCGCCCCGGTTCGCTATGTCGACGACCGGGGCGCGCCGACGATGCGGTACCCGTTCAACCCGAACGGCTCGGCCCGCGGCATCGCGGCCCTGTGTTCCCCCGACGGCCGGCACCTCGCGCTGATGCCCCACCCCGAGCGCACGTTCCTCTCCTGGCAGTGGCCGTGGATGCCCGAGGGATGGAGAAAGACCCTGAAGGCTTCCCCGTGGCTGCGGATGTTCCTGAACGCCCGGGAGTGGTGCGAAAGGGGTTGAGAAGGCCCCTCCGTCGGATTTTTCTCTTCTTTCCGGCATGATCCCCGTCCAGGAGCCCTGCGCGCGCCATCGGTGTAAAATGAAATTGTAGAGGGTGGGGACGCAGCCTCGTCCGAACGCGAGTGGCCCCGTTGCCCATGGAGGTGACCCCGATGCGCCTGCCCCTCCAGATCACCTACCGGAACATGTCCCCTTCCGCGGCCGTCGACCGGTGCCTCCGGGAGCGGGCGGCGCGCCTCGAGCGGTTCTGCGACCGGATCATGGGATGCCGCATCGTGGTCGAGGCGCGCCATCGCCGCCGCCACCAGGGCAACCTGTACCACGTCCGGATCGACATCACCGCGCCCGGCGGCGAGGTCGTCGTCAGCCGCGAACCCGCCGTGAAGCGCACCCACGAAGACGTCTACGTGGCGATCCGCGATGCCTTCGATGCCGCGCGCCGGCGTCTCGAGGACCTCGTGCGGCGGCACCGGCTGCAGCTCAAGGTCCACGAGCCGGCGCCCCGCGGGCGGATCGCCCGCCTCGACGCCTTCGACGATTGCGGCTTCATCGGGACCCCCGACGGCCGCGAGATCTACTTCCACCGGAACAGCGTCGTGAACGCCGACTTCGACCGGCTCGACGACGGCGACCTCGTCCGTTTCCACGAGGAGGCGGGCGAGAAGGGACCGCAGGCGAGCACGGTCTACCTCGAGGGCAAACGCGCCGCGTAGGACGCCGTCGCGGAATCGAGGAGGTGGACATCGATGGACATCCTGGAAATCCGTCGGATCGCCGGGCGCCTCGGCATCAACCCCGCCGGGATGGAGAAGGTCGATCTCGTCCGGGCCATCCAGAGGGCCGAAGGGGTCGCCGACTGCTTCGGCTGTGCGGCCTCCGAGGAATGCGAGGAGGAAGGCTGCCTCTGGAGGGAGGACTGCTTCTTCGAGTCCGTCCTCGAGGAGACGGCGGTCTGACCCGGGGAGATCTACCGGCGGGTTCGTGGCCCCTCCGGGGCCGCGATCGCGCCGCCTCAGGTAAAGCCCGAGCCCGCGGTGCAGGCGTAACAATGGTCTCCGGTCGCGATCGGCGTCCCGGGCGGAGGAACGTCGCGGAGCTCCGACACGCGGATCCTTTCGCCCCCGAGGTAATGCCCGGCGGCGATGTTGAAATCGCAGTCGAAAAGAGAGCCGTCCCAGGCGACGGTGAGCAGCGTGCGGCACATGAGCCCGTCCACCGCGCACGGGTTGAACCTCGCGACGAGCATCCCGAGGTACGCCCGGTGGTTCCCCGACTCGGCGAGCCACGCGCGGAACCGCCCGAGGGGAACGTTGGCGAAGCTGTTCAGGCGGTTGAACGTCACGCCCCACTTCCGCGCCAGGTCCCGCCTGAATCTCCTTTCGGCCGCCGCGCCGACCGCGGGTAGGGAAGCCCCGGCCGGGTTGGAGACGATGTCGAGCTCCAGGCCGGTTCCGGCGACCCCGTAGCCCCTCGCGTTCAGTCTCCGGAGCATCGCGACGCCGGCTTCGGCCGCGCCCTCGCCGCGCTGCGAATCCGTCCGGGACGGGTCCGTCGAGGGAAACGACGCGACCAGCACGACGCGACGGGCGACGCACAGGTCGAGGAGCCCATCCCCTTGCGTCCCGGCCAGGGCCGCGAGATTGGAGCGCAGCAGAAGCCGCGGGACGAGGGGCGCGAGTCCCTCGACGAGGAACGGAAGATCGGGCACCATTTCGGGCGCCCCGCCGGTGATGTCGGCGACCTCCAGCGGGACCCGCCGCGCGAACGCGACGACCTCCTCCATCGTCTCCCGGGACATGATCTCCTTCCGGCCCGGCCCCGCGTCGAGGTGGCAGTGCCGGCAATGCATGTTGCACAGCAGTCCCGTGTTGACCTGGAGGATGCGCGTCCGGCCGCGGGCCAGACGGAGCCCGTGTTCCTCGAGGGTCGCGGCGAACGGCTTGACGGCCTCTTCCTCCGAGGCGGCCCCGCGCGCCGTGCGGGCGCCGGATTCCTCGATCATCCGCATCTCCGCCGGCGAGCGGCCTTCACGGGGACAGCGTCCCGGCAGTCCGGCGCATCTGCACGCCGTGCACGGGCGAGACTCATCCCCGGACCCCCGCGACCACGTGGAGCGCCTCGGTCGCCTCGGCCCGGCCGGAGGAGACGGAATGCGCGGCCGCCCGGCTTTCGATGTCCTTCCTCATGATCGGGCCTCCGGGTCGCTTCGTGGCCTGCGGTGCCTTCCGCCGCCAAACGTCATCATACGACATCTCCCGGTCGGTCAGCGAAGAACGCGCGGCGCCGATCCCCGTCCGGGGCCCGGAGCGAATGCCGCGAGGCGCGCCCCGGCAGAACGGGCGCGGCGGCCCCGGGCCGGCCGGGAGGGCGCAAGCGGGCCCGGGTGATAAGATGTCGGTGCGACAAGTCCGCGCAGGGAAAGGAAGCCGCCGATGGTTCACACCGAATCGTTCACGGTCGCCACCAAGGGGTTCTGCGACATTCTCGACATCAGCGACAGGGTCGCGGAGGTCGCCGCACGCTCCGGCGTCGCCGACGGCACGGTCACCGTCTTCTGCCCGGGCTCCACATGCTCCGTGACGACCATCGAGTACGAGAGCGGCGTGCTGCGCGACCTTCGGCGCGCCATCGAGGAAATCGTCCCGCAGGACCGGGAGTACGCGCACGACAAGCGGTGGGGCGACGGCAACGGGTTCTCGCACGTCCGCGCGGCGCTCCTCAAGCCGTCGCTCGGGATCCCGCTGGTCGGAAGCCGCCTGGCGTTGGGAACCTGGCAGCAGGTGGTCTTGATCGACTTCGACAACCGCGACCGCCGCCGGGAGATCGTCGTCCAGGTCGTGGG
>JBLMWX010000178.1:0-26228 GCA_050257455.1 Gemmatimonadota bacterium | reverse complement strand
CTCTCCGCCTCCGGGAACTCCGGCCGGAACCCGAACTGCGCGTAGGCGGCGGTGGAAAGCGCCTCGAAATCCCACTCCTCCGGGTGCGACTTCTCGTCGGAAAACCTCCCGGCGAGATCTTCCGCGACCTCCGCGGCGAAGTCGAGCACCATCTCGCGGAGATCCTCGCTTCCCAGGATCTCCCGGCGCATGTCGTAGATCACCGTGCGCTGCTTGTTCATCACGTCGTAGTACTCGAGAAGGTGCTTCCGGATGTCGAAGTTGTGCCCCTCGACCTTCTTCTGGGCGTTCTCGACCGCGCGGTTGATGAGCGGATGCTCGATCGGCTCGCCCTCCTCCATCCCCAGCTTCCCCATGATCGGCGCGATCCGGTCGGACCCGAAGATCCGCAGGAGGTCGTCCTCGAGCGACAGGTAGAAGCGCGACGAGCCGGGGTCTCCCTGGCGTCCCGCCCGGCCCCGGAGCTGGTTGTCCACCCGGCGGGACTCGTGCCGCTCGGTCCCGACGATGTGGAGGCCGCCCTTTTCCACCACCCCCGGCCCGAGCTTGATGTCGACGCCGCGGCCCGCCATGTTCGTGGCGATCGTGACCTTGCCGGGCTGCCCCGCCTCGGCGATGATCTGCGCCTCCTTCTCGTGGTGCTTCGCGTTCAGCACGTTGTGCGGGATGCCGTGCCGGTTGAGGAGGCCCGAGAGCCGCTCGGACTTCTCGATCGAGACGGTCCCCACCAGGACGGGACGCTCCGCCGCGTGCAGCTCCTTGATCTCGGCGAGGACCGCGTCGAACTTCTCCCGCTCCGTCCGGTAGATCTGGTCCCCCAGGTCCTCGCGGATCATCGGCCGGTTCGTCGGGATGACGACCACGTCGAGGTTGTAGATCTGCTTGAACTCCACCGCCTCCGTGTCGGCGGTTCCGGTCATCCCCGCGAGCTTCTCGAACATCCGGAAGTAGTTCTGGAAGGTGATGGTGGCCAGCGTTTGGTTCTCGTTCTCGACCTTCACGCCCTCCTTGGCCTCGACCGCCTGGTGCAGGCCGTCCGACCAGCGGCGGCCCGGCATCAGCCGCCCGGTGAACTCGTCGACGATCACGACCTGCCCGTCCTTGACCATGTAGTCGACATCGCGGTGGAAGAGGACGTGGGCTTTCAGCGCCTGGTTGACGTGGTGAAGGATCTCGATGTTGCGCGGGTCGTAGAGGTTGTCGACCGAGAGGAGCCGCTCGATCTTCGGGATCCCGGAATCCTCCGTCAGGATGACGCTGCGCGCCTTCTCGTCGACCTTGTAGTCCTCGTCCTTCTTGAGGAACCCGGCGACGGAGTTGATCCGGACGTACTTGTCGGTGGACTCCTCCGCCGGCCCCGAGATGATGAGGGGCGTGCGGGCCTCGTCGATCAAGATCGAGTCCACCTCGTCCACGATGGCGTAGTGGAGCTGGCGCTGGGCCATGTCCTCCGTGCGGAACTTCATGTTGTCCCGGAGGTAGTCGAACCCGAACTCGTTGTTCGTCCCGTACGTCACGTCGCACCGGTAGGAGGCCTGGCGCTCGGCGTCGTCCATCCCGTGGACGATGACGCCCACGGAGAGCCCGAGGAACCTGTAGATCGCGCCCATCCACTCGGCGTCGCGTTTCGCCAGGTAGTCGTTGACGGTGACGAGGTGGACGCCGCGGCCCGACAGGGCGTTGAGGACGATCGGCAGGGTGGCGACGAGCGTCTTCCCCTCGCCGGTCCGCATCTCGGCAATCTTCCCCTCGTGGAGGACCATCCCGCCGATCAGCTGGACGTCGAAGTGGCGCATCGACAGGACCCGCCGGCTCGCCTCGCGCACCGTGGCGAAGACCTCGGGGAGGAGGGCGTCGAGCGGCTCCCCCTTGTCGAGGCGGGTCCGGAAGCCGGCCGTGCGGGCCGCGAGGGCGGCGTCCGGGAGACCCGCCACCGTCGGCTCGAGCGCGTTGATCCGTTCGACCAGCGGCCTCATCCGGTCGATGATGCGCTCGTTGGCCGTGCCGAACACTTTCTTGAGGAGATTCTGCAGCATCGGAAGACGACCTTCTTCTTTCGAGTATATATCCGGCGGGCCAAAAAAAAACGCCCCGACGGGGGAGCGCCCCCGGGAGCCGTTCGCGGCCGGTCGGGACCCGCTGCCCTACCGGAGAAACCGGGCCGGGTTCACCGCAAGCCCGTTCACGTGGACCTCGTAGTGGAGGTGCGGCCCCGTCGTCCGGCCCGTCCCGCCGACCCTCCCGACGATGTCCCCCTTCCCGACGATCGCGCCCGCCTCGACCAGCCTCTCCGAGAGGTGCGCGTAAAGGGTGCTGTAGCCGTACCCGTGGTCGATCACCACCAGGTTGCCGAAAAGGGGCTCGTAGCCGCTCCGGACCACCTTCCCCCCCGCGGCCGCCTTCACGGACGTTCCCGGGGGCGCGTCGATGTCGACGCCGTGGTGAAAGACCTTGGTCTCGGTGAACGGGGACTGCCGGACGCCGAAACCGGATCCCAGGATCCCGCGCGCCGGCCAGACCGCGGGCACGCTCTCCAGCACGATCCGGCTCGCATCCAGCTTTTCGCAGACGGCCTCCAGGTTCTTGACGTCGACCAGGATGCTTTCCTTCAGCTGCTCGCAGCGCAGGTCGAGAAGCCGGTCCAGCCGCGCGGTGGCCCCCGATTCGGGGGTCTCCGAGCCCCCGATCCCCGGCGCCCGCCGGTCGCTCCCGCCACCGCCCCTCAGCGACTCGTTGATGTTGACGAGCGACCGGACGCGGGAGTCCAGCATCCGGATCCTCTCGACCTCCGTCTCGATGCTCTCGAATTTCGCGTGGAGGTTGTACAAGGTGATGTTCTGCTCGCTGACGCGCTCGCGGAGGTTGCGCAGCTCGCGCACCTTCGCAAGGTTGTCCCGGTAATCGTAGATGAATTCGGTGGTCAGGACGAAAAACAGGGCGACGGTTCCGAGCAGCACCGCAAACCCGGTCCGGCCGAGGCGGAACTCGCCCGACCGTCCCGAATCCCCGATGCGGATGGAAAAGGTATACCGCTCGCGCACCTTCCCCCTGCCCTCCATGCCCCTGGAATTGGCTGGTACGCTATCATGGCGGTCATCCCACTGTCAACCGACGGCGCTCTTCTTCGTCTTTTTGCCCGTGCCCCTGTTCCGTGCCACGACGGGATCCACGATTTCGCCGCAATTCAGGCAGCGCCATGCGTAGAAAAGGTCCAGCATGTCCTGGAACCGTTCATAGACCATCGCCCCGTTGCAACGCGGGCACTTGAGCCGTCTTCTCTCGCGCGCCATGGACGCCACCCCCCCTTTCGACGTTTTGATGCCCTTTCGCCGGGGCGGTTTCGCCGCCGGCCATATTTCCGTTTTTTCTAAAGAGTTTTGCCCTCCCCTCCGTTATGACAATCGTCCGCATTACCGGGTTCCGGAAAATCTTCGGAGGCACAGGCGGGATGGCTCAGAAGAAGCGGCTGGGGGAGCTCCTCGTGGAAACCGGCCTGATCACCAAGGATAACCTCGACAAGGCGCTGGCCGCCCAGCAGTCCATGGGAAAGCGCGTCGGCGAGGTGATCGTCGAGATGGGCCTGGCCACCGAGGAGGAGATCGCCCAGGCCCTGGCCGTTCAGCTCGGGGTCCCGATCCTCGACCTGACCGAGACCCCGGTGGAGCCCCAGGCGATCGAGCTCATCGCCGAGAAGGTGGCCCGGCGGCACCTCCTCCTCCCCGTCGTCGTCGAGCAGGGCCAGCTCCACGTCGCCATGGCCGATCCTTTAAGCTTCGAAGCCATGGAGGACGTGCGGTTCGCCTCGGGGTACACGATCAAGGCGTCCGTCGCCACCCGGTCCCAGATCCTGTGGGCCATCGACCACCATTACCACCTCGGCGCGTCGATGAACGGCATCGTCAAGGACATCGCCGAGGAGCGGATGGTCGAAGTCGTCCACGACGCCAAGGAAGGCGACCCCAGGGACGCCGACGACCTCCGGAAGAGGAGCGAGGCCGCGCCCGTCATCCGCATGGTGAACCTGATCGTCGCCGAGGCCGCCGGCCAGGGGGCCTCGGACATCCACGTCGAGCCGACCAAGTCGTCGCTCCAGATCCGGGACCGGGTCGACGGGGTGTTGCGGAAGTCGCTGGACCTGCCGAAATGGGTGCAGGGAGCCGTCATTTCGCGGATCAAGATCATGGCGAAGATGGACATCTCCGAGAAGCGCCTCCCCCAGGACGGGAGGATCAGCGTCCGGGTGGGGGGGAAGGTCCTGGACCTCCGGGTGTCCACGATGCCCGCCGCCTTCGGCGAGAAGGTGGTCATCCGGGTCCTCGACCCGTCCGGCGCATTCATCCCCCTCGAGTCGATGGGCCTGCCCCCGGAGGACCTCGGGCAGGTGGAATCCCTGATCCGGAGCCCGCACGGGATCATCCTGGTCACGGGGCCGACGGGCTGCGGCAAGACGACGACCCTCTACAGCGCGCTGAACCGGATCAAGAGCGAAGACCTGAACATCACGACCATCGAGGACCCGATCGAGTACGAGATGCCCGGGATCAACCAGGTCGCGGTCCAGGAGAAGATCGGGCTGACCTTCGCCAGCACGTTCCGCGCCCTGCTGCGGCAGGATCCCGACGTGGTCATGGTGGGCGAAATGCGGGACCTGGAGACGGCGACGATCGCGATGCAGGCGGCGCTCACGGGCCACCTCGTCCTGTCGACGCTCCACACCAACAGCACCGTCTCCACGATCTCCCGGCTCCGGAATCTCGGGATCCCCTCCTACCTCATCGCCTCCACGGTCGTCGGGATCGTGGCCCAGCGGCTCGTCCGGCTCGTCTGTCCGAAATGCCGCGTCGAGGACGTCCCGGCCGAGAAGGACGTCGAGCGGTTCGGGCTCGCGCAGGGCGGCGGGAAGACCGCCGTCTTCCGCGGATCGGGGTGCCCGGCATGCGGCGGAACCGGGTACCGCGGCCGCACCGGGGTCTTCGAGGTCCTGCCGTTCACGCAGAAGATCCGGGACCTCGTGACGGCGAACGCGTCGGAGCACGACATCCGGCAGGCGGCCGTCGCCAAGGGGATGACGACGCTCGGCCAGGCCGCCCTGGACAAGGTCAAGGCCGGCGCGACGACTCTGGCGGAGCTGTACAACATCGTCGAGTCCGAGGAGGAGTTCGGCGCGGCCTGCTCCCGCTGCGGCGCCCCGATCGCGGCCGACTTCGCCGCGTGCGCCGCGTGCGGGGAGCCGGTGGTCCCCAACTGCCCTTCGTGCTGGAAGATCGTGTCGCCGGAGTGGAAGTTCTGCCCCTACTGCCGCTACGACTTCCTCAAGCAGGAGTCGCACGGACCGCTCGCCTGAGGCGCCGGAGTCCGGCCGGGCGACGAACGATCCGGGGCGATCGCCCCGGCCGGACTCCCGTGCCCCCCGGGCGTCCGCCCGATGCGCGGCCGCCCGGCCGGGCCGGCCGCTACGCGACCTTCGCGAACCGCGACTTCGGGACGCCGCAGACCGGGCACTTGTCCGGCGCCTCGCCGTAGACCGTGTTTCCGCAGACGTCGCAGACGAAGACGTCCCTCGCCGGAAGGTCCTTCCCCGTCCTGAAACTCTCGAGCGCCTGCGAATACAGGTCGTAATGGATCTTCTCGACGGCCAGGGCGTTCCGGAAGGACGAGGCGGCGGCGATGTTGTTCTCGGCCTCGGCCTCCCTGAGGAAGCCGGGATACATCTCCCGGAACTCGTACCCTTCCCCGTCGATGGCGGCCTGGAGGTTTCCGGCCGTGTCCTTCACCCCGCCCATCACGCGGAAATGCGCGTGGGCGTGAACCGTTTCCGCCGCCGCGGCGGCGCGGAACAGCTTCGCGATCTGGGGGAACCCGTCCAGATCCGCCTTCCGCGCGAATGCCAGGTACATCCGGTTGGCCTGGCTCTCTCCCGCAAACGCCGCCTTCAGGTTCTTGTCCGTCGCCATGCTGTTCTCCTTTTCTTTTCGAAGGTTCCCCGCTCCCGGCCCGCGACGACCGCTCGGGCCTCCCCGAGGCGCTATTTGTATCGATTCTGAATAAACCCGTCAAGGAAAACCGTCGGCACGCCGGGGGGCCCTCAGACGAAGTGGCAGGCGGCGACCCGGCCCGGGCCGACCTCCCCCAGCAGCGGACAGACCTCCTCGCAGATCTTCTGAGCCATGAAGCAGCGGGTGTGGAACCGGCAGCCGGGCGGCGGCGACAGGGGGCTCGGGATCTCCCCGCGCAGGACGATCCGCTCGCGCTTCGCCTCCCCGAGCATCGGAACGGCGGACAAGAGACTCCGCGTGTACGGGTGGAGCGGCTCGCGGAAGAGATCCGCGGCGGGCGCGCACTCCATCACCTTCCCCAGGTACATCACCGCGACCTCGTCGCTGACGTGCCGGATGACCCGCAGGTCGTGGGACACGAAGAGGTAGGCGATCCCGGACTCGTCCTGGATCTCCTTGAGGAGGTTGAGGATCTGGGCCTGGACCGAGACGTCGAGGGCCGAGACCGGCTCGTCCGCCACGACGAGCTTCGGCGAGAGCGCGATCGCCCGCGCGATGCCGATCCGCTGGCGCTGGCCTCCGGAGAACTCGTGGGGGTACTTGTCGCCCGCGTCGGCGGCGAGTCCGACGCGCAGGAGGAGCCGCTCGGACCTCTCCCGGAGATCGCCGCCGCGCGCCTCGCCGTGGACGCGCCACCCCTCCCCCACGATGTCCCGCACCCGCATCCTCGGGTTGAGCGACGAGTACGGATCCTGGAAGATGATCTGCATCCCCTTCCGGATCCGGCGCAGCTCCTCCCCCGAAAGCGCCGTGATATCGCGCCCGTCGAACCGGACCGTTCCCGACGTGGGGTCGAGAAGCCGGATCGCGACGCGGCCGAGGGTGGTCTTCCCGCACCCGGACTCCCCCACCAGCCCGAGCGTCCGCCCCGGGGCGACGGAAAGCGACACGCCGTCGACGGCGTGGACCTGCGCGGTCTCCGAGGAGAAGAACGACCTGCGGACCGCGAAATGCTTGTAGATGTTGGCGAGCGACAGGAGCGGTTCGGCCGGCCCCGCCGGTGACGCCGCCCCGGCCGCGCGGACTCCCGCGGCACGTCCTGCCGCCGCGGTCACGCCGCGCCCCCCTTCCGCGCCGACCGCTGGTAATGGCACGCGGCCAGGTGCCCGGGAGCGTACTCCTCCAGCGGCGGGTCGACCCGGTCGCAGACCGCGAGCGCGTCCTCCGGTGCCTGCCCGTCGCGCCATCGCGACAGGGCGGCCTGCCGGAACCGGCACCGGTCGGCGAAAGGGCATCCCGTCGGGATGGCCGAGAGGGGCGGCACGATCCCCGGGATCGACGGCAGGGGCCCCTGCCCCGCCGATTTCCCCGGGAGAGACTCGAGGAGCCCCTGCGTGTAGGGGTGGACCGGGTCGGCGAAGAGATCCGGCGTCCTCCCGATCTCGACGATCCGCCCGAGGTACATGATCGCCGTGCGGTCGGCGAACTCGTGAACCACCCCGAGGTCGTGCGTGATGAGGAGGACCGCCATCCTCCCGGCCTTCCGCAGCTCCCGGAGCAGGTCGAGGATCTGCGCCTCGATCGTCACGTCGAGCGCGGTGGTCGGCTCGTCGGCGATCAGCAGCGCCGGCTCGAGCGCGAGGGCCATCGCGATCATCGCCCGTTGCCGCATCCCGCCGCTCATCTGGTGGGGATATTCCCGGGCGCGGCGCGCCGGATCCGGCATCCCGACCCTCCGGAGCCACGCCACGGCCCGCTCGGCCGCCTCCCTCTCCCCGCACGTGCCGTGCGCCGTGAAAACCTCCGCGACCTGCTCTCCGACGGTCAGCACGGGGTTCAGGGAGGTCATCGGCTCCTGGAAGATCATCGAGATCTCCTTTCCCCGGACATCGCGCATCTCCGCCTCGCCGAGCGGCACGAGGTCCCGCTCCCGCAGGAGGACCTGCCCGCCCTCGATGACGGCCGGCGGCGACGGGAGGAGCTTGAGGATGGAGAGCGCGGTGACCGTCTTGCCGCAGCCGGACTCCCCCACGAGCCCCACCGTCTCGCCGGGATCGAGGCAGAACGTGACGCCGAAGAGCGCCCGCAGCCGCCCCGCGTCGGTCTCGAAGGCGACGCGGAGGTCGCGCACGGCGAGAAGCGGCGCCACCTACCGCCCCTTCAGGCGCGGATCCACGGCGTCCCGGATCCCCTCGCCGAGCAGGTTGTAGCCCAGGACGGTGAAGAAGATCGCGAGGCCGGGGTAGACCGACAGCCACCACGCGAACTCGATGTTGTCCTTTCCGGCGGTGAGGATGTTCCCCCACGACGGCGTGGGCGGCTGGACGCCGATCCCCAGGAACGAGAGCGACGACTCGATCAGGATCGCCGCCGCCACGCCGAGCGTGGCCGCCACGAGCACCGGCGCAAGGGCGTTCGGGAGGATGTGGCGGAAGATGATCCGGGCGTCGCCCGCTCCCTGCGCGCGGGCGGCCGCGACGAAGTCCCTCTCCCGGAGCGAGAGCACCTCGGCCCGCACCAGGCGCGACACGCCCATCCAGCCGGTCAGGCCGATGACGATCATGATCGTGTAGATCGACGGCGACAGGAACGTGATCACCGCGAGGATGAGGAAGAAGGCGGGGAAGCAGAGCATAATGTCGACGAACCGCATCAGGACCGCGTCGACCCACCCCCCGTAGTACCCCGCGAAAAGGCCCACCAGGAGCCCGATCGCCGTGTAGATTCCCACCGCCACGAAACCCACCTTCATCGAGATCCGCGCCCCGTAGATCATGCGGGCGAGCACGTCGCGCCCCAGCTCGTCCGTGCCGAGGGGATGCGCGGGCGAGGGGGCCTCGAGGATCCGGAGCACGTCGATCCGGTCCGGGTCCTGGGACGTGAACAGGTGGGGAAACGCGGACAGCGCGAAGAACAGCAGGATGACGATCCCTCCGGCCACCGCCAGCCGGTTGCGGAGAAGGCGCCTGAGGAAATCGGCGAGGAGCGAGGGCGGGCGCGCGGTCACGGCGTCACCCCGTCCGGATCCGCGGGTCCGCCAGCGCGTACCCGACGTCCGCGAGGAGGTTCCCGAGCAGCGTGAGGAACGCCCCGATCACGAGCATCCCCATGACGAGCGGGTAGTCGCGGGACATGACCCCCTGGTAGAACAGCTGTCCAAGGCCCGGGAGGGCGAAGATCGTCTCCATGATGACCGATCCCCCCAGGAGGTCGGGGACGGACAGCCCCATGATCGTGATGACCGGCAGCAGGGCGTTGCGCATGGCGTGGCGGAAGACGACCCGCCGCTCCGGGAGCCCCTTGGCCTTCGCCGTGGCGATGTAGTCCTGCCGGATCACCTCGAGCATGTTGGACCGCATGTACCGCGACAGCGCGGCCAGCCCGACGAACGCCTCGAGGAAGACCGGGAGGACGAGGTGCCGCGCGCGGTCCCCGATCTTCGCGAGCGTGCCCATCCGGTCGTAGTCCAGCGAGATGAGCCCCGAGATGGGCAGCCACCCGAGCTTCACGCCGAACAGGATCATCAGCAGCAGGGCGAGCCAGAACGTCGGGACGGCGAACCCGGAGAACACCGTCACCGTCGAGATCCGGTCGAACCAGGAGCCCCGCCGCACCGCCGAATAGATCCCGATCGGGATCGCGACGAGGAAGATGAGCGCCATCGACAGGAGGTTGATCGTGAGCGTCACCGGGATGCGCTCGCGGATCTTGTCCGCGACGGGCCGTCCGTCCGGGGAGAAGCTCTTCCCGAAGTCGAGGGTGGCCATCCGCCCGAGCCAGCTCCCGTACTGGACGTAGAGCGGCTTGTCCAGCCCGTAGTACGCCATCAGGCGCTGCCGCGTCTCCGCGGTCGCCCTCGGGTTCAGGTCCATGGCGGCGCTGATCGGCCCCCCCGGGGCCAGGTGGATGACGGTGAAGGAGATGACGCTGATCCCGACGAGGAGCAGCGGGATGGCGAGGAGCCTGCGGCCGACGTAACGGAGCATCGGACCCCTACTTGAACAGGGTGTACTTCTGCTGTCCCCTGGGGACGTACCACCGGATGAAGTTGTACGAGATCCCGGCGGGGGCCGGGTCGATCCCGTGGATCCTTCCGGCGACCGCCGGCAGCGCGTCGGGGACGTAGAGGAACACGTAGGGGAGCTCCTCGGCGAGGATCTCCTGGAGCCGGAAGTACGCCTTCTTCCGCTTCTCGAGGTCGAAGGTGCGCCGCCCCTCCTCGAGGACCCGGTCCGCCTCGGGATTGTCGAAGCCGACGAAATTGAACTCCTTGGGCTTCGTCTTCTTCGAGTTCCAGATGTCGTACTGGTCGGGCTCCGGCCCCGAGGACCACCCCAGGATGACGGCGTCGAACTTCCGCTTGTCGATGAACTCGTTGATGAACGCCGCCCACTCCACCGTGCGGATCTCCATCCGGATCCCCGCGGCGGCGAGGTTCTGCTGGATGATCGCCGCGGTCTTGGCGCGGGCGTCGTTTCCCGCGTTGGTCAGCACGGTGAACGCGAACTTCCGGCCGTCCTTCGCGAGCGTCCCGTCATCGCCCGGCTTCCAGCCCGCCTCCGCCAGCAGCGCCCGGGCCCGCTCCAGGTCGTGCGGGTAGCGGCGGACGTTCGGGTTGTACACCCACGTGCCCGGCTTGTAGGGGCCGGTCGCCTCCTCCCCGAGTCCGAAGAGCACCCCCTCGATGATCTCCTTCTTGTCGATCGCGCAGGCGATGGCCTGGCGCACCCGCTTGTCGGCGAAGAACGGGTGGGAGAGCCGGAACCCGAGGTAGGTGTACTGGAACGGGAGGTACTTGTACTTGTTGAAATGGGCCTTGAATTCCGCCGTGTCCGTCTGCCGGGCGTACTGCAGCGGCGTCAGCCCCATCGAGTCGATCCCGCCCGATTTCAGCTCGAGGAACATCGTGGCCTGGTCGGGGATGACCCGCGTGATGACCCGGGACAGGTACGGCCGTCCCTCGAAGTAGTCCGGGTTGGCGTCGAAGACCGTGCGGTCGCCCGTCTTCCACTCGACGAACCGGAACGGCCCCGTCCCGACGGGGTGCTCCTTGTTGAGCGGGCTCTGCGAGATGTCCTTGTACTTCTCCAGGAGGTGCCGCGGCAGGATCGACAACCCCGCCCAGGAGTCGAGCCCCGGGGCGTACGGGCGGTCGTACTCCACGACGAACGTGTACGGGTCCGGGTTGCTCACCCGCCGCACCTGCCTGTAGCTCTCCGCGTACGCCGTGGGCGTTTCCGGGTCGATGGCCTTGCGGTAGGTGAACGCCACGTCGTCCGACGTGAACGGCGCCCCGTCGTGCCACGTCACGCCCTTGCGCAGGTGGAAGACGATCCGCTTCCCGTCCGGCGAGACGTCCCACGACTCGGCGAGCTCCCCCTCGAGCCGGATGTTCCGGTCGTAGCGCAGGAGCGAATTGAAGACGTAGCTCGCCGCGTCGTGCGAGGCGGAGTCCGTGGTCACCATGGGGATGAAGCCGCTGATGTCCCCGATGCTCCCGAAGACGATGGCGTCGCCGTAGGCGGGGACGGCCGCCGACCCCGCGCCCCCGGCGGATCGTCCTGGCGCGGCGGCCTCCTTCCCGCCCCCGGAGCAGGCGCAAAGCAGGGCGGACAGCGCGAGGGCCGCCGCGGCCCCGACGAACCGGTCGAGCCTCATTCCGCGTCCCTCCGCAGCGTCATCCGCGCCCCCCGGACCTCGATCGTCACGGTGCGGGGCGGCCCGCCTTCTTCCCGGCCCGGGTACGACACGGCGATCCGCTTCCCGGCGATCTCGTACTCCGCGCGCGCCAGCACCCGCCGGGACGGGTCCGTGAACAGCGTCTGCGGCCCGTCCTCGAGCACCCAGGCGCCCTCCGCGGTCCGCCCGGCCCGGCCGTCGGCCACGGGGAACCCGGGGACGCCTGCCAGCACGCGGCCGAGGGAGAACCCGTCCGCCCTGACGACCACCTCCCCGTCGGGGATGCGGCGCAGCCTGCCCGCCAGGTATTCCCCGGCGGCCGGGCCCCGCGTCACCGACACCTCCCCCCCGGCGTTGTCCAGGAACAGGACGGCCCGCCCGAGCGGGTCGTAGATGCCCACCGTCTCGTTGTCGGGAGCCCGGGAGTTCACGCCGGCCACAAGCGGCACGGTCCGCCCCGAGATTTCGGCGGAGCCGGAAAACGACGCAACGACGGGAAAGGGAACGGCTGCGGCGGCGAAGAAGCCGGACGCCGCCCGGGCCTCCTCTCCTCTAAGCGCCTGGCGGGTGGCCGCGCACCCACCCGCGAGAAACAGCGCCGGGACGAGGACCGCGACGACCCCCGCGCGGCCCGGCCCCGCCGCGGGCCTCACTTGGAGAGCGGCGCCGGGTTGCGGGCATTCGAGAGCTTTCCCTTGATCTCGTCCGGCTTCTCGTGGCCCTTGGCGAGCGCCTTCTCGAAGAACCCGGCCGCCTCCTGGCGCCGTCCCTCCGCAACGAGGACGTCGCCCATGTGCTCGAGCACCACCGGGTCGTCCGGGACGAAGGTCAGGGCGCGCCGCAGCTCCTCCTCGGCCTTCCTGAAGTCTCCCTTCCGGAAGTGGACCCAGGCCAGGCTGTCCAGGAAGAACCCGTCGTTGGGGCGAACCTCGAGGGCCCTCCTGATCAGCGACTCCGCCTCGTCGAGCCGGATGTTCCGGTCCGCGAACGTGTACCCGAGGTAGTTGAGCGCCGTGGCGTGCTTCGGATCCAGGGCGATCGTCTTCTCCATCGACTCGACCGTCTTGTCGAGGTTGCCCAGCTTGTCGTAGATGACGCCGAGGGAGAACCAGGCGCCCGCGTTTCCCGGGTTCTTCCGCGTCGCCTCGGCGAGCAGGGCGAGGGCTTCGTCGTACCGCTTGGCCTCCTCGAGCTGGGCGCCGGCGAAGATCATCAGGTCGACGTCGTCGGGGTACTTCTCCCGCAGTTTCCGGACGAGCGCGATGGCCTCGTCGAGCTTCTTCTGCCGCGCCAGCGACATCGCGACGTGGAGCGTCGCCTCGCGGTAGACGGGGGAGCTCTCCGGGATCGCCCGGAACTCCTGCTCGGCCTCCGCCCCGAGCCCCTTCTCCTCGTAGGCGGTGGCGAGGAAGTAGCGCACCTGGGTGTTCTCCGGCTGGGCGGCCAGGACGAAGCGGAACTCGTTGATCGCGTCGTCGTACCGGTCCTGGTCCAGGTAGAGGAGCCCGAGCTTCGTCCGGAAATCGAGGTTGTCGTTCGAGAACTTCTTCAGCTCCTCGTAGTGCCCGACGGCCTGGTCGATCTTCTTCTCCATGATGAGGACGCGCCCGAGGCGTTCCCGGACGAACGGGTTGTTCGGATTGAGATCGAGGGCGCGCTTGTACCGCTTCTCCGCCTCTTCGTGGCGGCCCAGCATCTCGAGGACCCCGCCGGAATCCACGAGGGCGGCGTCGAAGCCGGGGTAGATCGAGAGCGCCTTGTCGAAGTCGGCGAGCGCCGGCTCGAACTTCTTCTGCGCTGCCAGGAGACGCCCGCGGTAATAGTAGGCGAGGAACGAGTCGGAATTCCGGGCGATGAGCTCACCCAGGTACTTCTCCGCCTCCGGGAAATCGCCCTTCTCGGCCGCCAGGGTGGACAGGTGGACGTAGGTTTCCTCGTTGTCCGGGTCGTCGGCGAGGACGCGCCTGTAGAGCTCGGCGGCCTTGTCCTTCTCGCCCTTCGCGGCGAGGATGCCGGCGAGGAGGTAGCGGGACGGGGTATGCGTCTCGTCCGACGCGAGCGCCTGCTCGAGGCGCTCCTGGGCCTCCTGGAGCCGCCCCTTCTTCACGAGGACGTTCGCGACCTCGTAGAGGATCTCGGGCTCGTCCTCGTCGTAGCGCAGCGCCTTCGTGTACGACTCCAGCGCCCCGTCGAGGTTCCCCTCGCGGTACTGCAGGTAGCCGATCAGGTAGTTCGAGTAGGCGCTTCCGAGGAAGCGGCCGCCCCATCCCGCGCTCATCCCGTGGAACGCCCACGCGTTGCCGGCAAAAAGAAAAAGGGCCACGGCCCCCGTCGCCATCCTCAGTCTCATGCGTTCCCTCGACGCACCCCTTTTCGATTAGTATACACAAAAAGCGATCCACGGCCATGGAGGGGCTTGGCCGTCCGAGGGAGAGGACATGCTCACGACGATGCCGGTCGAGTCGATCCTCGCGACCCTGCTGTCGCGGGGCGGCGAGTACGGGGAGATCTTCCACGAGGAGGTCCGCACGCTGACCGTGCTGCTCGAGGACGGGAAGGTGGAGCGGGTCCTTGCCGGAACCGACGCGGGGATCGGCGTCCGGCTCGTCTGCGGCGGACGGACCTTCTACGCGTACACGAACGCCCGCGAGCCGGGGGCCCTTCGCGGCCTGGCCGGCGACCTGTCGCGGCATGCGGCCGGCGGCAAGGGGGCCGCGATCGCGGTCCCGGCGGCGCCTTCCGCCGCGGTCTCCCCCTCCCCCGTCCGCGTCGACCCCGCGACGCGGGGGGTGGACGAAAAGGTCCGCCTGGTCACCGCGATGGACCGCGCCGCGCGGGCGGAATCTCCCCTCGTCCGCCAGGTCCGGGCGACGTACGGGGAGGCGGCGCGCACGATCGAGGTGGCCGGCGCGGCGGTCGCGGGGGCGGCCCCGGCCGTCTTCGCCTCCGACCGTCAGACGTACACCCTCCTCGCGGTGCAGTGCGTCGCGGGGAACGGGACGGGGCTCGCGACGGGGTACGAATCCGGCGGGGGCACCTGCGGCTACGAGTTCCTCGAGGAGTTCGTCCCCGAGACCCTCGCGCGGAAGGCCGCCGCGCGCGCCGTCCGGACCCTGTCCGCGGCGAAGCTCCCGGGCGGCCGGATGCCCGTGGTGCTCTCCGCGGAGGCGGGGGGAACGATGGTCCACGAGGCGATCGGGCACGGCCTGGAGGCCGACCTCGCGCGCCGGGGGATGTCCGTCTACAAGGACTCGGTCGGGAAGGAGGTCGGCAGCCCCCTCGTGTCGATCGTGGACGACGCCACGGTCCCGGGGAAGCGGGGCTCCTTCGGCATCGACGACGAGGGGATCCCGGCGCAGCGGACCGCGCTCGTCGAGAACGGCGTGCTCGCGGGGTTCCTGTACGACCGGCTCCAGGCCATGAAGGACGGCGTCGCCCCGACCGGGAACGGCCGCCGCGAGTCGTACCGTCACCGGCCGATCCCGCGGATGACCAACACCATCATCCTGCCCGGCGCGACCCGGCCGGAGGAGATCCTCGGGTCGGTGGACCGGGGCCTTCTCGTGCTGAAGATGGGCGGCGGGCAGGTCAACACGGTGACGGGCGACTTCATGTTCGAGGTCGCGGAAGGGTACCGGATCGAGCGCGGGGCGAGGGGCGAGCCGGTCCGCGGGGCGACGATCACCGGGAACGGGCCGGAGGCGCTCAAGATGATCGACCGGGTCGGCTCCGACCTGGGGTTCGGGCTCGGGACGTGCGGCAAGGAGGGGCAGGGTGTGCCCGTGGGCGACGCCCAGCCGACGCTCCGGTTCGGGCCGCCCTACATCACGGTCGGGTGAGACGGCGGCGGAACCCGTTTCGCGAGGGCAATTTTCGTTGCCGCGCGGAAAGGGCGCGGCATAAAATGCCGGGGTACCAGCCCGGCGCCCCGCGCGGACGCCGTAACTCCTCGAACGAAAGGGGCGCGACCCACATGGCCGACCGCAAGCCGGGGGGATCCCGTTGCCGGATCGCGGCGATCGCCCCCGTGGACGCGCTGCTCATGACGCCCCGGGCCGCCGGAACGGAAAGCCCTCCCCGCGAGGATCGTCGGGGGGAAGACATCCTCGTCCGGGAACCCTCCACTTGGTAGCCCGGGTCCTCGAGGCGCTCGCGGGGTTCGTCATCCACGTCATCTCCTCGATGGGCCTGCCGGGCATCGTCCTGCTGATGGCCATCGAGTCGGCGTGCATCCCGCTCCCGTCCGAGGTGATCATGCCGTTCTCGGGATACCTCGTCCACCTCGGGAAATATTCCCTCTGGTCGGTGGCGCTGGCGGGGGCCTTCGGGTGCGTCGTCGGCTCGATCCCCGCCTATTACCTCGGCATGTACGGGGGACGGCCGCTGATCGAGAAGTACGGCCGGTACATCCTCATGTCGCGCCACGATCTCGACCTCGCGGACCGGTGGTTCGCGCGCCACGGGGAGGCGACGGTCTTCTTCGCCCGCCTCCTTCCGGTCGTCCGGACGTTCATCGCGTTCCCGGCCGGCGTGGCGCGGATGGACATGAAGCGGTTCATCGGCTACACCTTTGCC
This sequence comes from Gemmatimonadota bacterium, assembly GCA_050257455.1. Lineage (GTDB taxonomy): Bacteria > Desulfobacterota > Deferrimicrobia > Deferrimicrobiales > Deferrimicrobiaceae > JBLMWX01. The sequence goes on along the minus strand of JBLMWX010000178.1, from coordinate 9,978 downwards.
GGGTCGCTGCCCTGGTGCCTCGGGCTGGCCTATGTCGGGATGGCGATGGGCGAGCGGTGGCCGGCGCTGCGGGGCTACTTCCACAAGTTCGACCTGCTCATCGGCGCCGCCCTCGTCGCAGGGATCGTCTGGTACGTCCGGCGGCACCTCAGGAACACGAGGTAGCGGCCCGGGCGGCCGTCCTCCAGAACGTCTCCTCCGCGTCGGCCTGCCGCAGGAGCATCTCCCCGGCCCGGCGAAAAGCCCCCCGGTCCTTCGATTCCGAGATCTCCTTCAAAAGGGCGGCGATCCCGGTCCACCCGTCGGCCACGCCGACCATCGCCCGGGGAAGCCCGGCGTCGGCGACCGGCGGGCACACGGCCGACGCCTCCTCCAGGTACCGCGCGTACAGCCGCCTGAAGAAACCGCCACCCGTTCCGCGCTTTTCGATCACCTGGTAACCGAACCGGGCGGCAAAGGCCCATTCCGGCGTCATGTCGGGCCAGCCCGGCAGCTCGCGGGCCGCGCGCCTCATCCCGGCGACGCCCGAGACGCCTGCCTCCGGGGCGGAGAGCATCTCCCCGGCGTTCTTCCGGAGCGCGGCCGGCACCGCTTCGGCGATCGGACGGAGCGGCCCGTCCGGGGCGACGACGCACCACCGGTTTTCCATGGGGTACGGCGGAACGTCGGAGGAGCGCGAGCGCGAGAGCGACGCGATCGGGACCGCCTGGGGCGCGTCCCACTCGGAATCGGACAGGTGGGCCTCTCCCGCCTCGTCGTCGAACCCGATCAGGACGACGCGGTGGCCGGAAAAATGCGTCTTCGTGTCGAAGTAGTCGAGGAACGCGAGGTCCGTGTTCACGAGAACGGGATTTCCGGCCAGGACCGCTTCCCGCGCCCGCGCCCACCCGGCGTCCCCGTCGGGCTCCGGCCGCTCGGGGAACGGGATGCCGAGGACGCCGCACAGCGCCCGCTCGAGCTCCATGATCCGCCCGTGAAACGCGACGCGCGGCGGCACGGGGTACGCCGGCAGGTAGAGGAACCCCGCGCCCGACCCGAGGCCGAAGCACATCGGCTCCGAGAGGAGGATCCCGCGGAACGCCAGGAGATTGCGCATCGCCCCCGAACCGCAATGCTCTCCCCGCCGGTGCGCGTATCCAGGAACGGTGTAACGCATCACGCCTCCCTCGAAGGGGACCTCGCCCGGACCCGCCGTCATGAGGTACGATACTCTACCAATATAACGCGTGCCCGGGATCCCGTGGAAAACCGCTTCGCCGCCGCCATCACCGAACTGGACAAGGCCCGCAGGGGGCTGGCCATCTACGCGGCCGTCGTGCTCGCCTTCACGGCCGCCGCGTTCTGCTTCTCGGAGCGGATCCTGGTCGCGCTGGTGCGGCTCCTGAACAGGAAGATCGTCGCGTACGATCCGTCGGAGGCGTTTCTCTCCCTCGTCTCCCTCTCGTTTTACTGCGGCATCGCCCTGTCGCTCCCGGTCGGCGCGTGGATGGTCTGGCGGGGCGTCCTCGCCCCGCGCCTGCCGGGCATGAAGCGGCTCGGCGGGGCGGTCATCGCCGTCGCCACCCTTCTCTTCGCCGGTGGCGTCCTCCTCGGCTACCGCGTCCTGCTCCCCTCGGGGATCGGATTCCTGGCGGGGTTCGAGTCACGGGACGTCCAGGCCCTGATCTCGGCCCGAAGGTTCATTTCCTTCTGCGGGACGATGCTCATCGCCCTGGGCCTCTCCTTCGAGGCTCCCCTGCTCTCCTACCTCCTCGCGCGGATCGGCTGGCTCGGATCCGGGTTCTTCCGGAAGAAGTGGCGCCACGCCCTCCTCGGCTGCACGGTCCTCGCCGCCGTCATCACCCCGACCCCCGACGTGTGGAACATGACGCTCATGGCCGTTCCCCTCCTCGGGCTCTACTTCGTGAGCTTCGCCGTCGTCTGGGCCGTCGAGACGACCCGGAGGGCCCCCAAGCCTTAGCGCGCAGCCCCGCGGCGCGTTCGGCATCCCGTCTCCGCCCCCCGGGGCGGCGGGGCTACTTCCCGCGCGGCCGGTCCGCGAGCTTCCGGAACAGGCGCTCCAGCTTGTCCTTGTAGGCCATCGCCACGAACACGACGACGACGGCGAGACCGGCGATCAGGAAGAACCGTTCGTACTGGCCTTTCCGCAGGAAGGCGCCGCTGACCGTCAGGAGGATCGTGCCGAGGAGCCGCCCCGAGGTGGCGATCGCCAGGAACTCGGGCACGGTCAAGGGCCCGAGCCCGAGGATGTAGCAGAGGATGTCCTTCGGAAATCCCGGGATGAGGAAAAGGAGGAAGATGAGGAAGGAGCCCCTGTGGTGCAGGAGGTAGTTGAACCGCTCGATGGTCGCGCGCGGCACCAGCGTCTCCGTGAGCGGCCTGCCGAACAGCCGGGAGAGCGAGAAGGCGGCCAGCGAGCCGATCGTCAGGCCGACCGTGGACAGGAACACGCCGACGAGCGGGCCGTAGAGGAACCCCCCGAGGAGCCCCGTGGCCTCCCCCGGGATCGGGGCGGCCACGACCTGCAACGCCTGGAGCAGGACGAACCCCGCGAACCCCCACATCCCCAGCGAGTCGATGAACGCGCGCAGGCGCTCGCGGCTCATGAAGAAACGGAACGCCCCGGTCTCGCGGAGCAGGAGAACGGCCCCGCCGAGAAGGGCGACGAGGACGAGCGGCTTCAGCCACAGGATCGCCTTGTCCCGGCGCTCGGGTCTGATTCCCGTCTCCTTCGGGCCGCGGCGCGTGTCGTGGCGCCCCGGCCCGCTCTAATTATAGGGAAAGTGCGGCGACCCGGAGAGGACGAAATCGCGGAAACGGGAAAAGATTCCCTCCGGCACGGCGGCGGCGCCGAACGGGACCCGGCCCAGCCACCGGTCCCCGGCGATGCGGCGCGCCTCCGCCTCGTTCGACTCCCGGGCGGGAAACGGCTCCGGCGACGGGTCGGAGAGGATGACGCCCAGCAGGCCGACCCGTTCCGTGTCGAGATACCGGATCGTGAGCTTGAGGTGGTTCAGGACGCCCAGGCGGTTGCCCGCGACGAGGAGAACGGGCAGCGAGAGGTCGCGCGCGAGGTCGGCAAAGGAGTATCCCGCGCCGATTTCGACGGCGATCCCCCCCGCCCCCTCGACGAGGACCACGTCCGCCGCCCCGGCGGCGTCCCTCACCGACCGCCGCACCCGCGCCGGATCGACGGCAACCCCCGCGGCCCGCGCGGACAGGTGGGGCGACAGGGGCGCGGGGAGCGCATGGAGGCAGACGGCGGACAGCGGGAGCCCCGGCGCGAAGGCATCCCGCAGGGCCGCGGCGTCCGCGGGATGCGGCCGCCCGTCCGGCCCCGCCGGGCACCCGCTCTCGACCGGCTTCAGGGGGCGCACGTCGATCCCCTCCTCGCGCAGCCGCTTCCCGAGGAGGCAGGCCACGTGCGTCTTCCCGACGCCGGTGTCGGTCCCGGTGATGAGGATCGCCTTTCCCATGGTGTTCCAGTCTCCCGACGAACCGTTCGCGGCGACTGCGTGGTCTTGATGCCGCCCCGGCTCCGGCCGCTGCGTCGTCCGGCGGGGGCGCTGCCTCCGGGATCATCCCCGGCCGGCGAGCACCTCGTCGATCGCCCAGGCGGCCGAACGGACGAGCTGCACGATCTCCTCCGGCGTGGACGACAGCGGCGGCATCAGGACGACGACGTCCCCGAGCGGCCGCAGGATGACGCCCTTCTCGCGCGCCTTGCGGACGACGCGGCGGCCGACCTTCGATTCCGGCGGAAACGGCTCCTTCGTCTCCCGCGACGCGACGATCTCGATCCCGGCCATGAGTCCCCGCCGGCGGATGTCCCCCGCGTGGGCGCGATCCGCAACGAGGGCGAGCTCGACGGCCATGACCCGCGAGAGCTCCGCGACGTGCTCCAGGACGTCCTCCCGCTCGAAGATGCCGAGCGTCGCGAGCGCCGCCGCGCACCCGAGCGGGTTGGCCGTGTACGAATGCCCGTGGAAGAACGTCTTGAACTCCTCGTACCGGCCGAGGAAGGCACGGTAGACCTCCTCCGTCGTCAGGGTCGCCGCGAGCGGCAGGTATCCCCCGGTCAGTCCCTTGGCGACCGCCATGATGTCCGGCGCCACCCCTTCCTGCTCGCACGCGAACATCGACCCCGTCCGGCCGAACCCGGTCGCCACCTCGTCGCAGACGAGAAGCGCGCCGCACTCCCGCGTCACCGCCCGCAGCCGCGCCAGGTATCCGTCGGGCATCACGAGCATCCCCGCCGCTCCCTGCACGAGCGGCTCGACGATCGCGGCGGCGAGCGTCCCCCGGCGGCTGCGCACCTCCTCCTCCATCCGGTCCGCGCAGGCCAGCGCGCACGAGCCGCGCGACAGCCCGTACGGGCACCGGTAGCAGTGCGGCGTCGGGATCCGCCGCGTCGAGAACAGGAGCGGGCGGAAGATCTTGTGGAAGAGGTCGATGCCGCCCGCGGACACCGAGCCGATGGTGTCGCCGTGGTACGCTTCGGAGAGCGTCAGGAATTCCGTCCGCCCCTCCCCGCTTCCCCTCTGCCGCCAGTACTGGAACGCCATCTTGATCGCGATCTCCATCGCCGTGGAGCCGTTGTCCGAGAAGAAGACCCGCGACAGGCCCGCGGGAGAGACGGCGAGCAGCTTTTCCGCCAGCTCGATGGCCGGCGGATGGGTGAGACCGAGGAAGGTGGAGTGGGCGAGCCGGTCGAGCTGGGATCTCACCGCCTCGTCGATCTCCCGCCGCCGGTGTCCGAACAGGTTCACCCAGAGCGAGGAGACGCCGTCGAAATACCGGTTCCCGTCGGTGTCGACGAGGTAGTTTCCCTCACCCCGGTCGATGACGAGGGGCCTGTCGGACTCCCATTCCGCCATCTGCGTGAACGGGTGCCAGATGGCCGCCATGTCGCGCCGCCGGAGCATCTCCGTTCGCCCGCCGCCGCCCATCAGAGGCCTCGCTCCGAAAGCGCTTCGTGGATCCGGGCGGCCGCGGTCCGGACCATCTCCCGCGTGTGCGTCGCCATGAGGGTCAGGCGCAGGCGCCCCGTCCCCTCCGGCACCGTCGGCGGCCGGATCCCGTGGACGAAGACGCCGCGGTCGAAGAGGGCCGCCGAGACGTCCATCGTGTCCCTGTCTCCCCCCACCACGATCGGCACGATCGCGGTTTCCGACGGGACCGCGCGCCCCCGCGCCTCCATCTCCGCCCGGAACAGCGAGGCGTTCGCCCACAGCGCCCCGAGCCGCTCCGGCCGGCGGGCCAGGATCTCGAGGCTCTTGAGCGTCGCCCCCGCCACGGCGGGCGGCAGCGCGGTATTGAAGATGAAGGGGCGGCACCTGTTGACGAAGTAATCGACGACGTCCCGGGAGGCGCACAGGTACGCGCCGTACGTGCCCAGGGCCTTGGAAAAGGTCCCCATCTGGATCTCGATCCGCCCCGAGAGCCCGAACCGCTCCGCCGAGCCGCGGCCGCGCGGCGGCAGCACCCCGGTCGCGTGCGCGTCGTCGACCACGAGGATCGCCCCGTGGCGGTCCTTGACGTCCACGAGGTCGGGCAGGGGCGCGATGTCCCCGTCCATGCTGAAGACGCCGTCGGTCACGACGATCTTCCGCTTCGCCCGGGACTCGCCGAGGAGCCGGTCGAGGTGACCCGCGTCCCCGTGGCGGTACACCGCGACCCGCGCCCGGGCGAGCCGGCTCCCGTCCACGATGGAGGCGTGGTTGAGCGCGTCGGAGAAGATCTCGGTGTCCGCATCCGCGAGGGTGGACAGGATCCCCAGGTTGGCCAGGTACCCGGCGCTGAACGTCAGGCAGCTCTCCGTCCCCTTGAACGCCGCCATGGCCTCTTCGAGCTCGGCATGGACCTCCATGTGGCCGCCGATGAGCCGCGAGGCGCCGGACCCGACCCCGTACCGGGCCGCGTATTCGGCGAGCGCCGCCACGACCTCCGGGTGGTTGGCCAGTCCCAGGTAGTTGTTGGAGGAGAAGTTGAGGAGCTCGCGGCCCTCCATGACGATCGCGGCGTCCTGGGGCGTCGCGACCCGGCGCAGGAACCGGTACCGCCCCTTGTCCCGGAGCGCGGCGATCTCGCCGGGGATGTACGACAGGGCGGTCACGGCGTCCGGACGGACAGGCCGAGGTCGGCGATCATCCGCACGTCGTCCTCGGCCGGCCTTCCCGCGGTCGTCAGGTAGTTGCCCGCCATCGTCCCGGTCGCCCCGGCGGCGAACATGAGACTCTGCAGGTCCCGCAGGCACGCCTCGCGGCCGCCGCACACGATGATCTCCCGGGTCGGGTTGACGAGCCGCATCATCGCGATGATCTTGAGGCAGTCGAACGGCGCGAGATCGCGCCGGCCGGCAAGCGGCGTCCCGTCGACCGGGTTCAGGAAATTGACCGGGATCGAGTCGACCTCGAGTTCCCGCAGCGTCATCGCCAGGTCGACGCGGTCCAGGGGCGTCTCCCCGATGCCGAAGATGCCGCCGCTGCACACCCACGCGCCGGCCGCCTTCGCCGCGCGCACGGCCGCGACGTCCTCCTCGTAGTCGTGGGTCGTGCACATCGACGGGAAGAACCGCCGCGACGTCTCGAGGTTGTGATGCACCGAGCGCAGCCCCCGGGACAGGAGGTACGAGACGTTCTCCGCGGACAGCGTCCCGAGGCTCACGCACGTCTCGAGCCCGAGCTCCGTCCGGATCCGCGCGACCGCGTTTCCCACCCGCTCAAGCTCCCGCCGGTTGCGCATCGCCAGCCCGGACGCCACGATCGAGAACTCCCGCGCCCCGCGGTCGCGCGCCTCCCCCGCGGCCCGGACGATCTCGTCCTCGCCGAGGAGCGGGTATTTCGCGATGGCGGCCTTCGACCGGGACGACTGGGAGCAGAAGGAGCAGTCCTCCGAGCAGAGTCCCGACTTGGCGTTGACGATGGAACAGAGCCGGATCCCGTCCCCCTTGAAGCGCCGACGGACCGCGTCCGTCACGTCCAGGAGACGCCAGAGCCGGTCGTGCGGGAGAGACAGGACGTCTTCGGCGTCCCGCGCGGCGACCCCGCCGCCCGAGAGCGCGTCCTCACGGATCCGCCTCCAGAACGCCTCCATCCCGTTCACCCCTTCGAATTCCGACGGCTTTTCATTCTTCCCGAACCGGCGGCCCCTGTCAACCATCTAACAGCAGGATGGTTGACAGTCCGCGATCCCCCGCCCGGGAGCCGCGGATTTCCTTTAAAATGGTGGCGGAAAGAGAGGCGACATGGCCAAAGCGATGCGGCTCCTGGTGTTCGACCTGGACGGGACGCTCGTCGACTCGAAGGTCGACCTGGCGAACTCGGTCAACCACGCCCTCGCGGGATTCGACCTCCCTCCCCTTCCGAACGAGACGGTCTACACCTACGTCGGGAACGGCGCCACGATGCTCATCCGGAGGGCCCTCGGCCCCGCGCGCGAGGCGATCCTCCCGGAAGTCCTCGACCTGTTCCTCGACCATTACCGGCGCCACCTCCTCGACACGACGCTCCCCTACCCGGGCGTGGCGGAAACTCTCCGCGACCGCGCGGGCGAGTACGAGATGGCCGTCCTGACCAACAAGCCGCTCGGAATGACCCGGGCGCTCCTGGACGGCCTCTCCCTGACGCGGTACTTCGTCGACGTCCGGGGCGGCGACAGCTTCGACAACAAGAAGCCGCATCCCGAGGGGCTTCTCCGGATCATGGACGCGCGCGGGACCGCGGCCGGGGAAACCCTCATGGTGGGCGATTCCGTGAACGACGTCCTGGCGGGCCGGGGGGCCGGCGTCCTGACGTGCGGCGTCACCTACGGCCTCGGCGCCGGCGGCTTCGCGGAGCATCCGCCGGATTTCACGGTGGACCGTTTCCCGGACGTGTTCGCCCGGATCCGCCCGGGGACGTAAGCCCTCCCGAGGAGCCGTCGTGCCCCGACTCTCAGACCTCCCGGGCAAGGCGATCGCGACCTGGGCCGCGATCGTCCTCGCCGTCGCGTTCGCGTCGCGGCGGCCGTCCGCCATCGCCCCGCTTCCGCCGGCCACGCTCGCGGCCGCGCTGTTCCTTTACGTCCCGCTGTTCCGGTACGGGCGGGGGCCCGTCCCCCCGTGGCTCGGGCTCGGCGACCTCCGCCGGAGCGCCCTCGTCCTGGTCGCGCTCCTCCTGGGCGGGGCGGCGGTCTTCTTCCTCTATGCGAGCCTGCCGCTTCCGCCCGGCGCGGCGCCGCCGCGCGCCGCCGGGATGCCGCCGGCGGGGGAATTCATCGTCCGGCAGGCGCTGCTCGCCGCCGTCCCCGAAGAGCTCTTCTTCCGGGGATACCTGTACGACGCCTTCGAGGAGAGGGGCTTCGAGCCGGTCGTCCCGACCTCGATGCTCTTCGCGGCGGGGCACCTCGCGATCCACGCGTCGCCCTACCGGGCCATGACGTTCTTCCCCGCCCTGCTGTTCGGCTGGGGCCGCAAGAGATCGGGGACCCTCTACGTCCCGGCCCTGCTCCACGTCGCGTTCAACGCGCTCCCCTACCTGTCCGGGGCCGCCGCATGAGCGACGTCCGGGTGGCAACCGGCAACCTGTTCCTCTTCTACGCCTACGACGTGGGCTTCGACATCTCCCTCTCCGTCGCGGGCACGCTGTGCGAGACGGCGGGCTTCGCGGGGCTCGCGGGACTGCGCCCGGCCCCGGCCCACCTCCAGTACCGGCCCCGGCCGCTCGTCGTCCCGTCGGGCGCGGTGGAGGTCCCCGCCGGGAGCGCGTCCGTCCGCATGGACGCGACCGTCAAGATCTTCGACTTCGGCGCGCTGTCGGTCACGCTGCGGCTTCCCGTGGCCGACATCGCCTGGGAGGATTACCGGGCCGCCGCGTTTCGCCTCGCGGGGGAGCCGGGCCTCGAGGCGGCCGCCCGCCGCGCGGCGTCCGAGGTCTTCGAGCGGATCCGCCCGGCGGTCTCCAAGCCGGGTTTCACGGACCTCGTCGAGGAGTATTGCCTGTGGCACGTGGGGGCGTTCGCGCCGGAGATGACGGGCAGCGAGGCGCACGACCGGCTCCCCCAGGACATCGCGCGGCTCCTGACGCTCGAGCGCGGCACGTTCAGCGCGCCCGCGCTCGCCGACATCCTCCGCGGCCCGATCCGGTACTTCGACAACGACCTGTTCTTCGCGGAGTGGGACGCCGCGTTCGCCTACGATCCCCGGTTCCAGGACACCGCCGAGGTCCTCGAGTTCCTCAACGTCCAGATGCTGGAGCTGCGCTTCTTCGACCGCGTCCTTCACGCCGCCCTCGACGAGATGGCGGACGAGCTGCGGAAGACGCGGCGGCTCCTCTCCGTCCTCCACGACCCCTACGAGACGCCGCTGCGCAGGCTCTCGGAGATCAAGATGGACGTCTCCATGCTCCGCGAGCGGATCACCAACGCCCTGAAGCTCGTCGGGAACGTCTACCTCGCCCGCGTGTACGACGAGGCGCGGCGGAAGATCGGCGCCGAGAAGTGGGAGGGGACGATCCGCGACCAGCTCAAGGCCCTCGAGGACATCTACACGATCCTCAACAACCGGGCGGCGGCGGCGCGCGCCGAGACGCTCGAGATGATCATCATCCTGCTCATCGCGCTCGAGATCGTGATGGGCCTCCTGCGGCGCTGACGAAGACTCCCGTTTCTGATACTATTTCGGGCAGAACGCACGGGGAGGGGGGAGAAATGAAGATCCGTTCCATCGACCAGCTGGAGCTGTCGGGCAAGCGCACGCTCATCCGCGTGGACTTCAACGTCCCCATCGACAAGGCGGGGGCCATCACGGACGACACGCGGATCAAGGCGGTGCTCCCGACCATCCGGCTGGCGGCGGAGATGGGGGCGAAGACGATCCTCCTGTCCCACCTCGGGCGCCCGAAGGGGAAGAAGGTCCCCGAGATGAGCCTCGCGCCGGTCGCCCCGCGCCTGTCGGCGCTCCTGGGCAAGGAGGTCCCCTTCGTCCCGGACTGCGTCGGC
>JBLMWX010000177.1:0-4680 GCA_050257455.1 Gemmatimonadota bacterium | reverse complement strand
ACGAACTCGGCGACCTGGCAGATCAGGGTGAAGTCGAGCGAGCTGTCCCCGAATCCGGGGATGAACCGCACGAAGGGGGGCGGGTCGGACAGGAGCCCGGGGATCTCCCCCGATCCGGCGGCCTTGACGGCCTCCTCGACGAGAATGCGCTCGACGGCCTCGGGGTCCGAGGCGTAGTCCACGCCGATGGGGATCAGGAGGGACATCCGTTTTTCCGGAAGGTAGTAGTTCGTCACCGTGCTCTGGGCGATCTTGGCATTGGGGATGATCACGACGTTGTTCGGGAGCATCCGGACCCGCGTGGTCCGCCACGTGATGTCCTCGACGTACCCTTCCTGGCCCGATTCGAGCCGGATGAAGTCCCCGACCCGGATGGATCTCTCGACCAGGATGTGGATGCCGGCGAACAGGTTCGCCAGCGTGTCCTGGAGGGCGAGCGCGACCGCCAGGCCCCCGACGCCCAGGGCCGTGATGATGGGGGTGATGGAGATCCCCAGCACGGACAGGATGACGAGGAACCCCACGACGAAGATCGACCCCTTGACGATGCCGAAGGCCAGCCCCGTCGTCGGGATCGGCAGGCTGGATTTCCTGACGTAGTCCGTGAAGATCGCCCCGGCCAGGTTCGCGGCGGCGATCGTCACCGACAGGATGACGAGGACGTGGATCAGCTTGGTGATCGAGGCGATGTGCCGGTCCGGGATGTCGGTCATCGAGACCCCGACCGAGAGCCCGATGGCCACGCACCAGTAGAGCGACGGCGTCTTGAACGACGCGACGGCGATGTCGTCGAGGCGCGTCGTCGTCCGGTCCGCCCAGGCGCGTATCACCCGGAACAGCACGGCCCTCGCGACGATGAGCGCCGCGGCGACGGCGACCGCCGCGAGGGCGGGGATGAAGAACCGCTGGATCGTCGCTTCCATCGTCATGTCCCCGCGCGCCCGGTCACGTGATGGCTCGGGCGTAGTAGTAGTTCACGATGTCGCGCTTGGAGATCATCGTCACGATCTCGTCGGGCGCTTCGCTGCGGACGACCGGGAGCTCGTCGACCTTCAGCGCCGCCATCTTGTCCAGCGTCTGCTGGAGGGTGTCGTCCCAGAGAGCGCGGACGACCCGCGGCGTGGCCACGTCCTTCGCGACCAGAAGCTGGTCCATCGTGTCCTCGAACAGGACCGAACGGATGTCGTTGATCGACACGATCCCGGACATCTTTCCGTCCGCGTTGATGACCGGGAAGTGGAGCCCGCGGGACTTGGTCACGAGCCGGACCAGCTCGCCGAACGGCATGTTTTCCGGGACCGTCGTGATCGGGCGGGGCGTGACCGCCTCGCGGACGCGGATCTTCTCCAGCATCCCGCGGGCGAACTCGGTGAGGTGGGCCGGCGACGACAGGCGCGAGATCTGCTGTTTCTCGTACAGGCTCGTCTTCCGGAGCAGCAGGTAGGAGATGGCCGACACGAGCATGAGCGGAACGAGGAGCGTGTAGCTGGCGCTCATCTCGCACGCCATGATGATCGACGCGATCGGGACCTTCGCCACCCCCGCGAAGAACCCGCCCATCCCCACGAGGACGAAGGCGTTGGGATTGGCGACCCACCCGGGCGCGATCTCGTGCCCCAGGTAGCCGAACGCGCCTCCGAGCATCGCCCCGATGAACACCGAGGGTCCGAAGACCCCGCCGCTTCCCCCGGAGCTGATCGAGCACGAGGTGGCCAGGATCTTGAGGAACGCGAGGAGGAACATGGTGCCCCAGAACAGCTTGCCCTCCAGCGCCGACTGGACCCACCCGTAGCCGGTGGCCGACACCTGGGGAAAGAGGAAGGCGATGGTGCCGAGCAACAGGCCGCCGATGGCCGGCTTGAGCTTGTCCGGCACCCGCAGGGGGATGAAGACGCGGTCCCGCAGGCCGTAGAAGGTCTTGATGTAGACGTAGCCCGCCAGCGCGCAGACGACCCCGAAGATCGCGTAGGGAAGGAGCTCGCCGGGCAGCCTGAAGTCCACCGGGCCCGGGAAGAAGAGGGCGCCGCCCTTGTACAGCTGGGTGTAGATGGAATAGGCGATGATGGACGACACGACGCACGGGAGGATCGCCTCGTACTCGAACTCCGTCTCCCGGTAGAGGACTTCCGGGGCGAACAGGGCGGCCCCCAGGGGCGCCTGGAAGATCGCCCCGATTCCTCCCGCCGCCCCCGCCAGCACGAGGATGCGCCGGTCACGGGCTTTGAGCTTCAGGGCCGACGCGAAGAACGACCCGAACCCGGACCCGATCTGCGCGATCGGCCCTTCCTTCCCGGCCGACCCGCCGGTGCCGATGGTCAGCGCCGACGCCACGATCTTGACGATCGGCACGCGCTTCCGGATGTGTCCCCCGCGCTGGTGGAACGACTCGATCATGGCGTCCGTCCCGTGCCCTTCCGCCTCCGGTGCGATCGAATAGACGAGCAGCCCGGACGCGAGGCCCCCGAGGGCGGGGATCAGGAAGAACCAGAGGGAGTGCAGCGACGACATCGCGGAGATGAACGGGGCGGCGGCGCCCCGCCCGGGCTCGACGTACCCGGTGACCGGGCCGATGAAGGCCGCGAGGGACAGCTGGAGCAGCCGGTCGAACAGGATCGCGCCCAGACCGGCGATGATCCCGACCACCATGCCCAGGAGCATCAGCCGGAACGGCGTCGGCCACCGGGTCACGACCCCGAACAGGCGGTCCCGCACCCATTCGATCCAGTCGTCGAGCCGGCCGATGCCGGTCCGGAACGATTCCGGGGACATTCGCGTCTCCTTCGGATCCCGCAGCTAGTTGCGATGCAAATTATTTGGATTATAATATCGGGGTCGGTCCGTTTCAAGCCGCAGCCGGGGGGAGGCATGAAAAAGGAGGAGCCGGAAGGCAGCCCGGAGGTCGGCGCCGTCCTCGACGACCTGAGGCGCGTGTTCCAGGTCGTCCACGGGTACTCGAAGCGGGCGGAGCGGGTCGGGGGGCTCACGGGCCCCCAGCTCTGGGCGGTCAAGGTCATCGCGGAATCGGCCCCGGTCCGGGTGTCCGACCTGGCGCGGCGGATGTACCTGCACCCGTCGACGGTCGTCGGGATCCTGGACCGCCTCGAGGCGCGGGGCATCGTGTCGCGCACGCGGTCGCGGGAGGACCGCAGGGTCGTCACGGTCGCCCTGACGCGGAAGGGACGGAACATCGTGGCGAAGGTGCCGGAGATCGCCCAGGGACTGCTGCTCACCGGGCTGGAGGGGCTGTCGCCCCGGGACCTGAAATCGGTCGCCGCGGGGCTCCGGGTGCTGGTGGCGATCCTCGGCGCGCACCGGATGCCGCCCCAGCTCCTGTTCTCGCCGGAGGTGAACGTTCCGCCGGGAGTGCACGACGGGGATTCCGCATGATCGGGAGGTCCTGATGGGCGCCAGCGAGCTGTCGGAGACGGTGACCCGCGTCTCGTCCGGGGCGAAGCTGATCGTCGTCTCGAACCGCGAGCCGGTTTCCCACGAGCGGGGCCCCGGCGGGATCCGGGCGGTGCGCCCGGCCAGCGGGATGGTGGCGGCGATCGAGCCGATCGTCCGCGCGGTCGGGGGCACCTGGGTCGCGTACGGCTCCGGCCCGGCCGACCGCCTGGTGACGGACGCGCGGGACCGGGTCCGCCTCCCGGAGGGGGACCCCCGGTACACGCTCCGCCGCGTGTGGCTCTCGGAGAAGGAGGTGAACGGCTACTACCACGGCGTCTCCAATACCGCGCTCTGGCCGCTCTGCCACATCGTCTACACGCGCCCCCACTTCTCCCGCGACGACTGGGATACCTACAGGGGCGTCAACGGGCGGTTCCGCGACGCGGTCCTCGAGGAGGCGGGTGGCGGGCCGGCCATCGTCTTCATCCAGGACTACCACCTCGCCCTGCTGCCTCGCATGCTCAAGGATGCGAGGCCCGACCTCAAGGTGCTCCAGTTCTGGCATATCCCGTGGCCGAACCGGGAAGCGTTCCGGATCCTTCCCTGGGGGCAGGAGCTCCTGGACGGGCTCCTGGGGAACGACGTCCTCGGGTTCCACCTCCAGTATCACTGCAACAACTTCCTGGACACGGTCGACCGCGGGATCGAGGCGCTGGTGGACTACGAGCGCTTCTGCGCCTTCCGCGGCGGGCGCCCCACCTACGTCCGCGCGTTCCCGATCAGCGTGGCCGCGGAGCAGATCGCCCGGGACGCCGGGTCGCCGGAGGTCGAGGCCCGGAAAGCGTCGTTCGCCCGGGAGATCGGGACGCAGGTGACGGGCGCGACGCTCTTCGTGGGGGCGGACCGGATCGACTACACGAAAGGGATTCCCGAGCGCCTGCGCGCCTTCGACAGGATGCTCACCCTCCACCCGGAGCTCAAGGGGAAGGTCTGCCTCGTCCAGCTGGCCGCGCCCAGCCGGACCAAGGTCGCCGCGTACCGGGACCTGAACCGGGAGCTCGACCGGCTGGTCGGGGAGATCAACAGGCGCCACGGCGGGGGCGTCCCGTTTCCGGGCGTCTTCCGGGGCCTGGGCCGCCTGCTCGGGGGGGGGCGGACGGGGGCGCACGGCTGGATGCCGATCCGGTTTCTCCGGGCGCACCACGACTATTACGCGGTCCTGGCCGCGTGCCGGATGGCCCACGTGGCGCTCGTCACGTCGCTCCACGACGGGATGAACCTGGTGGCGAAGGA
>JBLMWX010000176.1:0-20148 GCA_050257455.1 Gemmatimonadota bacterium | reverse complement strand
GGGAGCCGTCGTCGACGACGACCACCTCGTAGTTCGGGTAATCGATGAGCAGGGCGCCCTCGATCGTGGCCCGGATGAGCGTCTCCTCGCAGAAGGCCGGGATGACGACGGAGACCATGGGTGCCGGATCGGGCAGGGCGTAAAAGGTCGCCTCCCGCTCCGCGGTCAATTTCTCCTTTCCGAAGAAGTAGATGGCCGACGTCGTGAGCCAGATCACCGCGGACAGGACCGGGTAGATCCCGAAGAAGAAGAGCATCGCGATGTAGATCCACGTGCGCTGGATGTCGACCAGGATGGCGGCAACGGTGTCCATGGTCAGTCCGTTTCGACCGTTTCTCCCGTGACGATCTTGTCCCTGTCGTCCGCGGAAACCGTGACGATCCGGGACCGGAGGACCGACCCGGCGGGCGGCCACCGGACCGGCCTGCCGAGGGTGTCGCTGCCCCAGTCCTCGGAGACCTCCGTGACGCGCGTTCTCGGGCCCTTCCGGCGGTAGATCCCGACGTTGTGGCGGACCCAGGCGAGGTTCAGGGCCGTGGCGGCTGCGACGGCGACAAGAAGGAACACCAGGACGAAGACGACATCCTGCCTGCGCGTGAACCCGAGGACCTGCCGCCACCAGTAGAAGAAGAGGATCCACGCGGCCACCGCGATCGCGGCATGGACGTATCCCCGCCAACTCCGGGTGCGTTCGGTACGCCCGCGGCTCGAGGTTTTCGGTATATCGTTCAATGTCATCCCCCCTGTCCTATCGCGCAATAAACAGGAAGCTTTAGGCACTCTTCCCGCGCAACCGGCGCGGCGGTGATCGCGAACGCCTCCGTTCCGTCGGCGCCGCCATTTTTTGTGCAAGGACCCTGCCGGGCGTTTCCCTGCGTCCCGAGAGACATGCGGGGCCAATCTCGAGGCCCCGGTCGCGCGGCAACGGTTGACGGTCATCCCCGGTCGCTGGCTGTTTTCCATCAATAATTCAGTAGCATCCGTGACAAATGCGGGGCGAGACAAACATGATCGCGCCGGCGCGGCTCACGGTTCCTGCCCGGTTGTCATAAGTGAAAAAGTTTGCCCATTCGCATGTAACAATGTATGTGTCTAAATCATTATCCTACATGGATAAATATTTATATGTTTTTTCCATTGTTGCGATGACCCATAAAGTATCGCCATAAAGTCGCCGCTGTTATGAAAAGAAATTCACCTTATATCACTGAGTTTTTCGCCGACCTGGGGGCGCGAAGGCGGGAGTGGCACGGCTTTGGAATAGAGTGCGCACAAGTCGGGAACCGGCATCGTGCATCAGGTGGACGACAAAGGGGGTGAGTTGCTCAAGGCAACGGGAACGATGGAGCAGGACCCAGGAAACGACGCGGCATTCGTCAACCCGGCGATCAACACCTTGGCGACTAGAAAAAGGAGGAACCAGATGGTCAGGAAACTGAAAGGCATGCTGAAGGACGAACAGGGACAGGCGCTGGCGGAGTACGGACTCATCCTGGCGCTCATCGCGGTCGTGTGCATCCTGGCGCTCACGGCCCTGGGCACGGGAGTCCGCGACCAGCTGAACGCCATCGTGGCGGCGCTCTAAGCAGTCAAGTCTGGCCTGGCGAACGAACATGAAGAGCCGCAGGATTTTCCGGAAGCTCCGGGGATGCGAGGGGCAGGCGCTTGCCGAATATGCGCTGATCATCACGTTCATCGCCCTTGTTTGCGTGGCCGCCTTGGCTCTCCTGGGAGGCACACTCCGCGGCTTCTTCGCCGGATTCGCGGGGAGTTTCTGATGGATCGTTTGCTGCAACGCAAGGGCCCGGGGGCCTCCCGGAGGGCGGCGCGAGGCGCCGTGGCGCCGGGAGGCCCCTCGACAGCGGGGGCGGGCCGCCGGGCAGCGGGGAGAAGGCGGCTGGGCGGCACGGGGGGACAGAGCCTCGTCGAATTCGCGCTCGTCGCGCCGATCCTGCTTCTCCTGGTCATCGGGATCGCCGAGTTCGGACGGGCGTGGATGGCGCACAACGTCGTGACCGGCGCCGCCCGCGAAGCGGTCCGGATCGCGGCCGTGAACGCCTCGAGCACGTCCACGGACAACACGTGGATGGCCCGTGCGGAGGCCATCATGTCCTCCGCGGCGCTGACGGGCCCCGCCCCGCAGATCTCCGAGGCCGGGGACGCGATCTCCGTCACGGTCACCTGCGATTTCACGCCCGTCGTCGCCGGCTTCATCCCGGGACTCGACGGGCCCATCCAGCTCAGCAGCACCAGCACGATGAGGAAGGAATACTGACGGGAGCCGCCACCATGGAAAGAAAAAGGTTCGCCATCATCGTCGGAGTCGCCCTGGCCGTCGCCCTGGCCGCGAGCCTGGGCGCCTACAAGTATCTCACCGAGAAGGGCCGGTCCGCGGAGCGGGCGCGGCTCGAGGCCCAGGGGATCGCCGTGGCCGCCGTCGACATCCCGATCGGCGCCGCGATCAACCCGAACCAGGTGGTCCTGGCCGCGTGGCCGAAGGCTCACCTTCCCAAGGATTCGTTCCCCGGCGTGAAGGAGACCGTGGGGCGGACCGCCCTGCGGGAATTCGTCCGCGGAGAGCCGATCGTCGAATCGAAGCTGGTCCCCCGGAGCGGCGGGTCCGGCCTCCTGTCGTTCAAGGTGGCGCCGGGGATGCGGGCGTTCTCGGTCAAGGTGAACGAGGTCGTGGGGGTCGGCGGGTTCATCGTCCCGGGCTCCCGGGTCGACGTCGTCGCGACGACCGAGACCTCGCCGCGGAGCCAGGCGCAGGTCGCCAAGATCGTCCTCGAGGACGTCACGGTCCTGGCCGCGGGGCAGACGATCGAGCAGAAGGACAACAAGCCGGTCACGGTCAGCAACGTCACCCTCGCGGTCACGCCCGAGGACGCGGAGAGGCTGGCGCTGGCGAGCAACGACGGGCGGATCCAGCTTGTCCTGAGGAACTTCAATGACGGAGAGAAGGTCATGACGGCCGGAGTCGACAAGGGACGGCTGCTCGCGTCGTACCGGGGAGGGTCGGGGGCGTCGGATGCGCTGCGGCGGCCGCGGCACGCCGCGGCCAGAAAGGCGCCCGCGGCCCGGCCCGAGGCCGCCAGGAAGGCGTACACCGTCGAGGTCATCAAGGGGAACAAGAAGACCGAGGAAAGCCTGTGACGCGGCCGGGTGACATCATCGTCCCACGGGGGGTGCAGTCGTGATCAAGACGTCCGGACCGGCCGGAATGGTTTTGGGAATCTGCCTCGGAATCCTGACGGCGGTCCCGCTTGGCGCCGCGCAGGATACGGCGGACGAGACACCGGCCAAGACGATCCACGTGAATGCCAACCAGTCCGTCATCGTCGAGACGGCGGAAAACGTCAGACGCGTTTCCGTCGCCAGGCCCGAGACGGCGGACGTGACCGTCGTCACCCCGCGCCAGATGGTCGTGATCGGGAAGGCGCCCGGGATCACGTCGCTCGTCCACTGGAACGAGGCCGACGTTCCGACGCGGCTGCAAGTCAACGTCGACGTCGACGTGGAGCAGGCGCGCGCCGCCCTCGAGTTGCTCGCCCCGGGCGAGCATTTCGACGTCGTGGGCGCGGGCGACAGCCTCATCCTCAGCGGGGCCGTCTCCGACAACGTGGCGATGGCGCGGTTGGCCGACGCGGCGCGGGCCTACTCGAAAAACGTGGTGAACCTCCTCAAGGTGGCGCGCCTCGAGCAGGTCATGCTCCAGGTCCGGGTCGCCGAGGTCAATCGCACCCTCGCGAAGGAACTCGGATTCGCCGCCCATATGGAGCAGGGCGAGATCCGGGGGCTCATCAGCCCGGCAAACTCCTTCACCCCGTTCTTCGGGGTGCTCCGCGACTTGCCTCCGAGGGAGGTCGGCCCGAACGCCACCTTCAGCGACGCGGTGAATCTCTGGGTGGCCAAGCCCGGGTTGTTCCCGAAATTCTCTACCTACATCCGGCTCCTCCACGACAAGGGGGCGATCAAGACGCTGGCGGAGCCGAATCTCGTGGTCGCGAACGGCGCCGAAGGCAAGTTCCTGGTTGGGGGAGAATTTCCCATCGTCTACACGACCGCGGCGGGGGGCGCGTCGTCGTTCGCCGTCACGTACAAGGAGTTCGGCGTTCGGCTCGCCTTCCGGCCCACGATCATGCCGAACGGCGAGATCTACATGAACCTGTCGCAGGAAGTAAGCCAGCTCGACTTCGCGAACGGCGTCGTCTTCTCCGGGTTCCAGATCCCGGCCCTCAAGAGCCGGAAGGCCGAGGCGGGGCTCCAGCTCGCCGACGGGCAGACGTTCGTGCTGGCCGGGCTGATCGACAACAAGGTCGCGAAGGAGGTGTCGAAGTTCCCCATCCTCGGCGATATCCCCATCCTCGGGGCGCTGTTCCGCAACACGCGGTTCAGCAACAACGAGACGGAGCTCATGGTGATGGTGACGCCGAAGCTCGTGAGGCCCCTGGCCAAGGACGAGATCCCGGCGCTTCCGACCGAGACGATGAAGCCCGGCGAGGTCGGCCCGGAGATGCTGCCGCGGTAGGGGCGGAGGCGACGCGATGGAAAAGGGCCGGAACGGGAACCGGGGACAGGTCCTCGTGATCTTCGCGCTGGCGCTGCTCGTTCTCATGGGCTTCGCCGCGCTGGCGGTCGACGTGGGGCACATGTACGTGGTCCGAAACGAGCTCCAGCGCAGCGCGGATTCCGGGGCGCTGGCCGGCGCCTCGGCCTTCCAGGAAGGGTCCTGGGACAACACGGACCTGACGAGCCCCACGATGGTCCTCGCGGACGCGCGCGCCCGCGACTTCGCGTCGAGGGACCCCGTCGCGCTGGCTCCTCTCGACGCGAATGGCGACGTCGCCGTGACGTTCCCGGCCCCGGACCGGATCCGGGTGACGACGAACCGCACGGTGAGCCTGTCCTTCGCGCGGGTTCTCGGGATGCCGACGCGCGCAATCGCCGCAACGGCCGTCGCCGAGGCGGCCGTGGTCGACCAGGGGGTCCGCTGTCTCAAGCCGTGGGGGATCCCGCTGCCCTGGGACGACGCGAACGGGAACGACAAGTACGACGTGGGGGAGACGGTCTATTCCGTGACCGACATCCCGGTGGGGACGAGAATCATCCTCAAGGTCGGCGAGCCGTTCAACAACCCGAACAACCTCGACAACGTGACGGCGCTCCAGCAGGAATCCGGGCACTTCTTCGCCCTGTCCCCGTGCGGGGACTCCGGCGGCGCCGACTACAGGGCGCGGATCGAGAGCATGTGCCTGGACGACTGCTCGATCGACAACGGGGCGCTCGTGGACCTGAAGACGGGGAACACGGTGGGGCCGACCCGCCAGGGTGTGGACGGGCTGATCGCGCTCGATTCGGGCGCCTACTACGATGAGGCCACCCACGAGATCAAGAACTCCTCGTACGCGGACCCCATGGATTCGCCGCGCCTCGTCAAGGTCCCGCTGTACGACCCGAGCAGCCTGCTCAGCCAGGGACAGACGCAGATGCCGGTTTCCGCGTTCGGGGGTTTCTGGCTCGAGGGATACGACACGCGGCAGGGAACCGTGATCGGATATTACATGACCGACATTGCGACCGGGGGGTCCAGCACCACGGGTCCGGCCCCGGGGCCGCAACTCAGAATCCTGCGACTGGTGGAGTGAGCGAACGATGAAGCCGATCAGCTGTCTGCTCCTGGAGCACGACCCCGATTCGTCGCGGCGGATCGCCGACCTCTGCCGCGCGTCGGGGACGGTCGACGTCCGCTGGAAGGCGGCGTCCGTCGCCGACGGCATGGAGATCATCCGGCAGCACCGGCCGGAGATGGCGTTCTGGGCGCTGAACGGCCACCCGGAATCGTCGATCGAGTCCGTGTCCCGGGTCGCCCGCGAATTCCCCGCCGTCTATCTGGTCGCGACCTCCGACCGCGGCGACGCCGATCTCATCCTGAAGACGATCCGGGCCGGCGCCCACGACTTCCTGCGCAAGCCGGTCGCCGCGCAGGACCTGCGGGCGGCGACGGAGAAGGCGCTCAAGGTCCGGGCGCCGGTCGGGGAGACGGCGAGGACGAACGGCCGCGTCGTGTCCGTGTTCAGCAACAAGGGGGGGAACGGGACCACCACGATCGCGGTCAACCTCGCGGACGCGCTCGTCCGGTACCACCGGAAGAAGGTCGTCCTGGTGGACCTCGTGTTGGCGCACGGCGACCTGACGATGTTCTTCAACGCCAATCCGGTCTACTCGATCCTGGACCTCGCGCGCAGCGCGGACAAGGCCGACCACGAGTTCCTCCACTCCCTCCTGCTCAGGCACAAGAGCGGGGTGTACATCCTGGCCGACCCGCCGGCGATCGAGGACGCGGAACAGATCACGGCGGCGCAGGTGAAGGAAATCCTCGCGACCCTCCGGTCGATGTTCGATTACGTCGTCGTGGACACGCCTCACCTGTTCGACGAGCGCACGCTGACGACCCTCGACATGTCCGACGAGATCCTTCTGGTCTCGCTGCTCGACCTTCCCGCGCTCCGGAACACCCAGAAGTGCCTCGATCTCTTCGAGCGGATCGGGCTGCGCGACGAGAGGGTCAAGCTGGTCCTCAGCCGCTACCTGCCGGGGGGCGAAATCACGCCCGAGCGCATCGAGGGGATCCTGGGCTGCAAGGTCTTCTTCGCCGTGCCGAACGACTACCCCACGGTGATCTCGGCCATCAACAGGGGGCGGCTCCTCGGCGAGATCGCGTCGGGCAAGGACGTCACGGACAGCTTCCGCCGGCTGTCCGGGATGCTGGCGCACGGGGCGAAAGGCGTTCCGGCCGCGCCGCCGAAGAAGCGCGGGTTGCTCGGCAGGCTTCTCCGCGCCGAAAGGAGACCCGCATGACGATCAGCGGCTGGGTGGCGAAGAAGAACGGCCAGGCGCCCGCCTTCGGGGAGGTCTCGGCCCGCCGCGACCACGCCGGCGACGAGATGCGCGCGCGCCAGGAGCTCAAGAGCCGGATCCACCGGAAGCTCGTCGACCGCCTCGACCTCTCGAGCGTCGCCGAGATCCCCCCGGACCAGCTCGCGGGCGTCATCAAGGCCGTGGTCGAGACCCTGATCGCGGCGGAGGCGATCCCGCTGACCCGGCAGGAGCGCGAACGGCTGACCGTCGAGATCCAGCACGAGACGCTGGGGCTCGGGCCGCTGGAGCCGCTCCTCCAGGATCCCGGGATCTCCGACATCCTCGTGAACGGGCCGTACCGGGTGTACGTCGAAAAGAGGGGAAAGCTCCACGCGGCGGAAGCGGCCTTCAAGGACGACGATCACCTGATGACGATCATCGAGCGGATCGTCTCGAAGGTCGGGCGCCGGGTCGACGAATCGTCGCCGCTCGTCGACGCGAGGCTCCAGGACGGCTCGCGCGTCAACGTCATCATCCCGCCGCTCGCGCTGGACGGGCCGGTCGTCTCCATCCGGCGCTTCGGGATCGAGCCGCTCAAGATGGAGAACCTCGTCACCAACCGGTCGCTCACGGAGGAGATGGCGGGCGTCTTCGAGGCGATGGTCCGGGCCCGGCTGAACGTCCTGGTGTCCGGCGGGACCGGCGCGGGGAAGACCACCCTTCTCAACATCCTCTCGGCCTCGGTGCCCAACGACGAGCGGATCATCACGATCGAGGATTCGGCGGAGCTGATCCTGCAGCAGGAGCACGTCGTCCGCCTCGAGACGCGGCCTCCCAACATCGAGGGGAAGGGAACGGTGAGCCAGCGGGACCTGGTCCGGAACGCGCTCCGGATGAGGCCCGACCGGATCGTCGTCGGGGAGGTCCGCGGGGGCGAGGCGCTCGACATGCTCCAGGCCATGAACACGGGCCACGACGGGTCCATCTCGACGATCCACGCGAACTCCCCGAGGGACGCGCTGGCGCGCCTCGAGACCATGGTGCTCATGGCCGGGTTCGATCTCCCGTCGAAGGCGATCCGCGAGCAGATCAGCTCGGCCGTCAACGTCATCGTCCAGGTGGCCCGCCTGAGCGACGGGAGCCGCAAGGTCGTCAAGGTTTCCGAGGTCACGGGGATGGAGGGCAGCGTGATCGTGATGCAGGACATCTTCGTGTTCGAGAAGGAGGGCGTCGGGGAGGACGGCACGGTGTCGGGGCGGTTCCGGGCCACGGGCGTGCGCCCGAAGTTCCTGGACGCGGTCCACGCGGCCGGGATCGCCCTGGGCGCCGAGCTCTTCGCCTGCCGGCGAGTCCCGTAAGGAGAGACGCATGGTCTGGATCGCGGTTCTCGTGTTTTCCGTCACCCTGGTCGTCGTCCTGGGCGGATACCTGGTCTTCGCTCCCGGCCGGACCGAAACGGCCGAGATCCGGGGCCGGCTCTCGCTTCTCGAGCAGAGAGGCATGGCGGCGGGAGAGAAGGTCCCCGACGTGCTCAAGAACGAGATGCTGAGCGAGGTTCCCGTCCTGCACAGGATCCTCGCCCGGTTCCCGTCTGCCGCCCGCCTCGACCGGCGCCTGAAGCAGGCGGACCTGTCGATGACCCCCGGGGGCTTCGTCCTCGTGAGCGCCGTCCTGTTCGTCCTCGGGGCGGGCGTCGGCGCGCTGCTCCGCTGGCCGCACCTGTTCTCCGCCATGCTCGGTCTGCTGCTCGCGCTGCTGCCGAACACCCTGGTGAACATCCGCGTCCGCCGCAGGCTGAAGCGGTTCTCGGCCAACTTCCCCGAGGCGCTCGAGATGTTCGCGCGCTCCCTGCGGGCCGGTCATTCCTTCACGGGCGCCGTCCAGCTGGTCGCGCAGGAAATGCCGCAGCCGGTCGGGACCGAGTTCCAGAAGGTCTTCGACGAGCAGAACATGGGGATTGCCCTGAAGCAGGCGCTCCTCGGCATGACGGAGCGCGTGGACAGCCTGGACGTCAAGTTCTTCGTGACGGCGCTGCTGGTCCAGCGGGAGACGGGCGGGAACCTGGCCGAGATCATCGACAAGATCGCGTACGTGATCCGCGAGCGGTTCCGGATCCAGGGGCAGCTCAAGGTCTTCACGGCGCAGGCCCGGATGACCGGCTTCATCCTGATGGTCCTTCCCGTGGCGGTGGCCCTGCTGATCGGCCTGATCAACCCCGGCTACCTCGAGCCGCTCGGGACCGACCCGGCGGGACGGGTCCTGGTGGCCGTCGGGATCGTCCTGCAGGTCACCGGCATGATCCTGATCCGCAAGATCATCCGCATCAAGATCTGAGCCGGGGAGGAGGGAGCCGTGATCCTTTTCGTGACCGTTTCGGTTTTCGTCGCCGCGGGGCTCTTCGCCCTGGCGATCTTCATCGGGCTCGAGAGGAGGAAGGAGTCCCTCGTCCACCGGTTCCGCGAGGTCGCGGCCGCGGGGACGTCGTCGCGGACGGCCGGCGCCCCGCCGTCCGCCGGGATCGGGGAGAGGCTCCGCCGGCGGCTCCTGCCCCGCCGGAAGGCCACGGAGGGGCTCGTGGAACGGATCGCCGCCGACGAGGCGACGGGGTCCCGCATCCTTCTGAGCCAGGCCGGTTACCGCTCCCCGGGCGCCTACAGGATCTACCTGGCGATCCGCGCGGGCCTTCCGGCCCTTGCCTTCGCGGGAACCGTCGTCCTCGGGCGGCACGCGGGCATCTCGAACCGGGGGATTCTCCTCCTCGCGTTCCTGGCGCTGGCGGTCGGCCTGCTGCTCCCGCGGGCCCACCTTGCGTCCAGGATCCGGAAGCGCCAGGAGGAGATCCGGGACGGGCTCCCGGATGCCCTCGACCTGCTCGTGGTCTGCGTCGAGGCGGGACTCGGGCTCAACGCCGCCTTCATCAAGATCTCCGAGGAGTTCCGGATTTCGAGTCCGCGCCTGAGCGCGGAGTTCGACATCGTCAACCGGGAAATGGTCGCCGGAAAGCCCAGGATCGACGCGTTGCGGGCCCTGGCGACAAGGACCGGGGTGGAGGACGTCAAGTCGCTCGTCGCGATGCTGATCCAGACGGAGCGGCTGGGGACGAGCCTGTCCCAGTCCCTGCGCGTCCACTCCGACTCCCTCCGGACCAAGAGGCGGCAGCGGGCCGAGGAGGCCGCGGCGAAGACGACGATCAAGCTGGTGTTCCCCCTCGTGTTCTGCCTGTTCCCGGGACTCTTCGTCGTGATCCTGGGCCCCGGGGCCATCCAGATCTTCCGGATGCTCATCCGCGTGGCCCCGTGACGGGAGGCGCCGTGCGGCTCACCGCGAGGAACGCGACGCGGGACCGGGTGCTCGGAGACGCGGTCCGGGTGGCGGACTCCTTCGCGTCGCGGGCCCGCGGGCTCCTCGGGGCGGAACGCCTTCCCCCCGGGGAAGGGCTCTGGATCGCCCGCTGCCGGAGCATCCATTCCTTCGGGATGCGGTTCGCATTCGATGCGCTCTTCCTCGATCGCGGCGGAACCGTCATCGCGGTGTACCGCCGGTTCGCCAGGAACCGGGTGTCGCGGATGTTCGCGCGGGCCCGCGGCGTCCTCGAACTGCCGGCCGGCACGATCGAGGGATCCGGGACCGAGGTGGGGGATGTCATCGAACTGCTCCCGTGACGGGGCGGCTCCGGGCCGCGCTTCCGCGCGCGCCCGGAGCGTCCTGCGCACCGCGCTGTCGGCCGCCCTGCTCCTCTGCCTGCTGTCCGTGCCGCACGCCGCCGACGCCGCGGCCACGCTCCCGGAGATGGCCCGCCTCGAGGGGGCGGACCGGCTGGAGAAGAGCCAGGTCGACCGCCTCGCCCGCTGGTGGGGGGCGCTCGGGTTCGCGCGGGAGGCGGCGGAGTTCGTCGAGCGGCGGGTCCGGGCCGGGGACCTCTCCCCCGACGAGGCGGCCCCGATCTTCGGGAAGGTCGTTCGCGCCGCGGGCCGCCGGGGCGACGGGGAGGCGCTCCGCGCGGCGTGCGACGCCGCGATCCGGAACGGCATCGTCGCGCCGGCCGTGCTCGACGCCTGCGCCGAGCGGCTCCGCCTCGAAGGGCGGCTCGACGCGGCGGCGGCCCTCCTGTCGCGGATCGGGCCGGGCGAGGCGCAGTTCCGGCGCGCCCGGTACGCGATGGGCCAGATCGCCGTCGCGAGGGGGGATCTCGAGGGCGCGCTCGCCGTCTTCCGGGATCTGAAGGAGTCGCCCGACGGCAGGAACGACGTCGTCGCGGCCCGCGCGGCCCTCGCCGAGGACGACCTGCTTCTCGTCGCCGGGCGGCCCGCGGAACGGTCGACTGCGTCGCCGGCCCCTTCCGGCGGATCGTCGCGCCGGGACGCGGTCGTGGAAGCGATGCGCGCGGGCGACGCGGCCCTGGCGGGAGGGAGGACCGAGGAGGCGGTTCGGGCGTACCGGCGGGCGGTGGACGGGGCGAAGGCCATGCTCGCGGCTCCACTTCCCTCCGGGGCCGGGACGGCGAGGGCGATGGAGGGTTTCCCCGCGGCGTTCCGCCTGCTCCTTGCAGCCCATGAAGCCGCGGAGAAGGCGATCGCCCGCAACGCCGCCGTCAACGCGTTGCCCTACTCGGCGGACGTGGGGACGCTCCTGGCGGACCTCCTGTGCCTCGACTTCGTCCTGGAGAACGCCGACGGCGCGCTCCCGGCGCCCGCGGGGCCTTTCTCCCTGCCGCCCGCCCGGAGGGACGCGCTCTTCCGCCTGATCGAGAAGAACGTCCTCGGGGGGATGGACATCGCCGGGGTCCTTGCGAAAACGGCCGGGGACGTGGACGTCTTCGAGAACCTCGCCCACCCGATTCGCCGCTACCGGAACCTGGCCGGCCTGGAGGCGCGCCAGGCCGCGATGCAGGCGCTCGCCGGCCGGGCCGCGAAGAGCCGCCGGGCGCTGGTCGCTTCGCTGGAGACCGCCGGACGGGGAGAACTCCGCCCGGTCCTGCGCGACCTCGACGCGTATCTCCGGGACCTCGACGCGATCCGCGCGGCGCGGGACGAGGCCCGGGAGGTGATCCGCCGCGAGTTCGACATCTTCCCGGAGGAGCGGCGCCGGGACGCCGACGACGGCGCGGCGGTTGCGGCGGCGCGGGAAGGGTTGACGTTCGACGGGGAGCGGACGGCGGAGCTGCGGCGCGCCGGCCGCGATCTGGAGAGGCGGGCGCGGTCGCTGGCGCGCGAGCGCGAGGCCGGCGACGTGGGCGGTCTGCACGCGGCGGCCGCCCGAAGGTACGCGGAAGCGCTCGTCGAGCAGGCGCGGTTCCTGGACGCGAATCGTCCGCAGGACTGGGAGTCGCGATTCCGGCGTGCCCTCGACGACGCCGTCGGCGTCCTGCAGGGAGACGTCCTCGACCCGGGGACCCGCTCGGCGCTGGCGATCCGGATCGGGTCGCTCGTCGTCGGGCGCCTGCCGCGGTGGGAGCGGTTTCCGGAGACGGTCGCGGGCCAACCTGAGGGGGCGCTGATCCGCAACGTCCTCCGGATGATCGACCGCCGCACCGGCGAGGACGGGCGCGACGGCGACGTCCTCGCGGTCCTGGCCCTGCTCCGGTGGCGGATCGGGGATGGCGGGGCCGCCGCCGCGGCGCGGGAGTTTCTCGCGGGGCACCCCGCGTCCCCGATGGCGGGGCCGCTGGCGCTCCGGCTCGGCCACGGGGAGCTCCGGGCGCGGCGGTGGCGGGAGGCGGAGGAGGCCTACCGCGCCGCCGCCGGGCGCGGACCGGCCGAGGTGACCGCCGCCGCGCGCGCCATGCTGGGCTGGCTCGCGTACCGGGACGGCGACCCCGTCCGGGCGCTCCGCGAACTGTCCGTCCCGCTCTCGGAGCCGCTGGCGTCCCGTCCCGACGCCGGCGCCTTCCTGGACGACGTCATCGCCCTTGCGGTGCGCTGCGGGGCCGGGATGCCCGTCGAGGGGGTGGCCGCCTATGGGCCGGTCCGCGCCCGGACCCGGGCGGGAAAGCGGATCATGGCGGGCGTCGCCGGGGCCGCGGCGCGACGCGGCAGGATGGAGCGCGCCGCGGATCTCTATTCGACAATCGCGGTGCTGTACGCGGGGGACGGGGACGGGCCGGCCTACGAGATCAGGGCGATCGACAGCCTCGTCCGCGGGGGGAGGGAGCGAGACGCGCTCTCCCGGGCATTGAGGGTCGCCCGGTCCGGGCGGGAGCGCCCGGGGGCGGATGGCCGGGACCGTGAGCTCCCGCTTGCGGAGAAGAAGGCGCTGGGGCGGCTCCTGAGGGAGATCGCGGAGCGGCGATTCGCCGAAGGGGTCCGCTCCGGCGGCGCGGACCCGATGTCGGACGCGGCGGCCGCGATCGCCGGGTATTTCGATCTGGCGGCGGGGGGCGCGCCGGCAGACGACGCCCGGCTGCGACTGAAATGGGCGGTCGCGTCCCTCGGGTGCGGCGATCGCGCCGGAGCCTTGCGGCTCCTCGAAGGGATCCTGTCGGGCGGCGGATCCGGGGAGGTCGAGGAGCGGGCCGCCTTCCTGCATTCGGACGCGGTGATCGCCGGATTCCGGCGGGGCGACATTCCGGCGCCCCGGGTGGAGGCCTCGCTGCGGGTGCTGTTCGGGCGCTTCCCCGGCGGGAAGGCGACCGCCGTCGGGATGCGCGCGGCGAACGCGTTGCTCGAGGCCGGGGACCCCGCGGGCGCCGCGCGCGCCGCGGACGCGGTCGAAAGAGGCGGGTTCGTCCCGCCCGGGATCCGCAACGAAGCGAGGCTGGTCCACGCGCGGGCCCTCATCGCGTCGGGGGATTTCCCCGGGGCCCGCGCGAAGGCCGACGAGGTCCTCGCGGCGCCTTCGGGCGCGGGGGAGGCAGGGGTCCGGACGCATGCTCGGGATGTCCTGTTCCTGGCGGCGCGGAAGGAGGCGCAGGACAAAGCGGCCTCGGGCGACCGGATCGCGGCCGGGGCCCTCCTGGAGGGGCTGGCCGCGCGGTTTCCGGAGCTGCCGGAGGCCGGGGATCGCCTCCTGGACGCCCTGACGCACTACAGGGACGGCTCCGACCCGGAGGCGGCGATCCGGGCGGGGTCCGCGTTCCTGCGCGGCTTCCCGGGGCGGGCCGAGTCGCTCGACGTCGCGGCGACGGTCGGGCCGCTTCTCGAGGAGCGTGGGCGCGGCGGCGAGGCGGCGGCGCTCTACGCCCGGATGGCCGGGCGGTTTCCGCGGGACGGCAGGGCGTCCCGCCTCCTGTTCCGCGCCGCGCGTCTCGCCGAAGAAGGGGGAGACCGGGAGGAGGCGGAGCGCTGGTACGCGGCGTACGCGAAAAGGCCGGGCGAACCGCGCGGAGCCGGCGCGTACGCGATGCTGTCCGCGGGTCTGCTGGCATGGGAGCGGGACAGGTCGCTCCGCGCGATCGAGGCCATCGGCAAGGCGCTGCGGCTCGTCGAATCGGCGGCCGGAGACGGCGCCCCGCCGGAGCTGCCCGAGCGCGCCGGGAAGGCCCGCATCGCCGTCGGGGAATACTGGGCGGACAGGTTCCGGGACATCGCGCTCGTCGCTCCGCTCGACAGGAGCCTCTCCCGCAAGCAGCGGTGCTTCCGCAAGTCGCTCGCGGCCTACGAGGAGGCGGGCCGCGCGGGCTCGCCGGAGGTGCGGGTTCAGGCGTCCGGCGCGTCCGGGGACCTGTTCGTCGAGTTCGGGAGGGCGATCCTTTCCTCGCAACGCCCGAAAGGGATGGATGCCGCGGAGCGCGAGCTCTACGAGAACGCGCTGGCCCGGCGCTCGCGGCAATACCTCGAGCGCGCCCTGGAAGGGTATGCCGGCGCCCTCGACCGGCTGAGGCGGGACGGGGTGCCCGCGAGCGTGTCGGAGCCGCTGCTGCGCCGCGTGGAGGCGACCAGCCGCCTGCTGACGATGGCGCCGGAGGCACGGGCGAGATGACGGACCTGTTTCGCGGGGGGCGACTCGGGCTGTTCTTCCGGGTGGCGGCGGCCGTTCCGGTCGTCCTCGCCGCCCTGGCCCCCGGGCCGGCGTTCGGGACGCCGCCGGGATCCCCTCCGCTCGAGATGGAGGAGGTCGAGATCCACGGGTCGGGCGAGCTGCCGGAGCGGCTGTTCGTTCCCGCACCCGCCCCGGATCGGATCGCGGTTCCGGTCCATCACGAACTGCTGCGGGAGCGGATACTCGCTCCGATTTCTCCCTGGGAGAGTGACGATGAAGACCGCCATGCCGGAATCGATCGGGTCGAGCGC
Source organism: Gemmatimonadota bacterium (assembly GCA_050257455.1). Classification (GTDB taxonomy): domain Bacteria; phylum Desulfobacterota; class Deferrimicrobia; order Deferrimicrobiales; family Deferrimicrobiaceae; genus JBLMWX01. Next base: position 5,062 of record JBLMWX010000176.1, on the reverse strand, counting down.
GACGATCGGGACTGAACCGCCGGGGGAGACGCGGCCTCCGGGGCTGCCCCCGAGCCCCCCGAACATCGAGGCGACCGGGATCCCCTTCGACTTCGTCGTGGAGCTCGCCTGCAAGACCCTCCATCGCGGGGGGGTCATGTCGCTGGGGGCCGTCTCCGAGTCCCTCGCGCTGCCCGTGAGCGCCACGATCGACGCGCTGGAGTTCATGAAGCGCGAACGCCTCGCGGAGCTCAAGCGGGGCGGCGACCTCCGGTCCGCGAGCACCTTTGCGCTGACCGATCTGGGACGGGAGCGGGCCCGGGACTACCTGGAGGTGTCCGGCTATTGCGGCGCCGTGCCGGTGACGCTGGCGCAGTACGGCGACACGGTGAGGCGGCAGACGATCCGGGCGATGCTCGTGACGCCGGAGGAGATGCGGGAGGCCTTCAGCGACGCGGTGCTCCCCCCGGGGCTTCTCGACCGCATCGGTCCCGCGGTCAACTCCGGGCGGTCCGTCTTCCTGTACGGCCCCTCGGGAACCGGGAAGACGTTCATCGCCGAGCACCTGGCGCAGGTGCTGCGCGGCTCGGTCATGATTCCGCACGCGGTGTCCGTGGACAACCGCGTGATCCGCGTCTTCGACCCGGCCACCCACAGGAGGGTGGAGGGCGACGCCGGCGCGGAGCGGGGAACGAACCTCCTCGAAGCCCGTCCCTCGTACGACCGCCGCTACATCCCGTGCGAGCGCCCCGTCGTGGTCGCGGGCGGGGAGCTCACCCTGGCGATGCTCGACCTCTGCGTCGACGCCGCCGGGAAATATTACGAGGCGCCGCTGCAGATGAAGGCCAACAACGGGGTCTTCCTGATCGACGACCTCGGCCGCCAGCTCGTGCGGCCCTTCGACCTGCTCAACCGCTGGATCGTCCCCCTCGAGAAGGGGCGGGATTACCTGGCCCTCGGGAACGGAAAGAAGTTCGAGATCCCGTTCGACGAGCTCATTCTCTTCTCGACGAACATCGAGCCCCGCGAGCTGGCCGACGAGGCGTTCCTGCGGCGCATCGGGTACAAGATCCGGATCGAAGACCTGGAGGAGAAGGAATACGGCGAGATCTGGCGCCGGGAGTGCGAACGGGCCGGCGTCGCGTTCGGGATGGCGGAGCTGCGTCACCTGATCGACGTCGAGCACGCCGGGCGGGGGATCCGTCTCCGGGCCTGCTATCCCAGGGACATCCTGGCCCGCATCGTGGAGATCTGCCGTTACGAGGGGACGCCGCCCCGCGCGGACGTCGCCCTGATCCGTCGCGCCTGCCGCGATTACTTCACGGAGCTCTGAACTCCCGTGATCCTGTCCGCGCCGATCGGGGGAGGGGACGAACGGCAGGCCCGGCGGTTCCGCTGGATGGTGCTCGCGTCGGTGGCGTTCCACGGCCTGGTCCTGTCCCTCGGGTCCTCCGTCCTCGTCGCACCGGTCCCCGCGGCGCGCGACCCCGTCGTGACGGTCGACCTGACGGAACTGCCGCCTCCGGATCCCCCCGCGCCGCCGGCCGTCCGCGAAGCGGTCCCGGCGCCGGGACTCGCCGCCGGGAGCGCTTCGGGCGCGCCGGTCCCCCGTCACCGGGCGATTCCCGCCTCGGCCCGGCGGTGGCTGGAGAAGCTCGACGACCCGCTCGCGGAAAAGCCGCGGGCGGCGCCGCGGGAACGGGCGGCGCCGCTGCCTGCCGCGCGCCGCGTTTCCGGGGACCATGAGACCCGGCCCGACGACATCGCCGACGCGGCGGCCCGCCTTCGGGCGCGCGTCGCCGGTGAGCGGCTCGACGCGCTGGAGACGCGGGTGCGCGCGCGGCGGACACCGGCCGTTCTCGGCGGAGACGGGATCGACGGGGGGCCGGTCGTGAACGGCGTGACGGATGGCACCGGGGATCCGGTCCCGGCGGGGATCCGGGACATGATCCGGAACCGGGTGGCCGGCTATCTTCCGGAGCTCGAGGCGGCGTATTCCGCCGCCTTCCGGAGCAACCCCAACCTCATGGGGAAACTCGTGATCCGGATGCGGATCGACGCCCGGGGCCGCGTCGCGCGCGCCGAGCCGGTCGGCGCCGCCGCCCTGGACGCGTCGTTCGCGGCGGCGGTCCTGGAAAAGGTGCGGGGCTGGGTTTTCCTGCCGCCGGCGGGGATCGCGGTCGAGGTGATCTACCCCTTCGTCTTCGTCGCGCCGTCCTGACGCTCAGAAGATTCCCGGGATCAGCCGATAGCGCACCCGTTCCCGGTAGGTCCGGTAGCTCTCGTCCCGGCCGAGAAACCGCTCCTCCGAGAGTATGCGGAGAATCTGGAAGACGTAGGCGACGCAGTAGGTCGCCACGTTCCGGAGGCTGTAGTTCGAAAGCAGGAAGCCGGCGTGGGTGACGAGGTACCCGAGGTAGATCGGGTGACGGACGATCCGGTACGGGCCCCGGACGATGACCCCGCGGTTGGCCGGCACGATGCCGAAGCTCCTGCCCAGGGCCGCCTTCCCGCAGATCTCGAACGCGGTCCCGAGAAGCTGGAGCGCGAACCCGACGGCGTCGGGGACGAGCGCCCGCTCGACGGGCCGCACGAGGAGGACCGCGAACGACCCGCCGAGCGCCACGACCCAGTCGGGGACGCTCCTGGAGACGGTTTTCGATTCCCTGCGGAAGACGAGGAGGATGACGACCATCCCCTCGGACGCCATCCAGAACAGGGACGTCAATCGCCCCGTCTGCCGGAAGCTCTGCCAGAAGAGGACGCAGGCGAACGCGAAGAAGGAAGCGGGGATCGCCCGGCCGAGGACGGACAGGGCGTTCACCCGCATCCCGCGCGGGACCTGCTTCCCCTCGTCCCCGCAGGACGGGTTGATTCCGATGGATTCGTCGGACACGGGTCCCCCGGCGGTTTGCCTCTGGCCATCGTATCGGCCGATCCGCCGCGGCAGTTTAGCAGGGATCGGGCCGCGGCGTCTCCGATCATCTAAGGGTTGATTTCCATGGCCGCCGAATGCTTAATAGAAAAGGAATTTCCGGCACCGCGACCTCCGGGAGGGGGATGGACAACCGGCTCAGTCGCATTTTGGAGGAGAACCAGGGGCAGTTCGTGTCCGGCCAGGAGATCGGCCGGCGGCTGGGAACGTCCCGCGCCGCGGTCTGGAAGAGGGTCCAGACGCTGCGCCGCCGAGGTTTCGGGATTGAAGGGGCCCGGGGAGCCGGATATCGGCTTCTCGGGCGCCCCGACGTCATCGAGGAGGCGGACCTGCGGTCCCGCCTCGGTCCCCGTTCCATCTGGAAAGCGTTCCACATCCTCGCCGTCACGGATTCCACGAACAGCCGCGCGGTCGCGCTCGCCGAAGCCGGGGCGCCGCACGGGACCGTCGTGTGCGCGGACGCTCAGACGGGCGGCCGGGGCCGGTTCGGGCGGACCTGGGAATCGCCGCCCGGCCTGAACCTCTACGTTTCGTTCCTTCTGCGGCCCTCGCTGGAGCCCTTGCTTGCCCCGCAGCTGACCCTCGTGACGGCGGTGGCCCTGGCCGCGGCCGTCGAGGCGTCCACGGGGCTGTCCGCGGGGCTCAAGTGGCCGAACGACCTTTACCTCGGCGGGCGCAAGGCGGCGGGGATCCTCGCCGAGATGTCCGCCGACGCGGACCGCCTGCGCCACGTGGTGATCGGGACGGGCCTGAACGTCAACGCCGGGATCGCGGACTTCCCGCCGGCGCTCCGGGGAAGGGCGACGTCGCTCAGGATCCAGGGAGGGCGCGGCTTCCCGAGGGCCGAGGTCCTCGCGCGCTTCCTCGATTCGTTCTCGGAAGTCTACGGGGCGTACGTCGCCGAAGGGCTCCGCGGCGTTCTGCCCGAGTGGCGCCGGCGATCCCTGCTCGACGGGAAGCGCGTCGTCGTGCGGCTGCGCGGCGAGGACGCGCCCGGGACCGCCCTGGGCGTCGACGATGCCGGCCTGCTCCTCTTCCGGCGCGACGGGGGGCGGGAGACGGAAAAGCTCGCGGGCGGCGAAATCGTGGCGTTCGGGGAGTGAGGGCGGGATGCTTCTCGTCATCGACGTCGGCAACACGCACACGGTCCTCGGCGTCTACGAGGGGAAGAAGCTGATCCACCACTGGCGCGTCTGGACCGACCGGGAGAAGACGAGCGACGAATACGGCATCCTCGTCCGGAACCTCTACGACGGGAGCGGCTTCTCGTCGCGCGAGGTGCACGCGATCATCATCTCCTCGGTCGTGCCGCCGCTGACGCCGACGATCGTGGACCTGTGCGTCCGGTATTTCGGCATCGCGCCGCTGGTCGTCGGGCCGGGAATCAGGACGGGGATCTCCGTCAAGATGGACAATCCGAAGGAGGTCGGGGCGGACCGGATCGTCAACGCGGTCGCCGCGCACGAGAAGTTCGGCAAGGCGTGCATCGTCGTCGATTTCGGCACCGCGACGACCTTCGATTACGTGTCGGCGCAGGGGGACTACATGGGCGGCGTCATCGCCCCCGGCGCGAACATCTCGGCCGAGGCCCTGTTCCGCCAGGCGTCCAAGCTGCCCCGGGTCGAGATCGCCAAGCCGGCGTCGGTCGTCGGGAAGAACACCGTGGCGGCGATGCAGTCGGGGATATTCTACGGCTACGTCGCGCTCGTCGAGGGGATCATCGACCGGATCCGGAAGGAGATCCGCCAGGAGCCGATGGTCGTCGCCACCGGAGGACTCGCCCGGGTCATCGCGGGCGAGTCGTCGAAAATACACGTAATCGATGAGAATTTGACTCTCGAGGGGCTGCGTATTATATACGAGAGGAACCAGGCCGCGGGGCCCTGAGGCAGCGGGGCGGGCGAGATCATCGGGGAGGATTATCGAACGTGGATATCCGACAGCTGAGGAACATCGGAATCATCGCGCACGGCGGCGCGGGGAAGACGACCCTGGCCGAGGCCCTGCTCTTCAACGCGAAAGCCACCGAGCGGATGGGCCGCGTGGACGACGGGAGCTCCAACTTCGATTACGACCCCGAGGAGATTCGCCGGAAGATCACGATCAGCACGTCCTTCCACCATTACGCCTGGAACAAGGTGGAGGTCA
>JBLMWX010000175.1:0-2823 GCA_050257455.1 Gemmatimonadota bacterium | reverse complement strand
GGCGCGGGGCGGCTCTTTCTGGTGGGCGACCCGAAGCAGTCGATCTACGGGTTCCGCCGCGCCGACATCCAGGTCTACAACCGGTTCCGCGACGCGCTTCTCTCGGGGGACGGGTGCGGTCTCACGCTCGTCCGCAACTTCCGGAGCCGCCCGGACCTGATCGCCGCGGTCAACGGCCTCTTCGAAGGCGTCCTCCCGGGGGGCGAGGACTTTTCCCCGTCCTATGCGACGGTCGTGGCCAACCGGCAGGATCCCGGGACGGGGGACGCGGCGACGCTCTACACGCTGGGCGAGGACGCGGCCGAGGGGGAGTTCGTCGCCGCGCTCGTCCGCAGGATCGTCGGCGGCGTCGCGGTCGGGGGAAAGGGCGGATCTCCGGAGCGGCCCGCGACGTGGCGGGACGTCGCCGTCCTGTACCGGTCGGACACGGGGGGCGAGGTCGTCGCCGGGTACCGCCGGGCGTTCGCCCGCGCCGGGATCCCGCACGTGGTCTCGGCGCGCCGGGGCTTCTACGCCCGCCAGGAGGTGCAGGACCTGCGGATGGTCCTGTCGGCGATCGACGCGCCGGCCGACCCGGCCGCCCTTTACGCGGCGCTCAAGACGATCTTCTTCGGGCTCCGCGACGCGGAGATCCTCCCCCTCTTCGAGCGGGGGGCGGAGACGCTCCCGGCCCGGACGGCCGACGCCCTCGCGCTTCTGGCGCGCTTCTCCGCCCGGCGCGGCCGGGCGTCCCTTTCGGATCTCGTCGCGGAGCTCTACCGGGAGACCGGCGTGGAGTTCACGGCGGCGCGGCTGCCGGAGGGCGACCGGATCGTCCAGAACCTGGCCAAGGCGGCCGGCCTCGCGCGGGCGTTCGAGTGGGCCGCGGGCGGCTCCGTCAAGGCGTTCGTGGCCGACCTGCGCCGCAGGACGGAGGAGGACCGGCAGGAGAACGAGTTCCCCTCCTTCGACGAGGGGGAGGACGTCGTCCAGGTCTCGACGATCCACGCCTCCAAGGGGCTCGAGTTCCCGGTCGTGATCCTCGCCAACCTCTCGCGCGGCGGCCGCCGGGGCGTCGACGGGCTGCGGACGGACCGGGTCCGGGGGCTGTCGGCGGTGATCTTCCCGGGCTTCAGGACGTACTCGGCGTTCCGGCAGGTGCCGGTCCCCGGCGGGAGCGTGACGTTCGAGGAGTGGGAGCGGCGCAAGCAGGCCGCCGAGGAGGCCCGCCTCCTGTACGTCGCCGCGACCCGGGCCCGCGACCGCCTCTACCTCGTCCAGGGAGCGCGGGGCCAGGGGTCGGACCTGTCCGACGCGCTGGCGCGGGGGCTGTCGCGGGCCGCCGACGGCGGGGAGTCGCGTTGCGCCGTGACGGGGCTTCCGGGGCGCCGGCGGGTCTTCGGACCGGAGGGGCCGGGTCCCGGCGGCCGGGGGGGCGTTCTCCACGTTACCGTCGACGCGCCGCTGGAGGCCGCCGCCGTCCGGCCGCCCGCGGCCCCCGACATTGCGTTCGCGGAGGAGCCTGTCCAGGCGCCGGAGGCGCCGCCGCGGCCTCCCGCGCCGGTCTCGCTCGGGGAGTTCCACGACCGCGAGCGGGGGAAGCGGTTCGGGGACAAGGTCCACCTCCTCCTGGAGGCGGCGCCCCCGGTCGCCTCGCCGTGGCCCCCCCCGGGGGCGCCCCCGCAGGCGATCGCGTGGGAGGACGGGGAGGAGGCGCGCTGGCGGGAGATCGCGGCGCGGATCGCGGCGAGCCCGTTTCGCGCGGCGCTGTCCCGGACCGCACTGGTGGGAACGGAGGTCCCGCTGCTCGCGTGCCGGGGAGGACGGGCCGACGAGGAGCGCGCCGATCTCGTCGTCCGGGCGGCCCGCCCGGGCGGGCCCGCGGGCGGCGGCGAGGAATTCTGGATCGTCGACTACAAGACCGGGCGGGAGCGTGGCGAGGAGGAGAGTCACGTGCGGCAGCTTCGGGGCTACGTCGCGATCCTCGCGGCGGCGTGGGGCGTCCCCGTCCGGGGATTCATATGGTATCTTGAATCGGACGAGACCGTCGAGGTCGACGGATCGTAAGACGCGGATCGGAGGGTGTCCATGGTCAGGAAGCCGACGGAGAGCGAGGAGGAGTATTTCGCGCGGCTGGAGTTCGAGAAGAGGAAGAAGGCGGAGCAGGAGAAGCAGCAGCGTCTGGCGGCCGAGGAGAGGAAGCGCCTGAGGGACCTCCACTCCATGAAGTGCCCGAAGTGCGGCATGGAGCTCATCGAGGTCGATTACAGGCAGATCAAGATCGACAAGTGCTCTTCCTGCGACGGGGTCTGGCTCGACGCGGGCGAGCTCGAGGCCGTGCAGAGCCTCGAGAAATCGTTCCTGGGGCGGATCTTCGGAGGGGCGTGAGAACAGTTCAACAACGTCCCCGGGGTCTTCAGCCGACGGGCAGGAGGTAGATCAGCTTGTCGTCGCCCTCGTCGTAGTAATTCTTGAGGCGCGCGGCGAGGGTGCACCCGATCCTGTCGTAGAAGAGCCGCGTGTCGCCGTAGCTCTCCTTGGACGACGTCTCGATGACCAGGAGCCGGCCGCCCCGGCGCCGGACTTGCTCGACGACGAAGGCGACCAGCGTCCTTCCGTACCCCTTCCCCATCCGGTCCTTGCGCGTGGCGATCCAGTAGAGGTCGAACGTGAAGCGGGTCATCGGGTTCTTCCCGAAGCATGCGTAGGCGACCACCGTCCCGTCGTCCTCGGTGACGACGTACGGGTGGTAGTCGTCCTGCCCGGGGTTCGCGAGCGCGGCGTCCACGAGCTCCATCGCCACGTCCACCTCGTGCGGCTTGAAGGCGCCGGTACCCTCGACGA
>JBLMWX010000174.1:0-8950 GCA_050257455.1 Gemmatimonadota bacterium | reverse complement strand
GCAAGGAGTGCGTCGTGGGGGCCGGCGTCACCGCGGCCAACGTCGTCCTCGGGGACGGATGCGTCGTGGAGGACGGGGCCGTCATCCAGTCCACCGTCGTGTGGCCGGGGACCCGGATCGGCAAGGGCGCCCGGATCCTGGAAAACGTGATCGGCTCGGACTGCACCGTCGAGTCGGGCGCCTTCCTCGCCGAGCGGGCGGTGATCAGCGACAAGTGCCGCGTGGGGACGGACGCGGTGGTGAAGGCGAACGTCAAGGTCTGGCCCCACAAGGTCGTGGAGGACGGCGCCGTCCTCTCGTCCTCGCTCATCTGGGGGGAGAAGTGGGCGCGCTCGCTGTTCGGCGCCTACGGAATCTACGGCCTCGCCAACCTCGAGATCTCGCCGGAATTCGCGGCGAAGCTCGGCGCGGCGTACGCGGCGACCTTCGGGAGGAAGGTCGTCCTCTCCACGAGCCGCGACAGCCACAAGGCGTCGCGGATGATCAACCGGGCGATCATGACGGGGATGCTGTCGGTCGGGGTCGACGTGCACGACTACGGCGTGACGCCGCTGCCGGTCGTGCGCTACCTGTCGCGGAACCACCGGTACGAGAAGGGGGGCGTCCACACCAAGAAGAGCCCCTACAACCCGTCGTTCGTCGACCTCAAGTTCTTCGACGAGAACGGGCTCAACCTGTCGATGGGGCTGGAGAAGAACATCGAGAACCTGTTCTTCCGGGAGGACTTCGTCCGCGCCGACATCGAGGAGACGGGAGAGATCACGTTCCCGGTGGGCGGGTTCGACACCTACGTGGACGGGTTCGTCAAGGCGGTCGACGCGGACGCGATCAAGGCGCACGGGTTCAACGTCGTGATCGACTACTCGTACGGATCCGCGTCCCTCATCTTCCCGCGGATCCTGGGGCGCCTCGGCGTGGAGGCCGTCGCGCTGAACGCCAACCTGGACGCGGCCCGGATCACCAAGACCCAGGAGGAGTACGACAGGGCGGTCGGCCACCTGGTGGCGATCTCCCGGTCCCTGTCGGCCGACTTCGGCGTGATGATCGACACGGGCGGGGAGAAGATCTTCTTCGCCGACGACAAGGGGGACCACCTTCCCGACTGGGTGTGCCTCCAGGTCGTCTGCCTTCTCGCCTGCCGCAAGAAGCGCCAGGGGGTCGTCGGGGTCCCGGTCACGGCGTCCCGCAACATCGAGAAGATCGCGGCCCGGTTCGGGATGGACGTGGTCCGGACGCGGACGCTCCCGCGGTCGCTCATGGAGGCGGCGGCGCGGGAGGGCGTCGCGTTCGTGGGCGACGACAGCGGCGGCTACGTCTTTCCGGGGTTCCAGCCGGCGTTCGACGGGATGTTCGGGATCGTCAAGATCATGGAGATGCTCGCCGGGGAGGACCGCGCCCTGTCCGACGTCCTGAGGGAGATCCCGCCCACGCACCTCGTCCAGAGAAAGATCCCCTGCGCGTGGGAGAACAAGGGCGCGCTCATGCGGATGCTGGCGGTCCACGCCAAGGGGAAGCCGAGCCAGTTCGTGGACGGCGTCAAGATCTTCCACGACGAGGACTGGGCGCTCATCTACCCGAGCCAGGACGAGGCGTACTTCCACCTCGTCGTCGAGGCCGACGACCGGCGGGCGGCCGACGAGATCGCCGACTACTATTCCGACCTCTTTTCCACCTGGAGCCGGAAGCTGTGACGGCGGGGGCTCCGCTTCGCGTCTCCGTCATGGAGGTCGGGCCGCTCATGGTCAATGCCTACATCGTCGAGGATCCGGACTCGAAGAAGGCGGTGGTCATCGACCCGGGGGACGACGGGGACGCGCTCCTCGGGGAGATCCGGACGCGGGGGCTTTCGGTCGAGAAGATCCTCCTCACCCACGGGCACTTCGACCACGTGGGCGCCGTCCGCCTTCTGCGGGACGCGACCGGGGCCGCCGTGTACCTGCACGGAGAGGACGCCGGGCGGATGGCGACCGCGCGGCGGCAGGGGCTGATCTTCGGCCTTTCCGTGGGCGACCAGCCGCCGCCCGACGTGGTCGTCGCCGAGGGGGACCGGATCGCCTTCGGGGGGCACGAGTTCCTCGTCGTCCACACCCCGGGGCACACCCCGGGGTGCGTCTGCTACCTCTGCGGGAAGATGGCCTTCGTGGGCGACCTCATCTTCGCCGGGTCGATCGGGCGGACGGATCTCCCGGGCGGCTCGCACGCGCGGCTGCTCGACTCGGTCCGGGAGAAGATCTTCGTCCTTCCCGACGACACGGTCCTCCTTCCCGGCCACGGGCCGTCCACGACGGTGGGCGAGGAGAAGCGGACCAATCCGTTCTTCACGGGGGGATACTGACCATGTGCGCGCTCGTCGGCAAGGACGTGGTGCTCGGCGTCACGGGAGGAATCGCGGCCTACAAGGCGTGCGACATCGTCCGGGAGCTCCGGAGGATGCGGGCGAACGTCCACCCGATCCTGACGGCGTCGGGTGCGCAGTTCATCACCCCCCTGACGCTCCAGACGCTGGCGAAGAACCCCGTCGTCACGGACCTGTTCAACCTCATCTCGGAATCGGAGATCGGGCACATCTCCCTCGCGCAGAGGGCGCACCTCGTCGTCATCGCGCCGGCGACGGCGAACATCATCGGCAAGATCCGCGCGGGAATCGCGGACGACATGCTCTCGACCGTGGTCATGGCCACGGCTGCGCCGGTGCTCCTCGCCCCCGCGATGAACACGCAGATGTACGCGTCGGCGGCGGTCCGGGAGAACCTGGAGGTCCTCGCGAGCCGGGGCTTCCACCTGGTGGAGCCGGGCGCGGGGGAGCTCGCCTGCGGGAGCTTCGGGCCGGGACGGCTCGCGGACACGGGCACCATCGTCGAGATGGCGCGGATCGTCCTGTCGGAGAAGATCCTGGCGGGCCGGCGCGTGGTCGTGAGCGCGGGGCCCACGGCCGAGAGCCTCGACCCGGTCCGCGTTCTCACCAACAGGGCGTCGGGGAAGATGGGGTTCGCGATGGCGCGCGCGGCGCGCCGGTTCGGCGCCGACGTGACGCTCGTCAGCGGCCCGTCGGCGCTTCCCGACCCGCCGTTCCTGGAAACCGTCAGGGTCCGGACCGCCGCCGAGATGATGGAGGCCGTCGGGAGCGCCGCGGCCGACGCCGACGCGGTCGCGATGTGCGCCGCCGTCGCCGACTTCCGGCCCGTGCAGGCGCGCCCGCGGAAGATCAAGAAGCAGAATTTCGACGACCGGCTCGAGCTCGTCCCGACCGTCGACATCCTCGCGACGCTGGGCCGGGAGAAGGGGAAGCGGATCCTCGTCGGGTTCGCGGCGGAGACCGACGACATCGAGAGCAACGCGCTGGCGAAGATCCGGTCGAAGAACCTCGACGCGATCGTGGCCAACGACGTCTCGCGGTCCGACATCGGCTTCGAATCCGACGACAACGAGGTCCGGATCATCTTCGCGGACGGGGAGGCCACGGACCTGCCGCTGGCGTCGAAGGACGGGATCGCCGCCGGCGTGTGGCGGGCGCTCCACGCCAAGCTGATGGCGCGGTGAAGAGGAGCCCTTCAGGCAGGTTCGTCGCCGCGTACCTGCGGGAGATCGGGATCGATTTCGTTCCCGGGCCTCCGCGCGGAGGGGGCCCGGAGGAACGCGCCGCGGCCGCCGGCGCGGCGGCGGAAACGCTGGAGGATATCCGGAAGGAGCTCGCCGCGTGCCGGGGATGCGCCCTGTGCCGCGGCCGGCGGACGATCGTGTTCGGGGTCGGGAACCCGCGGGCGCGCCTGATGTTCGTCGGCGAGGGGCCCGGCGAGGAGGAGGACCGGCAGGGGGAGCCGTTCGTCGGGGCGGCGGGGCGCCGCCTCAACCGGTGGATCGGCCGGGTCGGGCTGGGCCGGGGCGACGTCTACATCGCGAACATCGTCAAGTGCCGGCCCCCCGGGAACCGGGCGCCCCTGCCGGAGGAGGCCCGGGCGTGCCTTCCGTACCTCGTGCGCCAGATCCGGGCGATCCGGCCGGAGGTCATCTGCACCCTGGGCGCGGTCGCCCTCGGCTACCTCCTCGACACGTCGGACAAGATCACCCGCGCCCGCGGCAGGTGGCGCTCCTTCGAGGGGATCCCCGTGATGCCCACCTATCATCCGGCATACATCCTCCGGAACGCGGGGCGGGAATCCGAGGTCTTCGCCGATTTCGACGAAATCGCGAGGCGCCTCGGCCTGGCGTGACATGAGCGGCGCTCTCCCGGGACTGTCGGTCAGCCGCAAGGGCGAGGAGCGGCTCCGGTCCGGCCACCTGTGGGTGTTCGGCGACGATCTCCGGGATGTCCCGACCGGCCTCCGGCCGGGGGAGTGGGTGCGCGTCGCCGGGCGGACCGGCGAACGGCTCGGCACGGGGACGCTGAACGTGGGGTCCAGGATCGCGCTGCGCCTCGTGTCCCGGGGCGACGCGTCGCCGTCGCGGGAGTTCGTCCGCGACCGGATCCGCGAGGCCCGCGACCGCCGGGCCGCCGCCGGCATGGACGTCACGGGAGCCGTGCGGCTCGTTTACTCGGAGGGCGATTTCCTCCCGGGACTGATCGTCGACCGCTACGGGCCCGTCCTCTCGGTGCAGATCCTGACGGCCGGGATGGAGCGGGTCCGCGAGGAGATCGCGGACGCTCTCGGGTCCCTGTTCTCCCCGCGGCTCGTCTACGAGCGGTCGGAGGGGAGCGGACGAAGGCGGGAGGGGCTCCCCGAGGTCAAGGGGGTCCTTCGCGGCGGCGGATCTCCCCGCGAGACGGTCGCGATGGACGGTCTCCGGTTCGAGGTCGACGTCGAGGCCGGTCCCAAGACGGGGTTCTTCCTCGACCAGCGGGAGAACCGGAGGCTCGTGCGGGCCTGGTCCGGGGACCGGTCGGTTCTCGACGCCTTCTGCGCGACGGGCGGGTTCGGGATCTACGCCCTCTCCGGCGGCGCGCGCCGCGTGCTCGCGGTCGACGCGTCCGACGGCGCCGTGGGCGCCGCGCGCGCGAACGCGGCCCGGAACGGGTTCTCGGACCGGTGGGAAGGCAGAAGCGCGGACCTGTTCGCCGAGCTGCGGGCGATGGCGGCCGGGAACGCGCGGTTCGACCTCGTCGTCCTGGACCCTCCGTCGTTCGCCAAGTCCCGGGAGGGGCGCGAGGGAGCGCTCCGCGGCTACCGCGACATCAACCGGCTGGCGCTCTCCGTCCTCGCCCCGGGGGGACTGCTCGCGACCTCGTCTTGCACCCAGCTGGTCGATATGGCCAAATGGAGGCAGGCGCTCCGGGACGCGGCCGCCGACGCCCGCGCGGACCTGCAGCTCCTGGCGTCGGGAGGGCAGCCCGCCGACCACCCGGTCCTTCTCGGGGTGCCGGAGACCGAATACCTGAAATTCGCCCTGTTCCAGAAGAGGTCCTCATGAGATTCCGCCGGATCGTCCTGGGGGCCGCCGCCGTCCTCCTCGCCGCCGCGGCGCCGGCCGGCGGGACGCCTGCCGGTCACGGGAGCCCGCCGCCCGAGGTGCTGGTCGCCACGATCAACGCGTCCATCAACCCGGTGACCGCCGACTACCTATCCTCGGTGATCGAGCGCGCCCGCGAGGAAAAGGCCGGGCTGATCGTCGTCCGGCTGGACACGCCCGGCGGCCTCGACCAGGCGATGCGGGACATGGTCCAGGACATCATCGCGAGCCCGGTCCCCGTGGCGGTCTACGTGGCGCCCTCCGGCGCGCGGGCGGCCTCCGCCGGCGTGCTCATCACCCTGGCCGCCGACATCGCCGCCATGGCGCCGGGGACGAACATCGGGGCCGCCCACCCGGTGAGCGTCGGCGGCGGCGGGATGGACAACACGATGGCGCGGAAGGTGGAGAACGATGCCGCCGCGTACGCGCGCTCCCTCGCGGAGAAGAAGGGGCGGAATCCCGCCTGGGCGGAGAGCGCGGTCCGCGAGAGCACATCGCTCACCGAGAAGGAGGCGCTCGCCAAGGGGGTGATCGACCTCGTCGCCCCGTCCCTGCCGGACCTTCTCGCCGCCGTGGACGGACGGGTCGTCGAGAAGGGGGACCGGGAGGTCGTGCTGCGCACGAAGGGGGCGGAGACGGTCCAGGCGCCGATGGGCCTCCGCTTCCGGATCCTGGCGGCGCTTGCCGACCCGAACATCGCCTACATCCTGATGATGATCGGGATCTACGGGTTGTTCTTCGAGCTGGCCAGCCCGGGGGCCGTCTTCCCGGGGGTCGTCGGCGGCATCGCGCTGCTCCTGGGCTTCTACTCGCTCCAGACGCTCTCGGCGAGCTACGCGGGCTTCCTGCTCATCCTCCTCGCGATCGTGCTCTTCATCCTGGAGATCAAGGTCGTCTCCCACGGGATGCTCACGATCGGGGGGATCGTCGCGCTCTTTCTCGGGAGCCTGATGCTCTTCCGGTCGTCCCCCGACCCGTCCCTGCGCATCTCGTGGTCGGTCCTCGTCGCGATGGTCGCCGTGTCCGCCGCATTCTTCGTCGGAATCGTCTCGCTTGGAGTGCGCGCCCAGGCCCGCCGGCCCGTCACCGGAGACGAGGCCCTCGTCGGCGCCACGGCGGAGGCCGTCGACGACTTCGCCGGGAAGGGGAGGGTCCGCGTCCTGGGCGAGCTCTGGGACGCCTCGTGCGACGTCGCCGTCCGGAAAGGCGACAGGATGACGGTCCTCCGGCGGGACGGCATGACGCTCGCCGTGCGCCCGGCGGGCCCGCATGACCGCACGGAACCGTAAGGGAAGAAAACAGGAAGGAGACGCCACATGCTCGGACTCGGATTGCCGACCCTCGCCGCGGTCTTCATCGTCGTGCTGTTCCTCTACAGCGCCGTCAAGATCCTCAACGAGTACGAGCGGGGCGTGATCTTCCGGCTCGGCCGCGTGATCGGCGCCAAGGGGCCGGGGCTCATCCTCCTCATGCCGGTCATCGACAAGATGGTCCGGGTGGACCTGCGCGTCGTGGCGATGGACGTCCCGCCCCAGGACGTGATCACCCGCGACAACGTCTCGATCAAGGTGAGCGCGGTCCTCTACTTCCGCGTGATCGATCCGAACAAGGCGATCGTGAGCGTCGAGAATTACCTCTACGCCACCTCGCAGCTTTCCCAGACGACGCTGCGGTCCACCTGCGGGCAGGCCGAGCTCGACGACCTCCTCTCCGAGCGCGAGAAGATCAACGCCCACATCCAGGAGATTCTCGACAAGGACACCGAGCCGTGGGGGATCAAGGTCGTCAAGGTCGAGATCAAGCACATCGACCTCCCGCAGGAGATGCAGCGGGCGATGGCGAAGCAGGCCGAGGCGGAGCGGGAGCGCCGCGCGAAGGTCATCGGGGCGGAGGGCGAGTTCCAGGCGGCCCAGAAGCTCTCGGACGCGGCGAAGATCATCGGCGAGACGCCGATCGCGCTCCAGCTGCGCTTCCTCCAGACGCTGCGGGAGGTGGCGGCCGAGAACAACTCCACGACCATCTTCCCGGTCCCGATCGACCTGTTCGCGCCGTTCATCGAGGTCGCGAAGTCCTTGAAGAAGGGGCCGGCCGCGGATAAGGGCGGGGGAGCGTGATCGCGTGCGATGCCGTCGACCTTTCGGCGGATCCCTCTTGACGCGGACGGGTCTTCCGCGTGCCGGGTCCTGAGGTGAGCGGGCGCCCCCTGGCCGCCCGGGCGGGTCGCATCGCGGCCGTCGCGTCGGCGGCTGTTCTCGCGGCGGCCGCCGCCGGGTGTCTGCCCGGTTGCGCGGGGCCGCAGCGCCGCCCGGAAGCGGTGCCGGCGCCGGCGGCGCGTCCCCCGGTCGCCGTGCGGCCGCCGTGGCCCGGCGCCCGGGAGGCGCGCCCCGTCCGGGTCCGCCTCGACGGGCCCGGAGCGCGGGTCGTCCTCGAGGGCGAGACCATCAGGGTCTGGACGCCCGACGGCACGCTCCTGGCCGAGGGGGGCGGGAGCGTGGTCCTCGCGGCGCGGGGCGACCGGATCGCGTGGGGCTCGGCCCGCGAAATTCCGTCGCCCGCCGACTTCGGCGCGCCCGGAGGGATCCGCGCGGACGGGAAGCGGTTCCCCGGGCGGGTCCGGGTCACGGCCAGCCAGGGCCGGCTGCAGGTCGTGGCGGTCGTTCCCCTCGAGGAGTACGTCGCCGCCGTGATTTCCCGGGAGGCCCCGCGGACGTTCGCGCGCGAGGCGCTCCAGGCGCTCGCCGTCGCCGCCCGGACGTACGCGCTCGCGGCGATGGCCCGGCCGCGCGACCCGGCGTTCGACGTCGTGGGCGGCGTCGACGACCAGCTCTTCGAGGGGACGGACGGCAGCGGCGGACCTTTCCGGGCGGCGGCCGAGGCGACGCGCGGGATGGTGCTCTATTACGGGGGCTCCCCGGCGCAGGCCGTCTATCACTCGACCTGCGGCGGGAGCACCGAGAGCGCCGCGGACGCGTGGGGACGGGATGTCCCGTACCTGCGGGCGGTCGCGTGCGACGACTGCCGGGACAGCCCGGCGTGGCGATGGGAGTACCGGATGACCCGTGACGAGGGGAGGAGGGTCGCCCTGGCCCTGGGGGTCAGGGCCGGCGGCGACCTGTCCATCGCGATCGTGGGCGCGACGCCGACGGGGCGGGCGAGCCGGGTCCGGCTCGCGTCCGCGGGCGTCTCCCGGGAGACGGCGGCCGCGTCGTTTCGCCGCGCGGCGGGCTACGCGAGGGTCAAGAGCCTCAAGATGAGGATCGCGTCCTCCCCCGGCGGGTGGACCTTCCACGGCGACGGCTACGGGCACGGTGTCGGGATGTGCCAGTGGGGGGCGAACGGGATGGCGAAGCGGGGCAAGGGGTTCCGGGAGATCCTGGCCCGCTACTACCCGGGGACGCACGTGGCGGGGGCGGGCCGCTGAACGTCGCGCAGCTGGATTACGCGCTGCCGGAGCGCCTCGTCGCCCAGGTCCCCGCGGCAAGGCGAAGGGACGCGCGGCTGATGG
>JBLMWX010000173.1:0-4196 GCA_050257455.1 Gemmatimonadota bacterium | reverse complement strand
CGGTTCTGCTTCTCGCACTTCGTGTTGGTGGCCTTCAGCAGGTCCGGGAGACTCTTGCCGTCCCGCGGGAACGTCGCCGACGCGAGGAACGACGACAGGGTCATCTGGTTGCCGAGGAACTGGACGTTGCTCCTGGCCTTGATGACCTTGCGGAGGCGGCGCATCGCGAGGATGGAGCCGAAGTAGTCCGTCTCCGGCAGGACGATGCAGAAGCGGTTCTGCTCGACCCGGGCGATGAAATCCGAGTCGCGCAGGACGGTCCGTATTCCCTCCACGACCTCGGCGAGGACCCCGCCCACGAAGCTTTCGCGCGTCTGCTCCATGAAGAGGGACAGGTTGTCGAAGACGAGTTGGACGATCGAGAGGGGCCGCTGGCAGCGCGAGGCCTTGAATCGCTCCTTGTCGAAATAGTCGTAGAGGAACGCCTCGGAGTAGGCCCGCGTCTCCCGGTCCCGCAGCGAGAAACGCTCCATGCTCAGGATCCGGCGGAGGTTCCGCCAGGAGGAGGCGGCGTAGTCGGCGATGATCCGCGCGATGTAGACGTCCCGCTCGCTGAACGGAGCATTGTCGTTGCGCTCGCCGATCTTCACGAGGCCGATCGTCGTGCCGCGATGGACCAGCGGCACGTAAAGGAACTGCCCGGCGGGGCCGGCGTCGGGGGCGCCGGAATCGCCCGCCGGGGCCGGCGCAAGAAACGGCGCTCCCTTCCCGATCGCGTCGGACCATTCGGACTGGGACACGTAGATCCTGGATCCTTCCCGGTCGATGTTGGTGAGTCCGCGGACCGAGGCGATCGTCATCTCGTCGGGATCGGTCTGCGACGCGAGCCAGATGACGCAGTTCTCCACCCCGAACGCGTTGCAGAACGTGTCGGAGACGAGGTTCATCAGGTTTTCCTCGTCCTGCGTGGCCGTGATCTTGAGGCACTGCTGGTAGAGGGAGGCCAGCGAGTAGTATTCGATGTTCTCCGACAGGAGGCGATCGGTGACGCTGTGGTCCTCCGTGGCGGGAGTCTTGGGCCACGCGATCCAGCGGGCGATCTCGTGCAGGGGAGGAATCCCCCGGAACAGGAAGAGGGGCGGGCCCTCCTCGGGCGTCCGGCGAAGCGTCTCCATCAGGTCGTGGCCCGCGGCATCGAACGAGGTCGCGACCGCGCGATACGGCGACAGATCGACCTGGAGTGCCTGCTTGGGCGTGCGGAAGTCGAACTCCACCGGGTTGCCGAAGACGGTGAACTGGAGATTTCGGGACGGCCCGGCCTCCTCCTGCACGACCAGTATGCGCGAGATTCCCATGCGGCCCCGGGTCACATCTTGTACTTGCTGAAGTCTTCCGGGTTCATCCGCTCGAGGAGCTCCGTCCACTTGTCCTTTTCCCCGCTGCCCGCCGAGGTCGCGTCGGCGCGGAGCGCCTTTTCGATGACGGTGTCGCGGACCATGACGGGAACCTCCATCCGGATCGCGATGGCGATCGCGTCGCTCGGCCGGCAGTCGATGACGAGGGACTTCCCGTCGCGGTCGAGATGGAGGACCGCGTAGTAGGTGCTGTCCCGGATATCGGTCACCTCGACCCTCAGGAGCCTGACCCCGGCCTGGTCGAGCAGGTTCTTGAACAGGTCGTGGGTCATGGGCCTCGGAAGCTTCACGTTCTCCAGGCCGACCGCGATCGCGTTCGCCTCGAGGATGCCGATCCATATGGGAAGGGTGTTCAGGTTCTCCTTGTCCCGCAATATGACGATGGGTGTCTGCGTCACGGGATCGATCGTGATCCCGATCACGCGCATCTCCCTAACCATCGATGCCTCCTTCCTCGCCCGACAGGGAATGGCTCCCGACGGTGCGCACCGTCACCCGGCGGAACGGGTCCGAGCCGCCGGGCGCGGGCGTGAAATTGACCGTCTTGTAGCAGGGGGTGCGTCCCGCGAGCCGCGACGGGTCCCGGAGACTGCGCCCTTCGACGAGCACCACCGTCTCGGCGCCCGCGAACGCCCGGAGGCGCTCCCGCGTGTGTCGGTCCTGGAGTTGCTGGAGCCTGCGGAGGCGGTCGCCGGAGACCTCCGCGGCGACGGCTCCCCCCATGGTCGCCGCCCTCGTCCCGGCGCGGGGCGAGAAACGGAACGAAAAGCTGGAATCGTACCGGATCTCCTCCATCACGGCCAGGGTGTCGCGGAAGTCGTCTTCGGTCTCGCCGGGAAAACCGACGATGAAATCCGAGGAGAACGCGATCCCCGGGCGGGCCCTCCGGAGCGCCGCGACCCTGGCGAGGTACTCCGCCCGGGAGTAGCCGCGCCGCATCGCGGCGAGGACCCTGTCCGACCCGGACTGGAGCGGGAGGTGGATGTGCGGGCACACGGCTTCGATTTCCGAGAACAGCCCGATCGTCCCGTCGTCGAGGTCGCGGGGATGGGAGGTGATGAAGCGGACCCGGGCGATGCCGGGAACGCGGGCCACCCGGCGGAGCAGTTCCGGGAAAGCGATCTCCCCTTCCTTCCGGCCGTACGAGTTGACGTTCTGGCCGAGGAGCACGACCTCGCGGACGCCGCGGTCGGCGAGCGCGCGGACGTCGCGGAGGATGTCGGCGGCCGGGCGGCTGATCTCGGGGCCGCGGACGTACGGGACGACGCAGTAGGCGCAGAAGTTGTCGCACCCCTGCATCACGGTCACCATCGCGCTGACCGCCCCGTCGGGAATGTACGGAAGGGTGTCCCAGTGGGCGGTGTCCCCGGAAAGATCGACCGCGACGGCCGCGCGGCGATCCCGGGCGTCCCGGACGAGTTCCGCGAGGCGCGCGATGTTGTGCGTCCCGAAGACGATATCCACGTGGGGGGCGCGGGAGCGGATCGCCTCGCCCTCCTGCTGCGCCAGGCACCCCCCCACCGCGAGCAGGCGTCCCTCCCGCTCGCCCTTCCAGCGGCGCAGTCTCCCGAGCTCGCTGTAGACCTTCGCTTCCGCCTTCTCGCGGATGCTGCAGGTGTTGAGGAGGACGAGATCGGCCTCGGCCGCCGACCGGGCGGGCCGGTAGTCCGCGGACGCCAAAAGCGACAGCATCCGGGCGGAATCGACGGCGTTCATCTGGCAGCCGAAGGTCTCGATGTAGGCAAGACGCGGCATAGTGGGTTATTATAGCATCCGCGCCTGCCGGGGAAACCCTTTCGGGAGGACGCCCTTTCCCCGGCCTGCCGGGATCAGGCGACGGCGGTCATCCGCTCTCCCCGGATGATGATCCGGGACGGGTCGATCTCCTCGCGGAGGAGACGCAGTTCCTCGTCCGTCGGGGGCGGGATTTCGCCGATGGACGTCGCCATCCCGGGCCGGAACCCCATGTCCCGCACGACGTCCTCGGGCTCGAGCCCCCGGAGCACGGACAGCAGCGTCATCTCCTTCGTCTCCGCGTCGAATCCGAACACCGCCTTCGACGTGACCACGCGATACGGGCCGGTTTCGGCCGGCAGCCCCGCCCTCTCGCGCGCCCCGGGACCGGAGAGATAGCCCGGGGACGTGAGGAAGTCGACCTTGGGGACGAAACGCCGCCCCTCGTGCTTGATGACGACGATCGTCCGCCAGCAATGGGAGGCGACCTGGTTCCCTCCCCCGCTTCCCGCGAACCGGCGCTCGGGCGCATCGAACGTTCCGCCGAGGAAGGTGGAGTTGATGTTGCCGAAGGGATCGACCTGGAGCGCTCCGAGCATCCCGTAGTCCATGTAGCCGGTCGCGGAATAGGCGAAGGCCCAGTTCATGTTGACCCACTGGAGGGAGCGGTAGGTGTTCTGGGGCCCCCCCATCGTTCCGCGGACGAAGGGGAGCACGGACCGGGGCCCGATCGCGCCGAACTCGAAGAGCTGGACGACGTTGGGGACGTAGAGCTTCTGGGCGAGGATCGCCACGATCTGCGGGATCCCCCATCCCACGAAAAAGGTCTTCCCGTCCTCCAGCAGGCGGGCTCCCTGGGCGATCATGAACTCGGTGTCGGTGAATTCGACGGTCCGCGGCACGGCGTCCCTCCCGTTAACGGTACCCCTCGACGATCGAGGCGTTCCGCCGCAGTTCCTTCATCCGCGCGGCGCCCACCTTCCGGTCCAGAAACTCCTCGTGGTCCGACACGCCGAAGACGAACTCGTCCAGGTACGCGCGCATCTGCGCGTCCGTCCGGATCGCGTTCAGCATGTCGACGTGCGCGAGGTCGATCTCGTACCGCGC
>JBLMWX010000172.1:0-14426 GCA_050257455.1 Gemmatimonadota bacterium | reverse complement strand
CCGCGTCCTCCCACCGTTCCTCCCAGCAGAGGTCGAGGAGGCGGACCTCGTGGCGCGCCGCGGCCAGGGCCTCGGCCAGGTAGTCGAGCCCGATGGGGGCGACGGGCGGCCGGATCCGGTTCGTGTTGACGAGGGCGACGCGCACGGCACCGACAGCTTGGCATACCGCGCCCCGGATGCCAACCCCGGGGGAGGGGGCCGCTAAAGTCGCCCCCGGGATCCTTCCGATAAGACCGACATGGGGAAGAAGTTCACCATCACGATCGAGGTGGACGCCGGGACCCGGGAGATCACGGTCCGGGACGACGCCGGGAACGAGCGGTCGCTCAGGTCCGTGATGGTCTTCGGGGGCGACGCGGAGGCCGGCGACGTCTATCTCTTCGGCTGGGGGGCCTCCGCGGACGCGGCCTGGGCCTTCAAGCAGGGCTTTCTCCACGCGGGCGAGAGCGGGGATCCGGGCTACCGGAATTTCTTCAGGCAGTGCGCCTGCCACATCGCCCAGGCCACGTGTCCCGAGGCGTTCCGCCAGGAGGTCGAGGCCGGGGAGGTCATCGACCGGTGGCAGGCCGACGACCCCCGGAAGTCGACGATCCATTAGCCCGGCCGCCGCGTCCCGCCGGGCCGGACAGCGCCCGCGCCTCGCCCGGTCCGCCGGGTCCGATTTTGCCCCCCGGACATCCCGCGATATCATGAAAGCATCCGTGCTGCGCGGCGGGCGTGCCCGGACCGGCCGGCGAGGGGCTCGCGGCCGGGACGTCGCCGGGCGTCCGCCCCTGGAAAAGGGGGCGCTTCATGGACCTCGCGCACCTTGTGGCCGTGGCGCGCGGCGGGGAGCCCGCCGACCTGGTTCTCCGCAACGCGCGGCTCGTCGACGTCCTGTCCCCGGACATCGTGGCCGCCGACATCGCGGTCGCGGAGGGCGCCGTGGCCGGAATCGGCCGCGGCTACCGGGGGCGCGAATCGATCGACCTCCGGGGCCGCTACGTCTGCCCCGGGTTCATCGACGCGCACGTCCACCCGGAAAGCTGCCTGGCGCGGCCATGGGAATTCGCCCGCGCGGTGGTTCCCCGGGGCGTCACGACCGTCGTGGCGGACCCCCACGAGATCGGCAGCGTGGCCGGCGTCGCGGGAATCCGCTACCTGCTGGACGATGCCGGACGGGCGCCGCTCCGGCTCTTCGTCAACGTTCCCTCCTGCATTCCGGCGACCCACCTGGCCACGTCCGGCGCCGCCGTCGCGCCGGACGACTTCGGGTCGCTCTTCAGGGACCCCCGCGTGCTGGGGCTGGGCGAGGTCATGGATTTCCGGGGCGTCGTGTCCGGGGACCGCCGGGCGCTTGCCGCCGTCGAGGCCGCCCGGGGCCGGCCGGTCGACGGCCATGCCCCCGGCCTGGGCGGCCGCGATCTCAACGCCTACGTCGCTGCCGGGATCGGGTCGGACCACGAGTGCGCCTCGGCCGACGAGGCGCGCGAGAAGCTGAGACTGGGGATGACGATCTTCGTCCGCGAGGGGAGCGCGGCCCGGAACCTGGCGGCGCTCCTGCCGCTCGCCACCCCTTGCACGGAACGGCGGCTCTGCTTCTGCACCGACGACCGCCAGCCCGCGGACCTGCTCGACGAGGGGTCGATCGACTTCCTGGTCCGGCGCGCCGTCGCGGCCGGGGTCCCCCCCCTCGCGGCGATCCGGATGGCGACGCTCAATCCGGCCGAGCATTTCCGGATGCCGGACCGGGGGGCCGTCGCCCCGGGGCGCCGCGCCGACCTCGTCGTGTTCGGGGACCTGGGCGACGCGCGGCCCGATCTCGTGTACATTGGGGGGGTGCTCGCGGCGCGGGACGGGGTCCCGGCGGGACCGGCCTGGGAAGCCGGGGGTGCGCCGCCCGCCCCCGAGGTCCGCGAGACGGTCCGCGTCGACTGGTCGCGAACCGGCTTCGGGATCCCGGCGGCAGGCCGGCGGATGCGCGTCATCGGCATCGTGCCCGACCAGATCATCACCGGCAGCCTCGTCCTGCCGCCGCGCGTCCGCGCCGGGCTCGCGGTCGCCGATCCGGACCGCGACCTCCTGAAGATCGCGGTCATCGAGCGTCACCGCGCGTCGGGGCGGACCGCCCTCGGGTTCGTGAAGGGCGCGGGCCTCAAGGAGGGGGCGATCGCCGGCACCGTGGCGCACGACCACCACAACCTGATCGTCGTCGGAGCGGACGACGCGTCGATGGCGACCGCGGCGCGCGCCGTGGCCGCGGCGGGCGGCGGCCAGGCGGCCGCCCGCGGCGAGACGGTCCTCGCCCTGCTGCCGCTGCCGATCGCCGGGCTCATGTCGGAGGAGCCCGTCGAGCGGGTGCGGGACCGCGTGCGGGCCCTCGCCGCCGCCGCCAGGTCGCTCGGGTCCCCGTTGCGCGACCCGTTCATGACGCTGAGCTTCCTGGGGCTCGAGGTCGTCCCGGCGCTGAAGATCACCGACCTCGGGCTTGTGGACGTGGAGGCGCAGGCGATCGTCCCGCTTTTCGCGGAGAGCCGGGGGTAGCGATGGCTTCGACCGAACCGGTCGTTCTCATCCCCGAGGACAGGATCCGCGAGCGCGTGGCCGCGCTCGGGGCGCAGATCTCGGCGGACTACGCGGGCGTGGACGAGCTCGTCCTGGTCGGGGTCCTCCGCGGCTGCTACATCTTCCTCGCGGACCTCTCGCGCCGCCTCGCGATTCCGCGGCGCATCGACTTCATCGCCCTGGCCTCGTACGGGCAGGCCGGGACGGTGCCCGGCGCCGTCCGCCTCATCATGGACCTGCGGACCGACATCGCCGGGAAGCACGTCCTGATCGTCGAAGACATCGTCGACACGGGGCACACGCTCCAGTACCTGCTGGGGCTGCTGCGATCCCGCGGCCCGGCCTCCCTCAAGGCGTGCGCGCTCCTGCGCAAGCCCGACCGGCTCGAGGCGGACGTGCGGATCGACTACCTGGGCTTCGACATCCCGGACGCCTGGGTCGTGGGGTACGGGCTCGACTACGGGGATAGGGATCGCGCGCTCCCCTATATCGGCGTCATCGAGCCGGGCCGTGGCGGGGCCGGCGCGGGGGACGGGCCGGGATAATTCCCTCGATCGCGCAACGGACCGGCGCGTTTGCGAATCGAACCGGGAGGGAGCGCTCGAAGACCCAAGGAGGCACCGGATGGCGACACGCGACCTCGAATCGGCGGCCCGTTCACTCGTTTCCCCCGGAAAAGGGATCCTGGCGGCGGACGAAAGCTCGCCCACGATCGAAAAACGGTTCCGGTCCGTCGGCGTTCCGTCGACGGAGGAGAACCGGCGGGCGTACCGGGAGATCCTCTTCGCGACGCCCGGGATCTCCGAATTCATCAGCGGGGCGATCCTCTACGACGAGACGATCCGGCAGAAGGCGGGCGACGGGATCCCCTTTCCCGAGCTCCTCACCCGGCAGGGGGTCATGACCGGGATCAAGGTGGACGCGGGCGCAAAGCCGCTGGCGGGGTTTCCCGGGGAGACCGTCACGGAAGGGCTGGACGGGCTGCGGGGCCGCCTGGCGGAGTACGCGCGGCTGGGAGCCCGCTTCGCCAAGTGGCGCGCCGTGGTCGCGATCGGCGCCGGGATTCCCACGGCGCCCGGGGTGAGCGCGAACGCCCATGCCCTGGCGCGATACGCCGCCCTGTGCCAGGAGGCGGGGCTCGTGCCGATCGTGGAGCCGGAGGTCCTCATGGACGGCCCGCATCCGATCGAGCGTTGCGAGGAGGTCACGGCCGCGGTGCTGCGCGCCGTCTTCGCCGAGCTCCTCGCGCACCAGGTCGTCCTCGAGGGGACGCTCCTCAAGCCGAACATGGTTCTCTCCGGCAAGGAGTGTCCCCGCCAGGCGGAGAGCGACGAGGTCGCGGCGGCGACGCTGCGGGTGCTGCGGCGGACCGTCCCGTCGGCGATCCCCGGGATCGTCTTCCTCTCGGGGGGGCAGACCGCCGAGCAGGCGACCGAGCGCCTGAACGCGATGAACGCGCTCGGCCGCAGCCCCTGGGAGCTGAGCTTCTCGTACGGCCGCGCGTTGCAGGAGCCGGTCCTCGCGGCGTGGCAGGGAGACCCGGCCAAGGCGGAGGCCGCCCGCCAGGCGTTTTTCCACCGCGCGCGCATGAACGGCGCCGCCCGGTACGGCCGCTACTCGAGCGAGATGGAAAGACACGCCGCATAGCCGGGCGCACAACATCCTTCGAAGGAGGGCTTATGCAGGAGAGAACCGGGATCATCACCTTCAAGGGAAAGCCGATGACGCTGCTGGGACCGGAGATCAAGGCCGGGGACAAGGCCCCCGACTTCCGCGTGGTGGACAACGGTCTCGGCCCCGTGACGCTGGCGGACTTCGCGGGGAAGGTGAAGATCGTGAGCGCGGTGCCGTCGCTCGACACGCCGACCTGCGACACGGAGACGCGCCGGTTCAACCGGGAGGCCGCGGACCTTCCCGGGGACGTCGTCGTCCTGACGGTGAGCCTCGATCTCCCCTTCGCCCAGAAGCGCTGGTGCGCGGCGGCGGGGATCGATCGGGTAAAGACCCTGTCGGACTACCAGGACCGCTCCTTCGCTTCGGCCTACGGCGTGCTCATCAAGGAGCTCAAGCTGCTGTCCCGGTCGATCTTCGTGGTGGACAAGGGCGACGTCGTGCGGTACGTGCAGCACGTCGGGGAGGTCTCCCGGGAGCCGGAGTACGCCCCCGTCATCGCGGCGGCGAAGGCGCTCCTGTAGCCGGCCGCGCCGGCGTGCCGTGCGGGCGGGCGCGACGCGCCGTACGCGTCCGGGCGACGCCGGGGGCCGCCCGGCGGCGCGCGGGGCGCTCCCGCGGCCCCCTCACCGGATCTTGAGGACGATCTTGCCCCGGACGTGGCCCGTCCGGCTCAGCTCCTGCGCCCTGGCGGCCTCGTCGAGGCGCATCACCTCGAGTTCGGGGGGCCGGACCGCTCCGCTTTCGACGAGCTCCGCGATCCGCCGCAGCTGGTTTCCGTTCGGCGAGACGAAGACGAACTCCGTCCGCACGCCGTACGGGTGCGCCTCCTCCGGCTCGGGGATGCTGACGATCGAGACCAGCCGCCCGCCCTTCCTCAGGACCTTGTAGCTTCGCTGCTGGACGTGCCCGCCGACGGTGTCGTACACGGCGTCGATGCCGGCCGGTTCCCGTTTCCTGAGGACGCGGACGAAGTCCTCCTTCGTGTAGTCGATCGCGGCGTCGGCCCCGAGGCTCTTCACGTAGCCGTGGTTGACCGCGCGCGCCGTGGTGTAGACGGTCGCGCCCGCGTGCTTGGCAAACTGGACGGCCAGGCTGCCGACGCCGCCGCCCCCCGCGTGGATCAGGATCTTTTCCCCGGCGGAGAGCTTGGCCGCGTCGAAGAGAGACTGCCAGGCGGTGAGCCCCGCGAGGGGGATGGTCGCCGCCTCGGCGAACCCGATGTTGGCCGGCATGAAGGCTACGGCCGATTCGGGGACCGCCACGTACTCGCAGTAGGTGCCGAACCGGATCTCGGGCTTGCGGCAGTAAGCGAAGACCCTGTCGCCCTCCTTGAAACGGGCCGCGCGGCGCCCGGTCGCGCACACCGTGCCGGCCGCGTCCCATCCGGGGATGAGCGGGAAGGCGTGGGGAAACATGTCCGCCAGCATCCCCTCGCGGATCTTCCAGTCCACCGGGTTGACGCTGGCGCAGGCGACGGCGATCAGGACCTCGTCGTCCCCCGGCTCGGGCGCCGGGAGCTCGGCGGGCCTGAGCCGCTCCGGTCCTCCGAATGCGTCGATCACCATCGCCTTCATCGTCCCGCTCCTTTCCCGCCCCGGGGGCCGCGCGTCGCCGTCGTGCCGCCCCGCGCCCGCGATGCCGCGCCGGGGGTCCCGTCCCCCCGGGCGATTAGGAATCCGCGCGCGTCCGGGGGATAATGGAACTGGGACGCATACAGTATACAGGGCGACGCAACCGATCGGAACCGTCGGCGCAGGAAGGGAGGCAGCCATGATCGGGAAGCGCGGTCTGTGCCTTGCGGCCTTTCTCGCGGTGTCCGTGTTGCGGCCGTGCCCCGCCCCGGGGGACGAGGGGGGGACGGTCGGCCTCAATCGACTGCCGCTCTACCCGTTCGAGCGGGGAGGCGCCTGGGGCTACGTGGACGGGGCAAGGCAGGAGGTCATCCCCCCGCAGTTCGAAAAGGCCCGCGAATTCCACGAGCTGCTCGCCGCCGTGCGAATCCTCGACCATTGGGGATACGTCCGCCCGAACGGGCGGCTGGCGATCCACCCGCAGTTCGACGAGGCGTGGGATTTCTCCGAGGGGCTCGCCGCCGTCTGCATCGGCGACCGGTGGGGGTTCATCGACCGCCGGGGAAACCTGGTCATCCCCCTGGAGTTCGACTACGCGATGAACTTTTCCCACGGGGTGGCGGCGGTGAACTGCGGCGGCCTCATCGACGGGAAGTGGGGGTACATCGACGACAGCTGGGAGTGGACCATCCTGCCGGTCTTCGACGAAGCGTGGGATTTCTCGGAGGGGCTGGCGCGCGTCCGGATCGGCCCGAAGTGGGGGTTCATCGACATCGGGGGCCGGCTGGTCGTCCCCGCGGAGTACGAGGACGCCGGCAGCATGTCGAAGGGGCTTGCGCGGGTCAAGAAGGACGGGAAGTGGGGGTACGTCGACGGCTCGGGGAACGTGGTCATCCCGCCGCGCTTCGACTACGCGCGGGATTTCACCGGGGGGACGGCGCGCGTCCGCATCGGGTCCGGGGAAACGACCATCGACCGCCGGGGGAACGTCCTCGACGGGCGTCCCTGAAGACGGGGGGTCAGGTCGCGACGCGCACCAGGGTGGGCGCAAGGAGCCGCCCGGCTTCCTTCGGGTCGATCCCCACCAGGTACCCCCTCTTGCCGCCGTTGATGTAGATCTTCGGAAGGGACAGGATCGTTTCTTCCATGTAGACGGGCAGCGGCCGCCGGGTCCCGAAGGGCGAGGTCCCGCCGACGAGATAGCCGGTGTGGCGGAACGCGGCTTCCGGCGTGCACGGTGCCACCGTCTTGACGCCCAGGACGCGGGCCAGCTCCCGGGTCGACACCTGCCGGTCGCCGTGCATGAGGACGATCAGCGGATTCCTCCGGTCGTCCTCCATGACGAGGGTCTTGACGACGCAGTGCTCGTCCACGCCGAGCTCCCGCGAGGAGACCGCCGTACCTCCCTTCTCCACGTAGGCATAGAGGTGATCGGTGAAGGCGATGCCCGCGGCCCGCAAGGCGCGGACGGCCGTCGTGACCGGGGCTTTCTCACGCGACATGGCCCCCCCTGCGCGGGGCGCCTCGCGCCGGAGCGTCGTTCCTTGGCGCCCGATTCGGATGATATGACATTTCCCGGCCGGTTTCACGGCTGCGGCCGCGGCGTCTCGGCCGGGCCTTGCGTCCGGGGCGGATGGGGGACGACAATGGGAGCGGCGGGGGCGGCGGGACGGCCTGGGGGGCGAACGGCGATGACGGGGCGGGCGCGGGCAGGCGTGGAGGAGGGGGCGTTGGCGGACGGGCGTGCGTGCGGGACGCCGGGCAGGAGCGGGAGGGGGGCGACGCGGGCGGAGCCGGACCCGCCGGTCCGGGCGGTCGTCTTCGATTTCGGCGGCGTCGTCAGCGATTTCGACGTGGGGATCTTCCTCCGGCGGATCGCGCCGCGCGCGGGGAAGACCGCGGACGAGATCGGTTCGCTCATCTACGGGTCGGGGCTCCCGGTCCTCTACGAGTCGGGCCGGATCTCCTCCGCGGAGTTCTTCTCGAGGCTCGCGGCGCTGTGCGGGCTCCGGATGTCCGAGGCGGAGTTCGTCACGGCCTTCACGGAGATCTTCACGCCCATCGAGCCCACGCTCGACCTGATCCGGCGCCTCAAGGGCCGGACCCGGCTCGGCCTCCTGTCCAACACGAACGAGTGGCATTTCCGGGGGCACATCGCGACCCTGTCCGTCTTTCCGCTCTTCGACGCGGTGACCCTCTCCTACGAGGTCGGGACGATGAAGCCGGGAGAGCGGATCTACCGGGACGTCCTGGACAAGCTCGGCCTGCCGCCGGAGGCGTGCGTGTTCATCGACGACATCGCGGAAAACGTCGCGGCGGCGCGGAAGCTCTCGATGCGCGCGATCCTCTACGAGGGGCACGACCGCCTCGTGGAGGCGCTCGCGGAGCTTTCGGTCACGGCCTGACGCGGAAGGGAGGCGACGGGTGGCGAAGGACGTGTCGTTCGAGGGCGTCTATCCGATCCTGCCGACCCCGTTCGACGAGCGGGAGGACGTCGACCTGGAGTCGTTCGCGCGCATCGTCTCCTTCATGGCGGCGATCGGCGCGGACGGGGTGACGATGCTCGGCGTCCTCGGCGAGTCGGGCCGGATGGTCGACGCGGAGCGCGAGGCGCTGATCCGCACGGCGGTCGCGGCCGCCGGGGGGCGCCTTCCGGTGATCGTCGGGACGAGTCACCGGGGATCGCGCGCGGCCCGGGAGCTGAGCCGGGCGGCGGAGTCCCTGGGCGCCGACGCCGTGATGGTGGCTCCCGCCTCCGAACCGGTGCCGGGCGACGAACCGGTCGTCGATCTCTTCCGCGAGGTGGCGGACGGGATCTCCGTCCCGCTCGTGGTCCAGGATCATCCGGCCTCCACCGGCGTCCACATGTCCGTGCCGCTTCTCCTGCGCCTGGTGAGCGAGATCCCCCGGGTGGCGTGCATCAAGGAGGAGGCCCCGCCCACGCCGGTCCGGATCGCCGCCCTGCGCCGCGGGATGACGGCGCGGCGCGTCCCCGTCCTGACGGGGCTCGGCGCGCTTTACGGGCTGTTCGAGCTCGAGGCCGGGTGCGGCGGGTTCATGACGGGCTTCGCGTTCCCCGAGGTCCTGATCGCGATGGTCCGCGAGGCCCGGGAGAACCGGATGGAGGCGGCCCGGGCGATCTACGCCCGCTTCCTCCCGCTCATCGTGTTCGAGCAGCAGCCCGGCGTCGCGGTCCGCAAGGAGATCTACAGGATGCGGGGCCTCCTCGCGTGCGGGCGGGTCCGCCGTCCCGGGGCCGGTCTCGCGCCGTCTGCGGCCGGGCAGCTGCGGGACCTGCTCGAGACGGTGCTCCCCGGAGTCGATATCACGAAGCCGATCGCCGTCTGACGGCCCCGGGGGGGAAAAGGGGGTGGGCGATGAGGGCGGTCGTTGCGACCGGGGCCGGCGGGGTGGACGCGCTGCGGATCGCGGAGCGCCCGGACCCTGTTCCCGGGGACGGCGATCTCCTCGCCCGCGTCAGGGCGACCGCGGTGAACCGCGCGGATCTCCTCCAGCGCCGGGGGCTCTATCCGCCGCCGCCGGGGGCGCCGGAGATCCTGGGGCTCGAGATGGCCGGCGAGGTCGTCTCCGCGGGACCGGGGTGCGAAGGGTGGTCCCCCGGGGACCGCGTCTTCGCGCTGCTTCCCGGGGGCGGGTACGCGGAGCTGGCGGCGATTCCCGCCGGGATGGCGATGCGGATCCCGGACAACCTCTCGTTCGAGGAAGCGGCCGCTGTTCCCGAGGCCTTCCTCGCCGCGTACCTCGACCTCTTCGACCTCGGCGGACTCGCTCCCGGAGAGACGGTCCTGATCCATGCCGGGGCGAGCGGCGTCGGGACCGCGGCGATCCAGCTCGCCCGGGAGGCGGGTGCGGTCCCCTTCGCCACGGCCGGCTCGCCCGAGAAGGTCGGACTCTGCCTGGCGCTCGGGGCGCGGGACGCGTGGAATTACCGGCAGGGCGCGTTCGCGCCATGGGTCGCCGCCGAGACCGGCGGCCGGGGGGTCGACCTCATCCTCGATCTCGTCGGGGCCCCGTTCTTCGAGCAGAATGTCCGCTCGCTCGCCGCGGACGGGAAGATGATCGTGGTGGGCCTCCTCGGCGGGGCCGAGGCGGAAAGGCTCGACCTGGGGCTCGTGCTTTCGCGCCGCCTCTCGATCGTCGGGAGCGCCCTGCGGCCGCTGCCGGTCGACCGCAAGGTCGACCTCACGAAGCGGTTCGGCGCGTTCGCGCTGCCGCGCCTCGCCGACGGCCGGCTCAGGCCCGTCGTCGACTCCGTGTTCGACTGGAAGGACGCGCCGGAGGCTCACGCGCGGATGGAGTCGAACGCCAACCTGGGCAAGATCGTCCTCCGCGTCGCGGGCTGAGAAGGCCCCGGCTTTCTACGGTGGCCGCCCGAGGCGGAGTCTCCACGAAACCCAGACCGCGGCCGCCAGCCCCGCGATCGCGGCGTACTGGGCCGGGGTGAGCCCGAAGTACCGGGCGTCGGCGAGCCGGAGGAAGTCGAGGGCGAACCGCACGGGGACGTACAGGAAGACGAAGGCGGCCGCGAAGAACCCCGGACGCCGCGGCCTCCGGTCGAGGGCGAGGAACGCCGGGACGATCGCGAGAAGGGTGTAGAGGAACTCGTACCAGCCGAGGTCGTGGAATCCCATCCGCGCCAGCCGGGCCGCGGGCGGAAGGTCGGCCAGCCGCCCCGCGGCGTCGTAGTAGGATGCGATGTATGCCCGGGCCGCCGGCGTCGAAAGACTGACCGCCAGCGGGAAGGTCGTCACCGTCCCGGGGTGATCGTGGGCGACCGTGCACCCCAGGCGGCCGATCGCCCAGGCGAAGGGGAGTGCGAAGGCGACGGCGTCGAGGTACCGCCACCGCTCTTCCCGGGAGAGGTCCCGCGCCCTCGTCCTGAAGAAGAGCCAGATCCCCGCGACCCCGCCCACGAAGCCGCCGAAGGAGCTGATGTTTTCCCAGAGCTTGAACAGGCGGAGCGGATCGTCGAGGAGCTCCCGGGGGAAATAGGCGAGCTGGGAGTAAAGGTGTGCGACGACGAACCCCGCGACGATCGCGTAGACCGCCAGGTCTCCCCCGACCGCGGGATCGAGCCCCGACGTCCGGCACCGCCGCACGACGAGCGCGCTCCCCGCGAGGAGCGCGGCGCCGGCCAGCGCGCCGAAGGCGTGAAGGGTGACCGGTCCCAGGGAAAGCGTGGGCTGTTGGAAGTACGGGATCACGGGTCCGCCGTCCGTCAGGCTTCCGCGATGTGCGCGTATTCCGCCAGGCGGGGCCGGTCGACGACGATGCGCCGCGACCGCCGCCGTATGATCCCCATCTCCTCGAATTTCCGGAGGAGGATCGTCACGGTTTCCCGCGTGGTCCCGATCAGGTTCGACAGCTCCTCGTGGGTCAGCGGCAGGGGGATGAGCGTGCCGTCGCGCGTCTCGACGCCGAGGTCCGCCGCGAGATGGAGGAGTTCCCGGGCCAGCCTGTGATGGGCCCAGGCGTTGACGAGCCCCGCGAACTCCCGCTCCACCTGTCCCATGCGCTTCGAGAGGAGGTTCACCAGGTTGCGGGCGAAGGCGGGAGACGATTCGAGGAGGCCGAGGAGCCGTGCCCGGGGAAGGACCGAGAGGACCGCATCGGTCACCGCGACGGCGGAGAACGGGCGGACCGGCTCCGTCACGGCCGGCTCGCCGAAGACGTCCCCGGGACGCAGGATGTGCAGCGTCGTCTCCGTCCCCCTTTCCGAGAGCGCCGCGATCTTGATGAACCCGGCCTTGACGATGAAGAGCGCGTCGGCGTCGGCCCCTTCGTGGAAGACGACGGCGTCGCGGAGATAGCGGCGCTCGACGAAGAGCGCCTCGATTCCGCCGGCTTCCCCGTCCGGAAGGTTCCCCAGAAGCGCTTTCGCGGTCTGGAAGGGCAGAGGCACGCGCACCGCCTCCCCGGGCGACCGGTCGTCGTTCGCGATGTCCGGATCCATTCTACCGCGCGGCGGGGAAAACGCAAAAAAACCGCCCGCCCGCAGCGCATTGGCAGCGACTTGGGGAGGGCGGCTGTCCGGCCTCAGGCGACCAGGCGCAGCTTCGCCTTCTCGGGAGGCGCGACCGTCTCGGGAAGCGGCCACTCGGCCCAGGTGTAACGGGCGCCGGCGGCCTCCCCCTCGGCCACCCCGGCGAGAAGAATCCCGGCGACGACGAAGAGCAGGGCGGTCATGCCGATGAACGCGCCGAAAGTCGTGGCGGACACGTCGATGAGGATGCCTTCCATGGCGTTCACCCCCTTTCCATCTCCAATGTATCCGGGGGGCGGGGCCGGTTCCGTGAGGTATCTCACAAATCTCTCGCCGGCGGATATCTCAATGGAATCGCTTTGTTGTTCCATCGGCCCGGGGGCTCTGGTACGATTGTGCGTCGGATCGAGAACCGGATCGACGACGCCACGCCCCGATGGAGGACGCACGATGCCTTACCCCCTCACGCTCACCACGATGCTTCAGCGCAGCCGGTGGCTCTTCCCCGGGAAGGAGATCGTGTCCCGCGATTATCCGGGCATTCACCGGTACACGTACCGGGACTTCTACGGCCGGACGGCGCGGCTCGCCCATGCCCTCGAGAGACTGGGCGTCCGGCGGGGCGACCGGGTCGGCACCTTCGGGTGGAACACGCACCGTCACCTCGAGGCGTACTTCGCGGTCCCCTGCATGGGGGCGACGGTCCACACGCTCAACATCCGCCTGTTCACCGACCAGCTCGTCTACGTCGTCAACCACGCGGAGGACAAGCTCATCCTCGTGGACGAGGATCTCGTCCCGGCGCTGGAGGCGGTGGCGGACAGGCTGCCGACCGTCAGGGGATACGTGGTCATGAGCGACAAGGCGAAGGCCCCCGCGACGAAGCTTTCGCCCGCCTATTCGTACGAAGCGCTCCTCGCGGCGGAAGACCCGGAGTTCGACTGGCCCCGCGACATCGACGAGAACGCGATGGCCGCCCTGTGCTACACAACGGCGACGACCGGCAATCCGAAGGGCGTTCCCCAGACGCACCGGGGCATCCACCTCCACGCGATGGCCATCTCGGCGGCGGACACCATCGCCGTGAGCGAGCGGGACGTCATCATGCCGGTCGTGCCCATGTTCCACGTCACCGCCTGGGGACTCCCGTTCGCCGCGACCTGGATGGGCGCGAAGCAGGTCTTCCCGGGCGCGCGTCCCGACCCCCGGGCGCTCGCCGACCTCATCGGCTCCGAGAAGGTGACGAAGTCCGCGGGCGTCCCGACGGTGTGGATGGGGGTTCTCGAGCTCGCCGAGAGGGGCCAGTGCGACCTCTCGCACCTGAAGCTCGTGGTCTGCGGGGGCTCCGCCCCGCCGCGGGCGATGATCGAGACGTTCGAGAAGAAGTACGGGATCGAGTTCCTCCACGCCTACGGGATGACCGAGACCTACCCCGTCGTCCTGACGTGCCGGATGAAAAGCGCGTTCGACGGCCTGCCCGACGAGCGGCGTTACGCGTACAAGGCGAAGCAGGGGCTCCTCGTGCCGGGGCTCGAAATGAAGGTCGTCGGCGAGGGCGAGAAGAACGTGCCGTGGGACAACCGGACGATGGGGGAGCTCAGGCTCCGGGGACCGTGGATCACGGAGGAGTATTACAGGGAGCCCGAGCGGACCCGCGAGATGGTCCGCGACGGCTGGCTCTGCACCGGGGACGTGGTCACGGTCGACGAGGAGGGGTACGTCCAGATCCAGGACCGGACCCGCGACCTCATCAAGAGCGGGGGGGAATGGATCTCCTCGATCGACCTCGAGAACACGATCATGGCCCACCCGGCGGTCGCGGAGGCCGCGGTCATCGCGATCCCGCACGAGAAGTGGCTGGAGCGCCCGATGGCGTGCGTCGTCCTGAAGCCGGAGCAGAAGGGCAAGGTCACGGAG
Organism: Gemmatimonadota bacterium; assembly: GCA_050257455.1. Classification (GTDB taxonomy): domain Bacteria; phylum Desulfobacterota; class Deferrimicrobia; order Deferrimicrobiales; family Deferrimicrobiaceae; genus JBLMWX01. Next base: position 716 of record JBLMWX010000172.1, on the reverse strand, counting down.
AAGGACATCCTGGATTTCCTGGCCGCCCGGGTGGCCAGGTGGTGGATCCCGGACGAGGTCGTCTTCGTGGACGCCATCCCCAGGACCTCCGTCGGGAAGTTCGCGAAGCGGGAGCTGCGCGAGAAGTTCCGGGAGAAGCGGTACAGGTAGCGGGCCCGTCGATGCCATGACGCGAGGGGAGATGTCCGCGGTCCGGAGAACCCCTGCGCGAGGGGCGGCCCGCAGGGTCCGGCTCGCGACGGCCCTCGTCCTTCTCGCGGCCGCCGCCGTGGCCGGCGCCCTGCCGGGGTGCGATTCGTACTTCTTCTACCCGACGAAGGGCGACCTGCCCAACCCGGCGCTCGAGGGCGTCGCGAGGGAGGACGTCTTCTTCCGGGCCCCAGACGGCGTGACGCTTCACGGCTGGCTCCTGCGGCCGGAGGGGACGCCGCTCGGGACCGTCCTCTTCCTTCACGGGAACGCGGAGAACGTGAGCACGCACGTCAACGCCGTCCTGTGGCTCGTCCGTTCCGGCTACCGCGTCTTCCTCTTCGACTACCGCGGCTACGGCAGGTCGGAAGGGAGCCCGACCATGGCGGGAGTCCACCTGGACGCGCTGGCCGCGATCGACGCGCTCTTCGGGATGAAGGAGGTCGACGGCGACCGGATCGTCGTCCTCGGCCAGTCGCTGGGCGGGGCGGTGGCGGTCTACGCCGTGGCGCACTCGCCGCACAAGG
>JBLMWX010000171.1:0-23975 GCA_050257455.1 Gemmatimonadota bacterium | reverse complement strand
GTGGGGAACTTGCCCGCCGTCTTCTCCGGGGGAAGCTTGTCGAACGCGGTGATCGGCAGCGAGTTGTCCTTCATCCAGAGCAGCATGTCGGTCGGGCTCTTGAACTTGTTGCGCCGGCCGTGCGTGGTGGGGCAGGCGTTGATGATCTCCAGCACGGACAGCCCCTTGTGCTGCATGGCCTCGATGATCAGCTTGTCGAGCGCGGCCGCGTGGTACGCGGTCCCGCGTCCCACCCATGTCGCCCCCGCGCCCTTGGCGAGCTCGGGTATGTTGAACGACGGGTCGATGTTGCCGTAAGGCATCGTCGTGGCGAGGTGCCCCGACGGCGTCGTCGGCGAGTACTGCCCCCCCGTCATCCCGTAGATGAAGTTGTTGAACACCATCACGGTGATGTCGATGTTCCGGCGGCAGGCGTGGATGAAATGGTTCCCCCCGATCGCCGTCGCGTCGCCGTCGCCGCTGACCACGAGGACGTGTTTGTCGGGCCTGGCCATCTTGAGCCCGGTCGCGAACGGGATGGCCCGGCCGTGGGTGGTGTGCAGCGTGTTCCAGTCGACGTACCCCGGCAGCCGGGACGCGCAGCCGATCCCGGAGACAAGGGCGATGTCGTCCTTGGCGATCTTCATGGTTTCGACCGCGCGCAGGAGCGACTTGAAGACGATCCCGTAGGTGCAGCCGGGGCACCAGATGTGGGGCAGCTTGCCGCCCCGGATGTATGGGTCGTAGTTGAACGACATTACTTGACCTCCTTTATCTTCGCGAGGATCTGGGCGGGGGTGATGGGGTCGCCGTCGACGCGGTAGATCCCTTCAACCTTGCACCGCCCCTTCGCGCACCGCTCGACCTCGAAGATGATCTGCCCCAGCGACAGCTCGGGGACGACGATCCCCTTGACCTTCTTGGACAGCGCTTCGACCTCGTCGTCGGCGAAGGGCCAGATGGTCAGCGGCCGGAAGAGCCCCGCCTTGATCCCCTCCGCGCGGGCCATGTTCACGGCGGCCTTGCCCGACCGCCCGGAGACGCCGTAGGCGAAGACCGCGACCTCGGCGTCGGACGTCAGGTACTCCTCGTACCTGATGATGTCCTTCTTGTTCGCCTCCACCTTCCTCATGAGCCGCAGCTCGTCCGTGTGGATCCGGGGCGACGCGTTGACCGGGAAGCCGTCGGACCCGTGATTGAGCCCCGTCACGTGGTACCGGTACCCCTCGAAGAAGTTGGCCATCGGGGGTACGTCCCCCTTGCTCTCGTCGTACGGGAGGTAATCCTCCGGCTTGCACGTCGGCCGCGGCCGGTTCTCCACGGGAAGGACGCCCTTGTCGGGGACCTCGATCTTCTCCCGCATGTGCCCGACGATCTCGTCGAAGGCGATGATGACCGGGGTGCGGTACTTCTCCGACAGGTTGAACGCGCGCACGGTCTCGGTGAAGATCTCCTGTACGTACCCGGGCGTGACGCAGATGGCCGGGTGGTCGCCGTGGGTCCCCCACCGGCACTGCATGATGTCGCTCTGGCCGGGTCCCGTCGGAACGCCCGTCGACGGCCCGCCGCGCATCACGTTGACGATGACGCACGGAACCTCGCAGAGCGCGGCGAACCCGATGTTCTCCTGTTTCAGCGAGAAGCCGGGGCCGGACGTGGCCGTGAGCGATTTGGAGCCCGCGAGCGACCCGCCGATGACGGCGGCCATCGCGGCGATCTCGTCCTCCATCTGGAGGAACGCCCCCCCGATCTTCGGGAGGCTCCTCGCCATGTACTCCGCCACCTCGGTCGACGGGGTGATCGGGTAGCCGGCGAAGAAGGTGCACCCGGCGTAAAGCGCCCCCTCGGCGCACGCCTCGTTGCCCTGAAGCAGTCTGAGCTTGCCCACCGTTTTTCTCCTTTTGCGGTTCTGTTTCGACCGTTATTTCTTGTCCACGAAGATGGCGAAATCGGGGCACCGCAGCTCGCACGCCATGCACACGGTGCACTTGTCGATGTCGACCACCTTCACCTTGAACATGTCCATCCCGAGCACCTGCGTGGGGCAGAGCTTCACGCAGATCTCGCACCCCTTGCAGTAGCGCGGGATGATGCTGATCTTGACTTTCGCGTTCTCGGTCGCCTCGATCTTCTCTACCGCCTGCGGATTCGCCATCGCGTTCCTTCCTTCCCTTCTATATGTGGACTGTCGTGCCTAGTGAACCTTCCTGCCGAGCCGCTTCAGAAGCGTCGCGCCCATGTCCGACGGGGCCTCCGACACCGCGATGCCCGCCGCCTTGAACGCCTCGATCTTTTCCGCCGCCGTCCCCTTCCCGCCGGAGATGATGGCGCCCGCGTGCCCCATTCTCTTCCCCTTGGGCGCGGTCTGCCCCGCGATGAAGCCGACGACCGGCTTGTTCATCTTCGTCTTCACGAAGTTCGCCGCCTCTTCCTCGGCGGTTCCGCCGATCTCCCCGATCATGATGACCGCCTCGGTCGCGGGATCCGCCTGGAAGGCCGAGAGGACATCGATGAAGTTCGTGCCGTTCACCGGGTCCCCGCCGATGCCGATGCAGGTGGACTGGCCGAGCCCGAGGACCGTCACCTGGTGGACCGCCTCGTAGGTGAGCGTTCCGGAGCGGGAGACGATCCCGATCGTCCCGGGCCTGTGGATGTAGCCGGGCATGATCCCGATTTTGCATTCGCCGGGGGTGATGACGCCGGGGCAGTTCGGCCCCACGAGGCGCGTCTTCTTCCCCTCCATGTACCGCCTCACCTTGACCATGTCGAGGATGGGGATCCCCTCGGTGATGCAGACCGTGATGTCCACGCCCGCGTCCACCGCCTCGCAGATCGCGTCGGCGGCGAACGCCGGCGGGACGTAGATGACGGTCGCGTTGGCGCCCGTCGCCTTCACCGCGTCGGCGACGGTGTTGAACACCGGGACCCCTTCCACCTTCGCCCCGGCCTTGCCGGGCGAGGTCCCGCCGACGATCTTCGTGCCGTACTCCAGCATCTGCTTCGTGTGAAACGCGCCGACTCCGCCGGTGATCCCCTGAACGAGAACCTTCGTGTTCTTATCGATCCAGATGCTCATTGGCGTCTCCCCCTCAGTTCGCCCGGCCGGCAGCGGCCACGACTTTTTGCGCCGCGTCCTTCATGTCGGACGCGGAGATGATGTTGAGCTTCGAAGCGGCCAGGATCTCCTTGCCCTTCTCCACGTTGGTCCCCTCGAGCCGGACGACGAGGGGCACCTTGAGGCCCAGCGTCTTCGCCGCCGCGACGACTCCCTCGGCGATGACGTCGCACCGCATGATGCCGCCGAAGATGTTGACCAGGATCGCCCTGACCTTGGCGTCGGACAGGATCAGCCGGAACGCGTTGGTCACCTGCTCCGCCGTCGCGCCGCCCCCGACATCCAGGAAGTTGGCCGGGGAGCCGCCCGACATCTTGATCATGTCCATCGTCGCCATCGCGAGCCCGGCGCCGTTGACCATGCAGCCGATGTTCCCGTCGAGGCTGATGTAGGAGAGGTCGTACTTCGACGCCTCGGTCTCGGTCGGGTCCTCCTCGTCGAAGTCGCGCAGCGCCTGGATGTCCTTGTGCCGGAACAGGCCGTTGCCGTCGAAGTTCATCTTCGCGTCGAGGGCGATCACGTCGCCGTCCTCGGTCAGGACGAGCGGGTTGATCTCGGCGAGCGAGCAGTCCGTGTCCACGAATGCGCCGTAGAGCCCGGTCATGAACTTGACCGCCTTGCCCGTGAGCTCCGGGGGGATGTTGAGCCCGAACGCCAGCTTGCGCGCCTGGTACGGCATGAGCCCGATCGCCGGGTCGACGTACTCCTTGAGGATCTTCTCCGGGGTGCGGGCGGCGACCGTCTCGATCTCCATCCCGCCCTCGGTGGACGCCATCATGACGACCCGCGAAACCGCCCGGTCGATGACCATCCCGACGTAGAGCTCCTTCTTGATCTTCCCGGCCTGCTCGACGAGGACTCGCTTGACCTTCTTGCCCTGCGGCCCCGTCTGGTGGGTCACGAGGTTCATCCCGATGATCGCCTTCGCGTACTCCCGGGCCTCGTCGGCGGTCTTGGCGAACTTCACGCCGCCGCCCTTCCCGCGCCCGCCGGCGTGGATCTGCGCCTTGACCACGACGGGTGCGCCGAACTCCTTGGCGATGCTCTCGGCCTCGGCCGGCGTGTCGGCCACCTTGCCCCTGGGGACGGCCACGCCGTACTTGGCCAGGACAGCCTTGGCCTGATACTCGTGGATGTTCATGTACTTTGGCTCCTTCCGGGATGATTTTTTTCGGATGGGGACCGCGGGTCTGCGGAACTGCGATCAAGCGGGTGCCGCCCCCCCTCCGGAACGGCAGCCGCCCCTGTTCGGCCGTTAAGTATACCCCATCGTCGCGCCCGCAGGAACGTCGCCTTGTCCCGTTTCCCGGGCCCCTCCGGCGGCGTCGAGCGGCTTCGGGCGGCGCCCGCCGCGACCGAAGATCGCGTGGCATCGCCACGGCCCGTTCTGGTCGTCGACGAGATCGGGGCGGCGGGCGAAAGCGTCGTCGCGCGAGTCGAAGGTGAACCGGAACGCCCCGGGAAGCGCTGCGGGGCCCGAACTCCCTCCATTATACCAGAACGGGGGACACGACCCCGGGCGGGATCCGCGAGGGGCGCGGGGCGCCGCGTCGGCGACGACCGCCCGGACGCGGGGAACGGCGGACGGGGTCGACGCCGGCCCGGCGTGGCGGTGCAGGGGCCACGCCACCGAACCGGTGTGCCATCTGTAGCCGGTCATCTGCCGCGATCTCCCGTTCTCGCGCCCCCGGGTCCGTCCCCGGGAGCCGCCCGGTCGTGAAACGGGCGAAGGGAGGAACCGCCGGGTCCCCCCCCTCGCCGGGCAAGCATCCGCCGCGCCCGGGCCTTCCCCCCGCGGGGCGGGAAGCCGCGCGCGCCGCGGTTTCGTTCGCGCCCCCGCCGTCAGAACCCCAGGCGGTCGACGGCGTCGCACAGTTCCTTGACGGCCGCGGCCGATTTCTTGAGCTTCTCGGTTTCCCCGGCGGAGAGCTTGAAGCTCACGACCTCCTCGACGCCCTTCTCCCCGAGCTTCGCCGGCAGCCCGACGAAGAGCCCGTCGCATCCCTCGTACTTGCCCTGGGACAGGACGGCGCAGGGGAGGATCATCTTCTTGTCGAGGACGATCGACTCGATCATCTGGACCGCCGACGCCGCCGGGGCGTAGTACGCGGACCCCGTCTTGAGCAGCGCGACGATCTCGCCGCCGCCCTTCGCCGTGCGCTCGACGATCGCTTCGAGCTTCGCCCTCGGGATGAGGTCCTCGACCGGGATCCCGGCCACCGTCGTGTATTTCGTGGACGGGACCATCGTGTCGCCGTGGCCGCCGAGAACGAACGCGGTGATGTCCTTGACCGAGACCGACAACTCCATGGCGATGAAGGTCCGGAAACGCGCGGAGTCGAGAATCCCCGCCATCCCCATGACCTTGTTCGCGGGAAGCCTGCTGTGCTTGTACGCCACGTAGGTCATCGCGTCGAGGGGGTTCGACACGACGATGATCATCGCGTTCGGGGACTTCGCGACGGACTTGAGCGTGACGTCCTTGACGATGCCGGCGTTCACCTTGAGGAGGTCGTCCCGGCTCATCCCGGGCTTCCGGGGAAGGCCCGAAGTGACGACGATGATGTCGGAATTCGCGGTCTCCTCGTACCCGTTCGTTCCGACGATGTTCGTGTCGTATCCGTAGACCGGACCGGTCTGCATGAGGTCGAGCGCCTTGCCCTGCGGCATTCCCTCCACGATGTCGACGAGGACGACGTCGCAGAAGTCCTTCTGGGCCAGAAGCTGCGCGGTCGTCGCGCCGACGTTGCCGCCGCCGATCACCGTGATCTTCTTCCGGGGCATCTGGTCCCTCCTGCACGCGTTGTGCGGACGGTTCAAGGCGCCGGGGTCACCCGTCGCGTATCGGCGGTCGTCGTGTCGCCGGAGTCGGGATGGCTCGCTTCAAAAAACGGGTCTGGAAAAGGACCGTTGCCTGTCCCCGAACGCCTGAAATCGAGGGGAATTTCGGATCCGGCCCGCGAGGGTCCCCCGCGAGCCGAGCATACAGTATACAAAGGGTCCGGCGATGTCAAGAGAAAACCCCGGTCCGGGGGCTTTACCGCCCGCCGCGTAGCGACGCGAGGATGCCGGCCGCGTCCACGTGGTCCGAGACGAGCCCCACGCCGCGCGCGATCTTCTCCCGCTCCCGGATCCTGAGGCGTCCGACCATCTTCTCCAGCCGTTCCACGGTGGCCATCGTGTCGTCCCGGCAGACCAGGATGGGGACCCCCTTCTGCTCCGCCTTGTGGACGATGAGGTCGTTGGGGGGAACGCCCCCCGTCAGGACCAGGCACCGCGTGTCGGTCTCGAGGGCCGCGAGCTGGATGTCGGCGCGCGACCCTCCGGTGACGACCGCCTTCCGCGGGATCCGGCGGAAGACGCGCAAGGCGCTCTCCACGTCCATCGCGCCGACGCAGAACCTCTCGACCATCGCGTCGAGACGGTCTTCCCCGCTCTCCACCGTCGCCGACACCGCCGCCGCAAGCGCCGCCACGGTCACGCTGTCGAGCAGCGGGTCCGCCGGAACAGCCCCGAAGATCCTGATTCCCCGGGAATCGAAGAAGGGGCGCACCATGTCCCGGACGAAGGTCTCGCGCGTCCTGTCCACGCGATTCAGGACGACGCCCAGGAGGCGGTCTCCGAGGACCCCCGCCGCCCACAGGACCTGGTCCATCGACTTCTCCCCCTCGAAACGGTCGACGAGGAGAACCCGGCAGCCGTGGGCGGCGATGATCTCCAGGGGGGGCAGGCCGAGAAAGATCCCGTCCCGCAGGTTGGCGGCCCCTCCGACGAGAAGGACCTCGCACCGGGAGGACGCCTCGCCGATCGCCGCGTCGACCCGTTCCCGGAGCGCGATCGGCTCGCCCCGGTACGCCGAGATCACGAGGTCCTGGGTCATGACGACCGGGCACGTCGTCTCAGGCGGCCCCGGCAGCCCGAGCTCCTTGGCGAGGAACGCGGCGTCCTCGTCGACCACGCCTCCCGCCGTCACCACGGGGATCTTCCCGAGGGGCTTCACGTATCCGACGGAGACGCCGCGGCCGGCCCAGATCTTCGCCAGCCCGAGGGCCACCAGGGTCTTGCCCGAATTCCCCGAGGTCGACGCCAAGTACAGGTTCATCACGCTGCCTCCGCGATGGCGATCCGGCAGTCGATGGCCCGCAGCCCCCTGCCCCGCGGGAGCACGATCGCCGGGTTGATGTCGATCTCCTGGATGCCGGGGAAATCGAGGGCAAGACGCGACAGCCGGACGAGCGCGTCGACGATCGCGTCCTCGTCCATCGGCTCGGTTCCCCGGAACGCGGAGAGGAGGGGGTAGGAGCGGATTTCCCGCACCATCTCCCGCGCGTCCCGGCGCGAGACGGGGGCGACCCGGAACGACACGTCCTTCAGCACCTCCACCGCGATGCCGCCCAGCCCGAACATGAGCAGGGGCCCGAACTGCGGGTCCCGGCTCATCCCGAGGATCAGCTCCCGCCCTCCCGCCACCATCTCCTGGACCGAGACGCCCGCGATCCAGGCGGACGGCGCCTTCCTCCGGACGGACGACGTGACCTCGACGAAGGCCCGGGCCGCCTCCTCCGGAGACGCGAGGTTGAGCCGGACGCCCCCCACGTCCGTCTTGTGGAGAATGTCGGGCGACGCGATCTTCAGGACCGCGGGCGCGCCGACCGACGCGAACGCGCGCGCCGCCTCGCCGCTCGTCCGCGCGAAGGCGTGCCTCGGGAAGACGAAGCCGTAGGCCTCGAGCACCGCGCGGCCGTCCTCCTCCCCCATCGTCCGGCGCCCGGCCGCGAGCGCCGCGCGGATCGCCGCCCCGGCCGCCCCGCGGTCCCCCGCCGGGGCCGCCTCGTCCCCGGGCGCTGGCGCCTGGCGGAGCCTCCGGTACCGGTGCATCGCCCGGAGGGCCCGGACCGCGCGCTCCGGAACCGGGTAACTCGGGATCCCGCCCGCCGACAGGATCCGGCGCGCCTCGCGGACCGAGGCCTCCCCCATGAAGGATGCGAGCACCGTCTGCCGCGCCCCGGCGAACGTCTCGACGACCGCGCGGGCCGTCTCCGCCTCTTCCGTCATCGCCTGCGGCGTCAGCAGAACGAGCACGGAGTCGACCCCGGGCGCGTCGCGGACCGCCGACAGGACCCCGCGGTAACGGTCGGCCCGGGCGTCGCCGACGACGTCCACCGGGTTCCCGAGCGCCGCGGTCGGGGGGAGGAGGCTCGCGAGGCGCTGCCGCAGGTCCGGCGCGACCTCGGCCAGCGTGACCCCCAGCCGTTCCGCGGTGTCGGCCGCCAAGATCCCCGGCCCGCCGGCGTTCGTCACGATCAGGAGACGCTCGCCGGAGGGCATCGGCTGCAGGGCGAACCCGAGGGCCAGGTCGAACAGGTCTTCCACGGTGGTCGCCCGGAGGATTCCTCCCTGGCGGAATGCCGCCGCGTAGGCCCGGTCGGAGCCGGCGAGGCTCCCCGTGTGCGACGACGCCGCCCGCGCCCCCGCCGCCGTCGCGCCCGCCTTGACCAGGATGACCGGCTTCCGCGGCGTCACCGTCCGCGCCGCCGCGAGAAAGCGGGTGCCGTCCTCGATGCTCTCCACGTACCCCAGGATGACGCGGGTTTCCGGGTCTTCCGCGAGGTGCTCCATCACGTCGGATTCGGAGACGTCCGCCTTGTTCCCGAGGCTGATGAACTTCGAGAAGCCGACGCCCTCGCCGATGGCCCAGTCGAGGACGGCGGTGCACAGCGCGCCCGACTGCGAGAAGAAAGCGATCGAGCCCGCGGGGGGCGTGCCCGCGGCGAACGACGCGTTGAGCCGCGCGTTCGCATCGATGAGCCCGAGGCAGTTCGGCCCGAGCACGCGGACGCCCGCGGCCGACGCGGCCGCGCGCAGCGACCTCTCCAGCGACGCCCCGACCTTCCCGGTTTCCTTGAAGCCGGCGGAGATGACGATCGCCGCCGTCATCCCCTTCGCGGCGAGCCGCGGGATCGCCTCGACGACGGCGGCGGGGGGCACGACGAGGACGCCGAGATCGACCGGCCCCGGGATCTCGTCGAGCGAGCGGATCATCGGCCGCCCCAGGGCCTCGCCGCCCGCCGGGTTGACGGCGTAGACGGGCCCCGGAAACCCGGCCCCGACGAGGTTGGCGAGGACGCCGTACCCCACCTTTCCCGGGTTGCGGGAGGCGCCGACGACGGCGACCGAGTTCGGACGAAAGAACGCGCGCGGCAGCACGGAGCCGTCCACCCTCCCCCGCCCGCCCCCGCCCTCCCTCAGGCAGGCGCTTTCTTCTCCGGCGCGATCACCCGGATGTGCAGTTCGCGGAGCTGCTTCGCGTCCACGGGCGACGGCGCATCCGTCATGAGGCACGTCGCCTTCTGCGTCTTCGGAAAGGCGATCACGTCGCGCAGCGACTTCGCCCCGGACACGATCATGGCAAGGCGGTCCAGTCCGAAGGCGATCCCGCCGTGCGGCGGCGCCCCGAAGTCGAGCGCCTCGAGGAGGAAGCCGAACTTCATCCGCGCCTCCTCGGGGCCGATGTTCAGGAGCCGGAACATCTTCGACTGGACATCCTGGCGATGGATCCGGATGCTGCCTCCCCCGATCTCGGAGCCGTTGAGCACCATGTCGTACGCCTTGGCGCGCGCCCGGCCCGGGTCGGCGTCGAGCAGCGCCAGGTCCTCGTCGAGGGGCGCGGTGAACGGGTGGTGCATCGCGCCCCAGCGCTTCTCCTCCTTGTCCCACTCCAGGAGCGGAAAATCGATCACCCAGAGGAAGTCGTAGCGCGACCTGTCGATGAGCCCGCACTTCTCCCCGAGGTGGAGGCGCAGGCGCCCCAGCGAGTCGCACGCGGTCGGGAACGCGTCGGCCACCATGAGGATGAGGTCGCCCGGTTTCGCGCCGCTCTTCGCCCGGACCGCCTGGAGCTGCTCCGCGGTGAAGTGCTTGGCGAGCGAAGACGCGAGGCCGTCCGCGGTCACCTTCCACGTCGCGAGCCCCCGGGCGCCGCCGATCCTGGCCACTTCCTCCAGCGCCGCGACCTCCGTCCGGCTCGACTCGCCGAGCCCCGGCGCCGTGACCCCCCGGATGACCCCCCCCTTCGCGGCGACGTCGGCGAAGACGCGGAAGGGCGTGTTCGCGAGCTCCGCCGTGTAGTCGGTGATCTCGAGGCCGAACCGGGTGTCCGGCTTGTCGACGCCGAACCGGTCCATCGCCTCCTGGTAGCTCATCCGCGTGAACGGGCGGGGGACGTCGACGCCGACCACGTCCCTGAAGATCCGCGCCATCAGCCCCTCCATCGCCGCGTAGATGTCCTCCCGGTCGATGAACGACATCTCGACGTCGATCTGGGTGAACTCGGGCTGGCGGTCGGCGCGCAGGTCCTCGTCGCGGAAGCACTTGACGATCTGGGCGTACCGGTCGTACCCGGCGATCATCAGGATCTGCTTGAAGAGCTGCGGCGACTGGGGGAGCGCGTAGAACATCCCCTGCGAGACGCGGGACGGGACGAGGTAGTCGCGCGCGCCCTCGGGCGTGCTCTTGGTCAGCACCGGCGTTTCCACCTCGATGAAGCCGTTCTCGAAGAAGTAGTCGCGCGTGGACCGCGCGAGGAGCGACCGGCGGATGAAGGCCTGCTGGACCGTGAGGCGCCTCAGGTCGAGATACCGGTACTTCAGCCGGACGTTCTCCGCCACGTCGCTGTCGTCCTCGAGGGAGAACGGGATCGGCTTCGCCTCGTTGAGAATCGCGAGGGACGACGCGACGACCTCGACCTCGCCCGTGGGAATGTTCCGGTTCTCGGTGCCCGGGGGCCGCCGGCGCACCGCTCCGCGCACGGAGAGGACGTACTCGACGCGCAGGTCGTCCGCCTTGGCGTGGGCCGACTGCGAGCCCTCCGGGGAGAAGACGACCTGGACGATCCCCTCCCGGTCCCGCAGGTCGACGAAGACGAGGCCGCCGTGGTCGCGGCGCCGGTGGACCCACCCGCACAGGACGACCTCCTTCCCGACGTCGTCGCCGCGCACCTGTCCACAGTAAACGCTCCGCTTATGCTCCGGAAGAAACGCTTCCACCGTCACTCCTCCTTGTCGGGCGGGTTAGCCCGCATTTCTCGCCAGGCTTCTGCTGCGGCGGCGGATACAGGCATGTCTGCTGCGTTGCGCTCGGTCGGACTCCTCGACGTACTGTTCAAGTACGTCTCCGGGGCCCTCGGTCGCGCGCCTTGCATCCACGCCCGTCTCCACCGCCTCGCTACGAACCCTGGCGAGAAATGCGGGCCAGCCGCCGCATCGCTTCGTCCTTCGGAACCTCCTCCTGCCGGGCTTCCGCCATGTCCCGGACGACCACCGCGCCGCGCGCGTCCTCGGCGTCGCCGAAGACGACCACGTAGCGGGCGCCCGACCGGCCCGCCCGCCGGAACTGGCTCTTCACGCTGCGCCCCTCGTAATCCATGTCGGCCCGGGCGCCGTTCCCGGCGAGCGCCATCTTCCATCGGAACGCCTCGGGAACGAACCGCGCGGCCGACGTCACGAGGAAGACGTCGGCGGCCGGGGGCGGCGCCCCGCCGGCCCCGAGGAGCATGAGGAGCCGCTCCACGCCGATCGCGAACCCGATCGCGGGCACCCTCTCGCGGCCGCCGATCAGCTCCGCGAGCCCGTCGTAACGCCCCCCGGCGGCCACCGTGTTCTGCGCTCCCATCCCCGGGATCACGAACTCGAACGTCGTCCGCCGGTAGTAGTCGAGCCCGCGGACCATCCGGGGATTCCGGGTGAACCGGATCCCCGTCGACGCCAGGGCCGCCTCCACCTGCTCGAAGTGGGCCCGGCACGCGTCGCACAGGGAATCGAGGACCGAGGGCGCCTCGGCCGTGGCGGCCTTGCAGCCCTCCGACTTGCAGTCCAGGACGCGCAGGGGATTCCGGGCCCGCCGCCGGCGGCAGTCGTCGCAGAGATCCGCGTCCCGGGCGGCGAGGAACGCGGAGAGCTTCTCCAGGTACCCCGGGCGGCAGGCCGGGTCGCCGAGCGAGTTGATCTCGAGCGAGACGCCGCGCAGCCCGGCGGCCGCGAGGAACCCGTGGAGCAGCGCGATCGCCTCGGCGTCGGCGTACGGCGAGTCCGTCCCGAAGAGCTCGGCCCCGAGCTGGTGGAACTGCCGCAGCCGCCCCTTCTGGGGCCGCTCGTGCCGGAACATCGGGCCCGCGTAGAAGAGGCGGACCGGCCACTCGCCGGCCGCGGCCCGGTGTTCGAGGAGCGCGCGGACGACCGGGGCGGTCCCCTCGGGCCTCATCGTGAGGCTATCGCCGGACCTGTCGACGAAGGTGTACATCTCCTTCTCGACGATGTCGGTCGACTCGCCCACGGAGCGGGCGAACAGCTCCGTCCTTTCCAGGACGGGCGTCCGGACCTCCAGGAAGCCGAAGCGGGTGGCGCAGTCCCGGAAAGCCGCCTCCAGGGCGGCCCACCTGGCGGACTCGGGGGGAAGGACGTCCTTCATCCCCCGGACGGACGGGATCGTCATGTCACGTTGGGTGCGTTCGCGAGGTAGACGACATTGCGCGCGGAGTCCTTTCCCCGGTACATGGCCTGGTCGGCCAGGTTCAGGAGATGCTGCTTCGTCATGGCGTGCTCGGGGAAGGCCGCGATGCCGATCGATATCGTCAGGCGGATGTTCAGGCCGAGGTCCTGGCCGAACACCTTCGCCTCGATCATCTTGCGCATCCGCTCCGCGACGAGAAGGGCCTCGTCGGCCTTCGACTCGACGAGGAGGACCACGAACTCGTCCCCGCCGTAGCGGACGACCGTGTCCGTCTCGCGGACGCACTGGCGCAGCACCCGGCCGGCCTCGACGAGGACGCGCGTTCCCACGAGGTGGCCGTGGGCGTCGTTCACCCGTTTGAAGAAGTCGAGGTCCATGAACAGGACGGAGAAGAAGTTCCGGTACCGCTCGGCCCTCTTGAGCTCCCTGTCCAGCACCACGTTCAGGTACCGGCTGTTGTAGAGCTTCGTCAGGTCATCGATGTAGATGAGGTTCTGCGTCTGCGACCCGCGCTCGGCGTTGAGGAGCGCGAACCGCACCTGCCGGTAGAAGAAGTTGAGGACCATGCTGTTCAGGACGTCCGCGCCCGGCACGGCGCGCATCCCGAGAACGGCGAACATCCGCGACCCCGGCGACAGGTCGAAGCGGATGGTGAAGAAGGTCCTGTTGTCGCCGAGCATCTCCTCGTCCCCCGGAAGCAGCGCCGCGACTTCCGACGCCGGCATCACCGCGGGCGCGGGGCCGGCGAGCTTCGAGATGCCCGCGCCGAACCGCAGGAGGAAGACGCCCGCCACCGATTCCTCCTGGAGGCCGGCCGACGCCATGAGGGAGAATCCCGATCCCCGTCCCTCCTGTTCGCGGAACAGGATGCCGAACGAGGCCCCGAGCGACTCCTTGAACATCTCGACGACCGTGTACGCCAGGAGGTCCATGTCGGTCGTCGTGATGACCGGGACCGCGAAGTCGAAGAGCTCGTCGAGCGACGTCTTCCGGAGGAGCCCGTAGCCGGTGAACAGGTATCGTTCGAGGGTGGGGATCAGCTCCCGGTCGAGGTTCTCCTCGAACAGGATCTCGGCGGCGCCGCCCTTCAGCGCCCCGAGGACGGAGGGCCCCCCCTTCTTCGGCAGGATCAGGATCAGCGGGGTCTTCGGGGCAAGCGCCAGGATGTCCTTGACGAAATCCTCGGCGCTCCTGTTCCTCGCGAACTTCCGGGCCACGATGATGGAGAAGTTCTCCTTACCCAGCGCGGCCGCCCCTTTCCCCCAGTCGGATATGACGGCGAGGTGGATGTCGGAAAGGGAGGAGTTGCGGACCTTCGACTCCAGCGCGGCCGCGTCGGGAGAAACGATCAGGATGCGCTGCTGGGCCATTTCCGTAACCAGGAGGAGGATTTCGGCAAGATCAGCCCCTGCGGTCTAGCGAACCCGCCAGAGGAACCGCCAGATCCCGGGCATGCCGTCTTGTGCGCAGGATGCCTCTCTGCCGTCCGATCGCAATGTAAAGGTCCCGTTTTCCAAGAAAAAATCTTGAACCGAGGGTACCAGATTCCGACGCGCGAAACAATTGCTATTTTGGGAGACGGTCACGGCGGGCGCGGCGGCGCGGATCCATGCGTCCGGCGCGGCCCCGGGCGAGCCGTGGTGCGGCAGAAACAGGATCCGGAACCCGTCCCCGGGGGCGTCCGGTCCCCACGCGGCGGGTCCCTGTTCGACGTCCCCCGGCAGCCAGACCGACACGAGCCGGTGGCGGATCTCCAGGACGAGGCTGCGCTCGTTGACGCTCCGGCGGCGGGCCGCGCCCCTTCCGCCGCGCCGCCCTTCCGGCGCGGACGAGCGGACCACGACGCTCGCCCCTCCCGCGGAATAGACCTCGCCGGCGGATTTCCCCCGGATCCGGCCGGCCTGTCTCGCCACGGCCTCTCCGAACGCGCCGGCGGGGATTCCCGCGGGAATCCAGATCTCCCCGACGGGAAATGCGTCGAGCAGGGCCGCGGCGCCCCCGACGTGGTCTTCGTGCGGATGCGTCAGCACGAGGACGTCGACCCGGCGGACCCCGAGTCCCCGCAGGAACGGTGCCAGGATCCGGCTCCCGGCGTCGCCGTGGAGGGCGCTTCCGCAGTCGACGACCATCGTGCCGCCTGCCGGGAACGAGACGACGTGGGCCGCCCCCCGCCCCACGTTGAGCGCGGCGACGGCAAGGCGGCGATCCGGAAGGGCCGCGTAGGGAAGATGGATCCAGGCGAGGAACGCCAGGGCCGAGCCCGCGACGGCCGGCCAGGCGCGTTTCCCGCGCTCCCGCAAGACGAGCGACCCCGCGGCGGCGGCGGCGACGGAACACGCCGCGGCGGCGATGCCGGGCGGCGGAAGCGCGACGTATCCCCACCCGTCGCCGGAGAGCCGCGCGAGGAGGACGAGGGCCGCGTCGAGCCCTCGCGCGGCCCCTCTCACCGGCACACCCAGGAGGTCGACGCCGGCCGCGCCGCCGACGGCTGCCAGGAACGCCCCGGCGACCCCGGCGGTCCCGAGGACCGGCCCGAAGACGACGTTCCACAGGATGGCCCCGAGGGGGAGTCCCCCGAAGAAGAGGGCGGAGACGGGCAGCGTTCCCAGAAACGCGACGGCGGACGCCGCGAGCGCGGTTCCCGCCCCGCGGAGCGCCTTCCGGGCAACGGATGCGGGGGCCTTGCCGCGGACCCTGCCGGCGAACTCGGCGATCAGGAAGTAGGCCGCGCCGTAGGAGAGCAGGAACGACGGCGAGAGCATGAGGAAGGGGTCGATCACCGCCGTCGCGAAGAACAGGAGCGTCCAGGCCGCCGCGCCGGCCCGGACGCCGGCCGCGTCCCTGACGAGCACGGCCGCGGTGATCATCCCCGCGGCGCGGACGGCCGAGACGGGCGCTCCCGCCACGAGCACGTAGGCCCAGCACACCGGGAGGGAGGCGATCGCCGCGACGCGGGTGAGGTCGGGCGTTCCGTGCCGCCTGCGGACGGCCCAGAGCGCGGCGCGGACGAGGAAGGCGTGGAGGGAGAAGAAGACCGCGACGTTCATCCCGGAGATGGCAAGGATGTGGGCGAGACCCGTCTTCCGGAGGAGCACGACCATCGGGTGCGACGACGGGGGGCACTCCCCGGTCGTGAGCGCCTTCAGGTAGAGGGCGCCGTCCGACGCCCCCGCATGGCGTGCGATCCACCGCCCGATCCGCTCCCGGGCGCGTCGCAAGACCGCCGCAGGCCGCGTCCCGCGCCGCCCGTCGCGAAGGAACACGGTCTTTCCCGCGTCGGCGAAAAACGCGTACTGGACCCCTTCGGCCATCGCGCCCCATTCGCGGGGCGCCTCGCCCGGGTTCCCGCGGCTTCGCACCGGGTGGAGACGTCCCATTGCCCTGACTTCGGACGGAAACGCGACCGCGGATTCCGGATTCCGGACGCATAGGCGGACCTTGGCGAGCCGCAGCGAGCGGGAGTCGTCGATGGAGGACACGACGGCGTCTTCTGCGGTTCCGACCCATCCGGTCTCCGCGGGCCTGACCTCGGACACCGCGGCCCGGAGAACGACCTCGCCGGAAAGGAACGGCGACGCCTGCGACGGATCGACGAGGGCGGCCCTGCCGGCGGCCAGCGCCCCGCACAGTGCCATGGCCGCGGACGCGGTCGCGAACGGACGAAGCCGGAACGCGGCGGACAGGAGCGCGGTGAGGAGGAAGAGGGCGGCGGCGGCCGGCCAGGCGGACCCGGCCGCGAGCCCGGACAGGAGGCCGCCGAAAAAGGGGAGCAGGAGGAGAAAGACCGCACCCTGCCCCTTGAACGGATGGCCCATCCCGCTCCGCGGTGCAAACGCTAAGCCAGCGCCTTCTTCGCCCGGCGCGCCCTGTGATACGAGAGCGCAAACCGGTGCGCCTCGTCGCGCACGCGCATCAGGAGAAGGAGGGCGGGATCGTGCGGGGGCGGAACGAGCGGATTCTTGCGCCCCGGGAGGAAGATCCGCTCGCGGAAGACGGTCTCGCCTCCCCGGACGCGCTCCTTGGCCAGCGAGACGACCGGGACGGAACCGGCCCCGGCCGCGCGCATGGCGGCGATCGCGGACGAGAGCTGCCCCCGTCCCCCGTCGATCAGCACGAGGTCCGGCGTCCCGCCGAAGTCGTCGTCGTGCCCGAACCGGCGGCGCACCACCTGCTCCATCATCGCGAAGTCGTCCGGTCCGGCCGTCCCCCGCACGGCGAACCTGCGGTACCACTTCTTCGCGGCCTTCCCGCCGACGAACGCGACCATCGACCCGGCGGGCTCTGTCCCCGAGATGTTCGAGATGTCGAACCCCTCGATCCGCACCGGCGGCTTCGGGAGCCCGCACAGCGAGGCCAGGCGCGCCGAGATCCGCTCGTAGGCGGCTTCCTTTTCCCGGCGCATCCGGTGCGCCTCGGCGGCGTTCTTCCGCGCGAGTTCGGCGAGCCGCGCCCGTTCGCCGGCACGAGGGACCTTGACCGCCACGCGGCCGCCGGCGCGGTCCGAGAGCACCGACGCCAGCGGCTCGCGGTCCGGGATCTCCGCCGGGAGGAGGATCTCGCCGGGGAAGTAGACGCCCTCGTCGTAATGCAGGAGGAGAAACGACGAGAGGGCCTCTCCCTCGTCCCCCTCGCACCGGAAGGAATACGAGTGGGCGTCGGAGAGCCTCCCCTCCCTCACGTGGAGGACCGACGCGGTCACCTCGGCCCCGTCCCGGAACCAGCCGACGGCGTCGACGTCCCCGCGGACCGCGCGGACGACGCGCTGCCGCACGAGGGTCCGCTCCACCGCGACGATCCTGTCGCGCAGCTTCGCCGCCTCCTCGAACTTCATCTCGCGGGCGAGGCGCGCCATCGCCTCCTTCCAATCCCGGAGAAGGTCCCGGTAACGGCCCCGCAGGAACCGGACGGCGTCGTCGACGATCCGCAGGTAGGCGTCGCGCGGGATCTTCCCCGCGCACGCCCCCGCGCACCGCCCCATCTGGTAGTTGAGGCACGGCCGGGTCCGGGAGGCGAACTTCCTGCGCGAGCAGGAGCACAGCGGGAAATGGCGGAGCAGGACGCGCAGCGTCTCGCGGATCCCGCGCGCGGACGAGTAAGGCCCGAAGTACATCGCGCCGTCCTTCGCCACACGCCGCACGAGCTCGGGGCGGGGGAACTCCTCGTTGCGGTCGATCCGGAGGAGGAGGTACTCCTTGTCGTCCCTCAGGAAGACGTTGAACGGGGGACGGTGCTCCTTGATGAGCGTGTTCTCGACGAGCAGGGCTTCCTTCTCGGTCCCGGTCACGATGCACCGGACGGCGGCGACCCGCCGCAGCAGGTGCGGGATCTGCGGCCGCCCGTCCCCGCCCGGAAGGGCATAGTTGTGGAGACGCTCCCGCAGCGACTTCGCCTTTCCCACGTAGAGGACCTTTCCGCGGGGGTCCGTCATCAGGTAGACGCCCGGCGCACGCGGGAACGTTCTCCAGTCCGACAGGCCGCCCGGGACCTCCTTCCCGATGTCCATTCCCCCCGTTCCCCCCTACCGGGCCTTGAGCTCGACCTTCTCCAGCGCCAGGAGCCGGTCCCGGATCTCGGCGGCCCGCTCGAAGTCGAGCGCCCTGGCCGCGCGCTCCATGTCCCGGCGGAGCTTCCGGAGCAGGCGCGCAAGCTTCCCGGGCGACTCGAAATCCCACGCCTCTCCGGGGACGACCGTGACGTAATCCCCCTCGCACACCTGGCCGATCGGCTCCGCGATGTTCTTCTTCACCGTTTCCGGGGTGATGCCGTGGTCCGCGTTGAACGCCAGCTGCTTCGCGCGCCGCCGCTCCGTCTCGGCGATCGCCCCGCGCATCGAGCCTGTCTCGGCGTCCGCGTACAGGATCACCTTCCCCGAGAGGTTGCGGGCGGCGCGGCCGAACGTCTGGACGAGGGATCGCGCGGACCGCAGGAACCCCTCCTTGTCCGCGTCGAGGATCGCGACCAGCGACACCTCGGGGATGTCGAGCCCTTCGCGCAGGAGGTTGATGCCCACGAGCACGTCGAACTTCCCGAGCCGCAGGTTCCGGATGATGTTCACCCGCTCCACCGTGTCGATGTCCGAATGGAGGTACCGGACCCGGACGCCCTGCGCCTCGTAATGCTCGGTCAGGTCCTCGGCCATCCGCTTGGTGAGGGTCGTCACCAGGACGCGGTCCCCCGCCGCGGCCCGTGCCCGGATCTCGCCGAGAAGGTCGTCCACCTGGCGCGACGCCGGCCTCACCTCGACCTCCGGGTCCACGAGCCCCGTCGGCCTGATGATCTGCTCGACGACCGCCCCGCCGGACGCCGCGAGCTCGTAGTCGGCGGGCGTGGCCGAGACGTAGACGACCTGTCCGACCTTCCGGTCGAACTCCTCGAACCTGAGAGGCCGGTTGTCGAGGGCCGACGGAAGCCGGAAGCCGAATTCCACGAGCGTCGTCTTGCGGGACCGGTCGCCGTTGTACATCCCGTTGAGCTGGGGCACGGTCACGTGGGACTCGTCGATGAACGTGAGGAGGTCCGGCGGGAAGTAGTCGAGGAGCGTGTACGGCGGCTGTCCCGGGGCCCGGCCGTCGAGGTGACGGGAGTAGTTCTCGATGCCGGAGCAGAAGCCCATCTGCCGGATCATCTCGAGGTCGTAGGCGGTTCGCTGGCCGAGGCGCTGGGCCTCGAGCAGCTTCCCCTCCGCGGTCAGGACGCGCAGGCGCTCCGACAGCTCCGCCTCGATCCCGGCCACCGCCCTCTCGAGGTGGTCTTCCGGGGTCACGTAGTGGCTCGCGGGGAAGATGACCGTTTCGCGGACGTCGTGGAGACGCGTCCCCCGCAGCGGGTCCACGTACCGGAGCCGCTCGACCGTGTCCTCGTCGTACTCGATCCGCAGGACCCGCTCCTCCTCGTACGCGGGAAAGAGCTCGACCGCGTCGCCCCGGACCCGGAAGGTCCCGCGGTGGAAGTCCACGTCGTTGCGCTCGTACTGGAGGTCCACGAGCCGGCGCAGCAGCTCGTTCCTGGGCATGACGGCCCCCTCCGCGACGCGCACCGTCGCCCGCCCGTAGAATTCCGGGGAACCGAGCCCGTAGATGCACGAGACCGACGCGACCACGATCACGTCGCGCCGCGTCATGACGGACCGGGTGGCGCTGTGGCGCATCTTGTCGATCTGCTCGTTGATCGCGGAGTCCTTCTCGATGAAGGTGTCGGTCTGCGGAATGTACGCCTCGGGCTGGTAATAGTCGTAGTAGGAGACGAAGTACTCGACGGCGTTGTCGGGGAACAGGTCCTTGAACTCGGCGAAGAGCTGCGCCGCGAGCGTCTTGTTGGGAGCGATGACGAGGGCCGGCCGGTCCGTGGCGGCGATGACGTTCGCCATGGTGAACGTCTTGCCGGAGCCGGTCACGCCGAGGAGGACCTGCCGCCGGACACCCTGCGACAGCCCCGCGACGAGATCGCGGATCGCCTCCGGCTGGTCCCCGGCCGGGGCGAACGGCGCCCTGAGCTTGAAGGCGGGGGTCATACCGCCATTTTATGCGATTCGCGCGGCCCGGCTCGCCTCCGCGAGCGGGCCCCCCGCTCCGTCGCTCCCCGGGCCGACCCGCGGCGTGCGCCCAACCCCTGCAGGAAAGCGCCGCCCGGGCCCGCTCGCTGCGGCCGCCGCGCCGCGCGGCTCACGCCTTGTATTTCCAGGTCGTGCCCGACTTCCCGTCCTCGAGGATGACGCCCAGCGCGTCGAGATCCCTCCGGATCCGATCCGCCTCCGCGAAATCCCTCCGGGCCCGCGCGGCCTTCCGCGCCTCGACCCGGGCGAGGATCTCCTCCTCCGTCAACGGTTGCGTCCCGCCCGCGGGCCTCACGTCCGCCTGCGGCGCGAATGTCGCCTCCGTCTTCGCGCCGCCGGTGGACTCGCCATGCCGCGGCGCCCCCCGGAAGTGGTCCGCGGCGGTCCCCTGCAGGAGCCCCAGCACGCCGAACAGCGGCTCGAGGATCGCGTACCCCGCGAGGAACCGGCCCGCCCGCTCCGCTTCCGCCGCCGGCTCGGCCGGCGCCAGCCGGTTCAGCGCCCGCACCGCGTCGAACAGGTGCCCGAGCGCGGCAGCCGTGTTGAAATCGTCGTCCATCGCCTCGGCGAACCGTTTCGGCGCCTCGCGCACCGGGAGGAACGCGTCGTCGCCCGGGGGCGCCGACGCCGACGCCCCCGCCGCCCGGCACGCCTCCGCCTTTTCCCTGGCCCGGTAGAGGCGGTCGAGCCCCGCCCGCGCCTCCGCGAGACTCTGCTCCGAGTAGTCGATCGGGCTGCGGTAGTGGCTCGACGCGAAGAAGAAGCGCAGCACCTCCGGCTTCACCTTCGCGAGCACCTCGCGCAGGGTGAAGAAGTTCCCGAGCGACTTGCTCATCTTCTCGCTGTCCACGTTGACGAAGCCGTTGTGGACCCAGTAGCGGGCGAACGTCCTGCCGCTCACCCCTTCCGACTGGGCGATCTCGTTCTCGTGGTGGGGGAAGACGAGGTCCCTGCCCCCGCCGTGGATGTCGAAGGTCTCTCCCAGGTGCTTGAGCGCCATGGCGGAGCACTCGATGTGCCAGCCGGGACGGCCGCGGCCCCAGGGACTCTCCCACCACGGCTCTCCGGGCTTCGACGCCTTCCAGAGGGCGAAGTCGAGGGGGTCCTTCTTTCGCTCGTCGACGTCCACCCGCGCGCCGGCCAGCAGGTCGTCGGTGTTCTTTCCCGACAGCTTGCCGTACCCGGGGAACGACTTGACCGCGTAGTACACGTCGCCGTCCACCGCGTACGCCTTCCCCGCGGCGACGAGACGGCGCACCAGATCGACGATCTCGGGAATGTGGTCCGTCGCGCGCGGCTCGACGTCGGGGCGCAGGAGGCCCATCCGGTCGAAGTCCTCGTAGAACGCGTCGATGTACGTCTTCGCGATCGTGGGGCAGTCCGTGTGCCTCTCGGCGGCGCGCCGGATGATCTTGTCGTCGATGTCGGTGAAATTGCGCACGTACTTGACGCCGTATCCGCGGTAGCGCAGGTACCGGACGATGATGTCGAACGCCACGTTGGCCCGCGCGTGGCCGATGTGGCACAGGTCGTACACCGTCACCCCGCACACGTACATCCGCACCTGGCCGGGCGTCACCGGGACGAACGGCTCCTTCCGGTTTCCCATCGTGTTGAAGACGACGAGCGCCATCAGCTGCTTCTCCTCTCCGCGTGCCCCGCCGCGCCGCGCAGGAGGGCGACCGCCCAGGCGGAGATCCCCTCGCCCCGGCCCTCGAACCCCATCCCCTCGGTCGTCTTGCCCTTGAGACTCACCCGGTCCACGGGGATCCCGAGCATTCCGGCGATCGACGCGCGAAGCGCCGCGGCGACCGGGGCGATCTTCGGCTCCTCGCAGACGACGACCGCATCGAGGCCGACGAGTCCGAACCCGAGCGAGACCATCCGCGAGCGGGCGTGGGCGACGATCTCCCGGCCCGGGATGTCCCGGGTCTCCTCGGCGCCCGGGGGGAAATGATGGCCGATGTCCCGGTCCCCGATCGCCCCGTAGATCGCGTCGGCGACCGCGTGGAGCAGGACGTCCCCGTCCGAGTGGCCCAGCAGCCCGCGCTCGTGATCGAGGCGCACGCCGCCCAGCCACAGGTCGCGCCCCGCGACGAGCCGGTGCGCGTCGCCCCCCATCCCGATCCGGAAGTCGGGCTCCTCGCGGAGGAGGCCAAAGGCCATCCGGAGCTCTTCGGGGACGGTGATCTTGAGGTTCGCCTCGTCGCCCGGCACGGGGATCACCGGGTGCCCCGCGGCCTCGACGAGCGCGGCGTCGTCGGTCGCGGCGATCGCCCCGCCTCCCGCCTTCCGGTAGGCGTCCCGGAGAATCCCCGCGCGGAATGCCTGCGGCGTCTGCGCGCGCATCAGCCCGGACCGGGAACGTGTGACGAGGGTCTTCCCCTCCCGGTCCCACTCCTTGACCGTGTCGCGGACAGGCACGACGGGTACGACGGCCCCGTGCTCCCGGGCGAGGTCGCAGCAGCGCGCGATGAGCCCCTCCGAGACGAAGGGGCGCACCGCATCGTGGACGAGGACGATCTCGGCGCCGTCCGGGACGGCCGCCAGCGCGTTCCGGACGGAATCCGGGCGCTCGGCTCCCCCGTCGACGACGGCGAGCACCTTGCTCACGGCGCGGTAGGAGGACTTGATCTCGGCGGGAGCGGACGGCGGGAGGGCGAGGACGATCGCGTCGACGCGCGCGGATCCGGCGAAGGCCGAGACGGTCCGATCGAGGATGGTGCGCCCGCCGAGGGCCAGGAACTGCTTCGGAACGGCCCCGCCCATCCGCGCGCCCGTCCCGCCGGCGACGATGATGGCGACGACCTGGGTGCTGCGTTTCGTCATGCGCCGTACCTAGACGGACGCCTCCGCCGCGCGCCGCGCCGGCCCGGCGCATCGCCGCTCCCGTCGCCGGGTTGGAGAGACGGACGTCGCCGAAACGATGAAGCGCGCCACTTCGGCACGAGTCAGGAGATCAAAGGTTGAGGAAGCGCCGCAGGTCCGCCTCGACGGCCTCTTCGGACACGGAGCGGGCCAGGGAGATCTCCTTCACGAGCAGGGTTCGGGCCGTGTCCAGCATCTTCCGCTCGCCGAACGACAGGACCTTCTCGCCCTTGAGGAGGAGGAGGTTCCTCAGGACCTCGGCGATTTCGAAGGGAGAGCCGGACTTGAGCTTGTCCATGTACTGGCGGTAGCGCCGGTTCCACGGCTGGGGCTCGATCCCCTCGTCGCGGCTCTTGAGGATCTTGTAGATCGAGGAGACCGCCTTCGCGTCCATCACGCGCCGCAGGCCCACCTGCTCCACGTTGGCCGTCGGGATCATGATCGTGACGCCCGTGTCGAGGATCCTCAGGACGTAAAAGAACGCCTTCCGGTCCCCGGAGATCGATTTGGTCTCGATTGCCCGGATGACGCCGACGCCGTGCGCCGGATAAACGGCCATGTCCCCCACCTTGAAGCTCATAGGACGAATCCTCCGAGGAGAGCGTGGAGCGCGGGAAGTGTCGTCGTTCGTGTCAAATGCTGTATTATATCCGTTAACGTCCATCCCTGTCAACGAGGACCCGTATGCAGTCGACAGTGTGGTTCACCGACCTGTCCGCCCGTCCGGGGCGAAGCCTGATCGACAAGACCGGGGAGGTCCTGCGCGCCGCGGGGCTGTCCGCAAGGATCGCCCCGGGCGACCTGACGGCGGTCAAGCTGCATTTCGGCGAGAAGGGAAACGCGTCGTTCGTCCGCCCCGTCTTCGTGCGCCGGGTGGTCGAGGAGATCGCCGCGGCGGGCGGAAAAGCCTTCCTGACCGACACGAACACCCTCTACGTCGGCGGACGGTGCAAC
>JBLMWX010000170.1:0-25250 GCA_050257455.1 Gemmatimonadota bacterium | reverse complement strand
CAGAAGGGGATGTTCAACATCTTCCTGGCGGTCTTCTTCGGCACGCTGGCGTTCGCCTGCGTCAACCACTACTTCTTCATCGGCTACCTGATCTCGATCGCGATCTTCGGCCTGTACCAGGCGATCTTCATGGCCAACGCGGGCGGGGCCTGGGACAACGCGAAGAAGCTGGTCGAGACGGAGCTTGCCATGAAGGGGACCGACCTGCACGCGGCAACCGTCGTCGGCGACACGGTGGGCGATCCGTTCAAGGACACCTCGTCGGTCGCCATGAACCCGATCATCAAGTTCACGACGCTGTTCGGGCTCCTGGCCGTGGAGCTGGCCATCACGATCACCGACAAGACGATCACGTCGGGTCTGGCCGCCCTGTTCTTCCTCGTCTCGGTGGTCTTCGTGTGGCGCTCGTTCTACGGGATGCGGATCCCGGTGGAGCAGGCGGCCGGCGCGGGCGTCAAGGCCGAGGCCGCGGAGGGCTGAAGCCGGCCGCTGTGCCCGAACCAGAACCTGTCCGCAGGGGGGGCCGTCGAGGCCCCCCCTTTTTTATTTGCTGTTGAAGGCGGGTGGGCCTTTCGCGAGAATAGGGATGGCCCGGAGACCGGGGCCAGGGAGAGACGATGAGGATCAAGGCCGTGACGGCCATGATTGCCGCGCTGATCGCCGCGGGCGCCCCGGCGACGCCCGTCCTCGGGGCGGGGGGCGGCGCCCTTCCCGTCCCGCGGACCGTCGAAGAGGCGCGCGCGCGCCTCGAGTTCCTCAAGGAGTCGGAAGGGCAGGTCGAGGCGTGGGTCGAGCAGGCGTGGCCCGGGGAGTTCGAGCGGCGGTTCCCGAAGCTGTCGCGCGCCGCGAGGCGGCCCGACGAGCCGGAGCAGGCCTACCGCCAACGCGAGATGAGGAACCGGATCGCGGTCGGCGACCTGAAGACCATGCTCCGGAACGAACGGAGGGAGTGGCTGGACGAGCAGAGGAGGGGCGTCCTGGACCTGCAGATCCGCGAGGCGTTCCCGGTCCGCCTGGGGCCCTACGATGCCGAGCGCGGGGAATATCCCCTCCTCCTCGGGTTCGGCTGGCCCGCGGGGCTCTCGCTGAAGCTCAAGGTCCCGGAGGGGCGCAAGGACGCGTTCGCCGGCGAGTTCCCCAGGACCGTGCCCGCGGTGTTCCGGGTCAACGAGGCGGGCGAGGCCTACCTGCTCTCGATCGACAAGGAGGCGCTGAAGGCGGAGACCGTCGCCTCCGTCGTGGCCCGCGGGCCGTCCCTCATCTGGCGGGGCGAGCACGAGTCGTGGGTCACGGCGGTCTCCTTCCGGCCCGACGGAGCCCAGGCGATCTCGGGCGGAGGCGACGGGGCGCTGTGCGCCTGGGACGTCGAGACGGGAATCAGGACGTGGCGGCTTCCGGACGCGGAGATGGCTCTGTCCGTGGCGCACGGGCCGGACTCCGACGTGTTCGCGACCGGGGGGGCCGACTCGCTGCTGCGCCTGCGCGACGTCGACGCCGGGAAGGAGCTGTGGCGGGCGCGGGCGTCCGGGATGGTCTTCTCGGTGGCGTTCAGCCCGGACGGGCGGTTCGTCGCCACGGGTGACGACGGGGGATTCGTGAGGGTCTGGAACGCCAGGTCGGGGAAGGAGATCGTGCGGGCCGGCGTCGACGCGCCGGTCCGCGCCGTCGCCTACGCGCCGGACGGGAGATCGATCGTTGCCGGGAGCGAGGGGCGCGTCCTCGTCCTCTGGGAGGCGGCTTCCGGCCGCCAGCTCTGGAGGGTCCCGTTCGACGGACCGGTGTACGCCGTGGCGGTGAACCCCGCGGGGGACCTCGTGGCGGCGGGCGGCGGCGGGGCCGCCGTCCGGATCTTCCGGACCGCCGACGGCTCGGAGGCCCTGAGCGTCAAGGCGGACGGCGAGGTGCGCGCGGTCCGGTTCGACCCTTCGGGGCGCTTCCTGGCCTACGGCGGTTCCGGCTTCGCGGCCCGGGTGGTCCTCGCGGAGACCGGCGAGCCGATGTGGACGGCATCCATCGGCAGCCCCGTGCGCGCCCTCGCATTCGGCCCGCAGGGGCTGAAGATTCTCGTGGGGTCCGCCGACTTCGGCGTGCGCCTGTTCGCGGTGGACGAGGGGAACCGGATCCAGGCCGCCTTCAGCGCGTGCGGGAAGGTCTACGTGGAGCGGGCCGACGCGTCCCGCCTCGTGAGGTAGCTCCCCTACTTCAGGGCGTCGGGGTTGATCTCGACCTTGACCTCCTTCTTCCACGCAGCGAGGCAGGCCTCCGTCATCTGGGCCCTCTTGCGCTCGGCCAGGGCCGCGGTGATCGACGCCTTCTTCGCCTCCCACGTCTTTTCGTCGGCCGCCTGCTCGCCGTCGAGGGCGATGGCGACGAAGCGCGGCCCGGCGGCGAGGGCCCTGGGGACCACGGGGGATTTCGCCGTGAGGCCGACCAGCTCCTGGCGGATGTCCGCGACCGCCGCGACGGGCTCGGGCGGAGGATCGGTCACGGGCGAGAGGAACGCCGTCGTCGACACGGCGAGCCCCGCCCGGGCCGCGTTCCGCCGCAAGTCGGCGGCGGTCCCGGCCCCCGCCAGGGCCTTCTCCACCGCCGCCTGCGCCGCCGCCCGCCGCTTGTCCTTCAGCACGGCCGCCCTGACCGCGTCGCGCACCTCGGAGAGCGGCGGAATGCGCGAATCCTCCTTCGCCGTCACCTCGAAGAGGTAGTGGACGTCCCCGACCGTCTTGACCGGCCCGATCTCCTTCGCGGGCAGCATGAGCGCTTCCTGCACCACGGCCGCGGGGATCTCCGCGCCCTTGCCGGCGCTCGTCCACCCGGTCTCGAACGGGACGACCCCGAACGGCGCGCAGGCCGCCTTGAGATCCTTCGATTCCACCGCCTTGGCGTGCGCCTGGTACGCCTTGATGACCGCCGCGTCCCGGCCCTTCTCCCGCTTGAGGAGCGCCACGACCCGGTCGTGGACCCGGGACAGCGGCTCGGTCTCGGGGAAGCGGATCTGGTTCACCCGCGCGACCACGTAGCCCCCCGCGACCTCGATCGGCCCGACCCCCTGGCCGACGCCCGCCGCGAAGACGGCGTCCGCGATCTCGGGGCGCAGGTCCTTGCGCGTCGCCCACATCGCGGCCGGCTTTCCCGCGCCCTGCTTCCGGGCTGCCGCCTCGAACTCGGACTTCCCCCGGCCCGCCTCGGCGAGAATCGCCTGGGCCTTCCTGAGAGCGGCATCCCGGTCCTTCGCGGGTGCCGCGACGACGACCTGTTCGACGAGGCGCGATTCGTCGGTGCGGAACTTGTCCG
Organism: Gemmatimonadota bacterium; assembly: GCA_050257455.1. GTDB lineage: Bacteria > Desulfobacterota > Deferrimicrobia > Deferrimicrobiales > Deferrimicrobiaceae > JBLMWX01. Next base: position 21,956 of record JBLMWX010000170.1, on the reverse strand, counting down.
GGTTTCCCTCGTAGAAGGACCGGATCTCGTCCTCCGACGGCTCCGTGCCCCTGGCGAAGACGTCGGGGTCGAACCGCGCGACCAGGAGCCTGACGCGCGCCGGGACCCGCAGGCTCTCCTTCGACTGCTCGTAGCGCGCCGCGATCTCGGCGTCCGACGCCGACTCGGGGCCCCGGATCTTCTGCGGGTCGGCGGTGACGACGAGGAGGCGGATCTTCCGGGAGGTGAGGTCGTAGAGGTCCCGCGCCTCGTCCTCGGGGACCCGGGCCGACGCCGCGATGATCCCCTCCATCTTCTGGAGGGTGATCTCCCTGCGCCTGGCCGCCTCGTACGCGGTCGTCGTGAGGCGGTTGAGATCGAGGGTCCTGCGGTACTGGGCCTCGCTGAACTGGCCGTTCACCTGGAATGCCGGGTTCGAGGCGATGTCGCGCTGGACCTCGACGTCCGAGGCCACGAGCCCGAGCTTCCGGGCTTCGGCGAGGAGGATCTCCTGCTTGATCAGGGCGTTGAGGGCCTGCTCCCTGATCCTGAGCGCCTTGGCCATGTCCGGGGTGAACGCGTTGCCGTAGACGTCGCGGTACGCCTTCTCGAGCCCGGCCGCCGCCTCGGCGAGCTGGGCGGCGGTGATCTCCTCCTTGCCGATCCGGGCCGCCCACGTCCGGTCCCTCTCGGTGTAGGACCCCACCCCCCAGATCACGAACGTGAGGGCGATGAACGTGAGGATGATCTTGATGGCCCACGAGCCTGCGTTGCGGCGAAGGACGTCGAGCATGGCGCCTGACTCTCCCGTATGCGTCGATAGGTGGACGAAACATAGTATGTTAAATCGCCGCGCCGGGTGAATTCAACGGTATTCCGAAGCCGTCGGACGCCCCGTCTCCGCGGCCGCGCGCCGTCGGGCGGGTCGCTCCCGGCGGGCCCCGGCGGGAAACGCGGGCTAAACCCGCGCGGCGGCCCTTCCGATACGTTCCCTGCGGGGCGAGACAGCCGGTCCGGACAGCCGATCGTTTGCATTGGGCAGGGTGGCTTGCTAAGATACGGGATTGGCCGGCGGCTCGTCCAACGCGTCGGAACCTCCGGAGGATGGGGATGATCTTCAACAGGATTCTCGGCCTGTTCTCGAACGATCTGGCGATCGACCTGGGGACGGCGAACACGCTCGTCTACCTGAAGGGCGAGGGGATCATCTGCTCGGAGCCGTCGGCGGTCGTCATCCACCGGGACAGCCGGGGCGCGAAGAAGGTCCTGGCCGTGGGGATCGAGGCCAAGCGGATGATCGGGCGCACCCCCGGCAACATCGTCGCCATCCGGCCGATCAAGGACGGGGTCATCGCGGACTTCGAGGTGACCGAGGCCATGCTTCGCTATTTCATCCGGAAGGCCCACAAGCGCAGCTCCCTCGTCCGGCCCCGGATCATCATCTGCGTTCCCTACGGGTGCACCGAGGTGGAGAGGCGCGCCGTCCGGGAGTCCGCCCAGAGCGCGGGAGCGCGCGAGGTCTACCTCATCGAGGAGCCGCTCGCGGCCGCGATCGGGGCGTGCCTGCCCATCACCGAGCCGTCGGGGAACATGATCGTCGACATCGGCGGCGGGACGACCGAGGTCGCCGTCATCTCCCTGGGGGGCATCGTCAAGAGCTTCTCCGTGCGCGTGGCGGGCGACAAGATGGACGAGGCGATCATCCAGTACACGAAGCGCAAGTACAACCTCCTGATCGGCGAGCCGACCGCGGAATACATCAAGGTCACGATCGGCAACGCGTTCCCGGGCTACTCCGAGACGCTGGAAGTCAAGGGGCTCGACATGGTTTCGGGTGTTCCCAAGGCGCTCACCTTTCACGCGGACGAGATCCGCGAGGCCCTCTCCGAGCCGGTCCGCATCATCGTCGACGCGGTCAAGGGGGTCTTCGAGGAGACCCCTCCCGAGCTCGCGGGCGACATCTACGATCGCGGAATCGTGCTGGCCGGCGGCGGCGCCCTGCTGCGGGGGCTCGACGTGCTCATCCGCGAGGAGACCGGGCTCCCCGTGACGGTCGCCGAAGATCCCCTGTCCTGCGTCGTGCTGGGGTCCGGAAAGGCCCTGGACGAGCTGGACCTGCTGCGGCAGGTCGCCCTGCGCTAGCCGGCCTCCCGGGGGGGATCGAAGCGGGTCGGGCCGTCGATGCTATCCTTCCTCAAGAAATGGTGGCGCCTTCTCGCCGCCGTCGCGCTGATGATCGCGGTCGCGCAGCTCTTCCTGCGTCCACCGTCCGCCCTGCGGAGCATCGGCCCGCTGCGCGGGGTCGCCGCCGTCGTCTTCCGCCCGGTGTACGCGACCGTGGATTTCGTGCACCGCGGCCTGGCCTCGTTCTGGGGCGGGTACGTCGCCCTGACCGGGGTGGCCCGCGAGAACGAGCGGCTGCGCCGCGAGATCGCGGCGCTCCGGGACACGATCCAGGCAAACCGGGAGGAAGTGCTCGAGAACAGGCGGCTCAAGGAGCTGCTCCGGTTCTCGGAGACGATCGCGCGGCCCACCATCGGCGCCCGGGTGGTCGGCCACGACGTCTCGCCCTGGTTCCAGGGACTCTTCATCGACGTCGGGGGCGAGGCCGGCGTGGAGCCGGGAATGTCGGTCGTCACGCCCGGTGGGGGCATCGGGCGCATCTACAAGGTCTACCGGGGCCTCTCGGAGGTCATTCTCGTCACGGACGGCCGCTTCGCCGCCGACGTGATCGTCGAGCGCAGCCGCGTCCGCGCCGTCGCCGAGGGGGCGGGGGGCGGCGTCTGTTCCCTCAAGTACGTCTCGCCCACCCAGGACGTGGTCGCGGGAGACCGCGTGCTCTTCTCCGGCTTCGACGGGAGCATGCCCAAGGGGACGCTCCTGGGGACCGTGGTGAGCGCCCAGCGCCCGCGCGAGGGGCTGTTCCAGCACATCCGGGTCGTGAGCGCGGTGGATTTCCTGGCGGTCGAGGAGGTCCTGGTCGTCCTGGCCAGACCCTCGATCCCCTTCCGGGCGGAAAGGCCTTGAGGCAGGTCCTGGTCCTGGTGGCGGCGTCCTTCGCGGGCACGTCGCTGTCGGTGTGGTGGCTCTCCGGATTCGTTCCGTGGTTCCTGCTGCCGGACTTCTCCTTCCTGGCCATCGTCTACGCGGGGCTGTTCATCCCCGGCCCCCTCGGGCTGCTCGCGGCCCTCCCGCCGGCCCTGTTCCGGGAGCTGACCGTGTCGGCCCCGCCGTGGTCGCTGTTTCTCTCGTCCCTGTCCCTCTTCTTCCTGGCCCGCGAGATCGGCCTTCGCCTGTTCATACGGGCGGAGTCGTTCGTCCTCTCGACGGCCGCGGTGCTCCTCCTTCTCGAGTCGGTCTCGATGGTGATCCTCTCGCTCCTGGTCGGAAGCCGCCCCTTCACCGCGCTGTGGGTCGCCAAGGAGGGGATCCGCGTCGCGTGGACCTCCCTGGTCGCGGTTCCGCTGTTCATGGACCTGTCGGGACGGTGGCAGCGGGTCGCGGAATGACGGAGAACATCCGGCAGCGCGAGCAGGATCCGGGGATCGTCATGCGGATCCGCCTCCTGGCCTGGATCGGCCTGGGATTCTTCGCCCTGCTCGTCGTCCGCCTCTACTGGCTCCAGGTGGTGCAGCACGAGCGCTTCCGGAATCTCGCCGAGAACAACCGCCTCCGGATCCGGCCCGTCCGCGCGCCGCGCGGCGTCATCCTGGACCGGAAGGGGAGGCCGATCGCGGAGACCCAGCCCTCGTTCGACCTCATCTGCTCGCCGGTGGACGTGGCGGACCTGGACGGGGAGATCCGCCTCCTCTCCGAGGTGATCGAGTTCGAGCCGGAGGAGGTCCGCGAGCGGATCCTGGAGGCGAAGAACGACAACCCCTACAGCTCCTTCACCGTCGCGCGGGACCTCAAGTTCGAGCAGGTGTCGGTGATCGAGTTCAACCGGGAGGCCCTCCACGGCTTCGCGATCCAGGTCGAGGCGAAGCGGAGCTACCCGTACGGCTCCGATTTCGCCCACGTCCTCGGCTACGTGGGGGAGGCGAACGAGCAGGAGCTCGACGCCCGGCGGGACGAGGGGCTCGTCATGGGGGACATCGTCGGGAAATACGGGCTGGAAGGGCAGCTGGACGCGATCATCCGCGGGACCAACGGCGGCCGCTACGTGGAGGTCGACGCCGCCGGCCGCGACAAGCGGCTCGTGACCGAGGTGCCCCCGGTCGCGGGCGCGACGGTCCGCACCGCGCTCGACGCGGATCTCCAGAAGGCCGCGGTCGAGGCGATGGCGGGCAAGGCGGGGGCCGTCATCGCGATGAGCCCGAAGACGGGGGACGTCTACGCCTTCGTGTCGCTCCCGGCGTTCGATCCGAACTCCTTCTCGCGGGGGATCCGGAAAGACGAGTGGCAGGCGCTCCTGGCGGACAAGTTGAAGCCGCTGTCGAGCAAGGGGCTCCAGGGGACGTACGCGCCCGGGTCCACGGTCAAGCCGTTCCTCGCCCTGGCGGCGCTCGAGACCGGGGCGCAGGACGCCGCCAAGACGGTCAGCTGCGGCGGCTCCTTCACGTTCGGAAACAGGACGTTCCGGTGCTGGAAGGAGAAGGGGCACGGGCCGGTCGAGATGCACAGGGCCATCGTCAATTCGTGCGATGTCTATTTCTACAGGCTCGGGCTCAAGCTCGGCCCCGATCCCGTCGCGTCCCTCGAGCGCGCGGCGGGGCTGGGGACGATCACGGGGATCGACCTGCCCGGCGAGCGGAAGGGCCTCGTGCCCGATCCGGCCTGGAAGCTCCGGGAGCGGCACGAGAAGTGGCGGGACGTCGAGAGCGTCATGATCGGGATCGGCCAGGGGGCGATCCACGTGACCCCGCTGGGCATGCTGGAGGGCTACGCGACCATCGCGTCCGGGGGAACCGTCGTGCGTCCCCGCATCGTGACCGCCGTCGTCGGCATGGACGGCAAGGTGGAGACGAGGCCTCCCGAGGTCCTGCGGCGGCTGCCGTGGAAGCCGGAAGACGTCGCCTTCATCAAGAAGGCGCTCTCGGGCGTCGTCAACGAGTGGGGGACCGGGGGCGCCGCCAAGCTCCCCGACGTCGAGGTCGGCGGCAAGACGGGGACAGCCCAGGTGGCGGGCGTCAAGGGGAAGATGATCAAGTCCGAGAATCTCCCGTACTTCATCCGCGACCACGCCTGGTTCATCGCCTTCGCGCCGGTGTCGGACCCGGAGATCGCCGTCGTCGCGATGGTGGAGCACGGGGGACACGGGGGATCCGCCGCCGCGCCGGTCGTCAAGGCGGTCATGCAGGAATACTTCCGGGAGCGTCGCGTCGCCCCGGACAAGGAGGCCGGCTCGTGATGCGGGGAAAGATGTCGCGGATGGATTGGCCGCTCTTCGCGATCGCCCTCTGCCTGTGCGCGGTCGGGCTCGTCAACGTCTACAGCGGCACCCGCGTGCTGGGGGGGCCGGGGGTCCCGCTCTTCGTCAAGCAGCTGGTGTGGATCCTCATGGGATTCGGGGTCTTCTTCCTCTTCTACCTCGTGGGCGACGGGTTCATCGAGGAGACGGCGTGGTACGTCTACGCCGGGATCGTCGTCCTCCTGCTGATCGTCCTCGCGGGGGGCAAGGTCCGGGGAGGCGCTCAGCGGTGGATCGCGCTGGGCGGGTTCAACTTCCAGCCGTCGGAGTTCGCCAAGGTCGCGATCGTCCTCGTCCTGGCGAAATATTTCGCCCGCCGGTACGAATACGGCGGGCTCGGTTTCGCGGACATCCTTCCGGCCGTCGCGATCGTGGCGGTCCCGTTCGTCCTCGTCGCGCTGCAGCCCGACCTGGGCACGGCCGGCATATTCCTCGTCATCCTGGCGGCGATGATGGTGGTCTCGTGCGTGAGGGCCAAGGTGTTCGCCGTCCTGGCCGTCGCCGGGGCGGCGGGGATCCCGGGGCTCTGGTTCCTGATGAAGGATTACCAGAGGCAGCGCGTCCTGACCTTCCTCGACCCGGAACTGGACCCGATGGGCCGGGGTTACCACGTGATCCAGTCGAAGATCGCCGTCGGGTCGGGGGGGCTGTTCGGGAAAGGGTACCTCAAGGGGACCCAGGGAGCCCTCCGGTTCCTTCCGGAGCAGCATACCGATTTCGCGTTCGCGGTCTTCTCGGAGGAGTGGGGGTTCGCCGGCTCCATCGTCCTGCTCGCCCTGTTCGTCTCGCTGATCTACAGGGGGTTCCTGCTGGCCTCGCTGTCCCAGGACCGTTATTCGTCGTTCGCCTGCGGCGGGCTGACCGCGTATTTCCTGGCCCACGTCCTGATCAACGTGTCGATGGTCTGCGGCCTCTTCCCCGTGGTCGGGATCCCGCTGCCCTTCGTGAGCTACGGCGGGTCGTCGATGCTCACGAACATGATGGCGCTGGGGATCCTCGCGAACCTCGCCCGGTCGCGCTTCACCTTTCAGGGAGGCGGCGACACGCTCGAATCCTGATCCGTGCCGCGGGAGCGGCGGGTCTCCTCCGCGATGGACGCGGACAGGGAGGCGGACGCCCCGGTCCAGCGCCGGAGCACCTTCCCGTCGGCGGAGAGCAGGAGGATGACGGGAGCCTGCCGGACCTCGTACTCCTCCCGGAACGCGCCGGGGATCGCGGTGAGCGTGACGACCTCCCGCGTGCGGGACGCCGGCTCCCGGTCTTCCGCGCGCGCGGCGGCGCGCAGGGGAGGGACCACGCTGACGCCGCTTCGGGTGAAGAACCGTTCCCGGTCGAAGAGGATGCGGTAGACCCGCAGGGAACCGGGGGGAAGCGATGCGGACGCGGCCAGCGCGGCGCTCCACGCCTCCGCGCACGGCGGGCACCACGGGAAGTCGAGGACGACGAGCCGGAGCGGCTCCGGCCCCGCCGGCAGCTCCCGCAGCGGCCTCCCCTCGCCGTCGACGAAGACCGGCTTGTCGGCGGGGAAGGGAACGGTTCCCGTCGCGAGACTCCGTCCCGCGCAGCCGGCGGCGAACGCGGCGAGCCCCGCGGCCAGAAGGGCGCCGGCGGCGAACGCGCCCCGCCGGGGCTTGCGGTTTCGACCCGCCGCCCGCGTCAAACGTTCTTCTGGATCAGCGATACGATGTTGGTCTTGGGGTTGACCCCGACCATCTGCCCCTTGATCTGGCCTTCCTTGAACAGGATCAGCGTGGGAATCCCCCGGACGCCGAACTGCGACGCGATGTCGGGGCTGTCGTCCACGTTCACCTTGGCGACCCGGACCTTCCCCTCGAATTCCCTCGCCACCTCCTCGAGGATGGGCGCGATGACCCGGCACGGTCCGCACCAGGGCGCCCAGAAGTCCACCAGCACCGGGGTGGGACCCGCCTCCACGGTGGTCTTGAAATTGCCGCTGTTCAGTTCCAGGATGTTTCCGGCCATCGTTCCCTTACCTCCGTGATCTGACGGACTCAACGTCCCCGCTTCTCGAGCTCCTTCTTCACGCACCGGTTCATCACGACCGGGATCCCCGCCGCCTCGAGCCGCGCCCGGGCCTCCTCGTCTTCCACGCCCTCCTGCATCCAGAAGAACCGGGCGCCGGCGCGGATCGCCTCCTCCGCGACCGGGAGGACGTTTTCCGACTTCCGGAACACGTCCACGAGATCGACCCGCCCGGGCACCTCCGCGAGCGACGGGTACGCCTTCTCGCCGAGCACCTCGGCGACGGCCGGGTTGACGGGGACGATGGCGTATCCCCGCTCCTTCAGGTACCGGGCGACCACGTGGCTCGGCCGCTCCGGCTTGTCCGAGAGGCCGACGACGGCGATCGTCCGCGCCTCGGCAAGGATTCTGTCGATCCGCTCGTCCACGACGGGTCCCCGTCGTAAAAGATGCGTTTCATGCTACCGCGGTTCTTTCCGGAAGGGAAGAATCGGGATCGCCTCCGGCGGCGTTCCTTGACAGCGCGAAGAGAAAGGGTTTATGGTTTTCGGTACTCATTTCCCGGGAGGGGAGGACCTCCTTGAAGGACGCCATCGCCAGGATGCTGAAGGAGGGGGCGGACCTCCGGCTCCAGATGATCGATTCGATGTCCGCCGACATCGCCGCGGCCGCGAAGGCGATCGCGGATGCGTTCAAGGCCGGGCGGAAGCTCCTCCTCTTCGGGAACGGGGGAAGCGCCGCGGACGCGCAGCACATCGCGGCGGAGTTCATGAACCGCTTTCTCATCGAGCGCCCGCCGCTTCCCGCGATCGCGCTCACCACGGACACCTCGATCCTCACGAGCATCTCGAACGACTACGCGTTCGACGACGTCTTCAGCAAGCAGCTCAAGGCCCTGGGAAGAAAGGGCGACGTCGCGATGGGCATCACGACGAGCGGCTCGTCCGCCAACGTGCTCAAGGCGCTCCGCGTCGCCAGGAAGATGGGGATGATCGCCATCGTCCTGACGGGGGACGGGGGAAAGGCGGCGTCCCTGGCCGACATCGCCCTGAGCGTCCCGTCCCGGAGCACGCCCCGCATCCAGGAGGCCCACATCGCCGTCGGGCACGTGCTCTGCGAACTCACCGACACGATCCTGTTCCGCGAGGTGGGCAAGCGGTGACGCGGGCGCCCCTCTCCCGGACGAAGAGCGGCCCCGGGGACTACGCGGCAGCCGGCAGCCGCGAAAAGGCCGGCGCTTCCCGCCTGGGGCGGGCGGACGTCGCCCGGCTCCGGCGCACCCCGCTTCGTTCGCGGCGCAGCAAGGTGTCGCTCCGGGGCTTCGCGGCGCCCGTCGCGAAGGGGATGTCGTTCGCGCGGTTCCTGGAGGGGCTCCCGGGCTATTTCGCCGCGGAGGATTTCCGGGCCGTCGTCGCGGCGGTGGCGCGGGCGAAGGAGCGGGGCGCCCCCGTCCTCCTCGGAATCGGCGCCCACTTCATCAAGGTGGGCCTGTCGCCGCTCCTCGTCCAGGGGCTGCGCCGGGGGCTGTTCGACGGCGTGGCGATGAACGGGGCGGGCGCGATCCACGACGTCGAGCTGGCGCTGGCGGGCAAGACCTCGGAGGACGTGGAGGCGGGGCTGGCGGACGGCTCCTTCGGGATGGCGAAGGAGACGGCCCGCTTCATCCACGCGGCCGTGGCGGCGGGCATCGCGGACGGCCTCGGCTTCGGCGGCGCGGTGGGCCGCGCGATCGCCGCGTCGGCCGCCCCCCACGGGCGCGTCAGCGTCCTCGCGGAGGCGCATCGTCTCGGCGTGCCCGCGACGGTCCACGTCTGCATCGGGGCCGACATCGTCCACATGCACCCCGAGTGCGACGGCGCGGCGACGGGCGAGGCGTCGCTCCGGGATTTCCGCCGCTTCTGCGACCTCGTGTACGGCCTCCAGGGGGGGGTCTACCTGAACGTCGGCTCCGCGGTCGTCCTCCCCGAGGTGTTCCTGAAGGCGGTCGCCATCGCGCGGAACCTGGGCCGGCCGCTCTCGCGGATCACGACCGCGAACATGGATTTCATCCGCCAGTACCGGCCCGACCGGAACGTGGTGGTGCGCCCCGCGCAGGCCGGGGGAAAGGGGTACCACCTCATCGGCCCGCACGAGATCCTGTTTCCCCTTCTCATGGCCGCGGTGGCGGAGCGCCTGTGGTAGCCCCGAACCGCTAGAGCGCGGTTTCCTCCCCGGGCCGCAGGACGATCGCCCGCGTGCCGGGCGCGACCCGCTTCATCTCCGCGACGAACCGGTCGGCGTTGGGCTCCAGGATCGGGAACGTCCCGTAGTGCATCGGGATGACGGCCTTCGCCCGGAGCAGCGACGCCGCCTTGGCCGCCTGGCGGAAGTCCATCGTGAACACCGAGCCGATCGGGAGCAGCGCCACGTCGATCGCGTGGAGCTCCCCGATCAGCGCCATCCCCGCGAAGATCCCCGTGTCGCCCGAGTGGTAGACGGTCAGCCCCGACGGCGTCTGGATGACGTAGCCCACGGGCACCCCGAGGTTGCACGAGTGGCGCGCCTCCGTCATCGTGAAGGAGAACCCGTCGAGCACCACGGTCCCGCCGACGTTCATCCCGATGCCCCCGTGAAGGAGCTGGGACTCCGGGACCCCCTTCGCCTTGAGGTCCCCCACGAGTTCGAAGATCCCGACGACGAGGGCGCCGGTCTGCCGGGCGAGCAGGACGGCGTCGGCCGCGTGGTCGAAATGGTCGTGGGTCAGGAGGAGGAACTCCGCCTTCGGGACGCCCTCCGGGCCGCTCGGGGCGGTCGGGTTTCCCTGGAACCAGGGGTCGACGAGGACCGTCTTGCCGGAGGGGTCCTGGATGGAAAACCCGGAGTGTCCGAACCAGCGGATCTTGACGGGCGGCATGGAGGTCCTCCTGGCGGGCGGTATTGGCCTTCATTTTATACCGTCGGTTCTTCGCGGAGGAAAGGGGAAAAGCCGGGTTTTTCTTTCCGCCGCCCCCGTGGTAAAAGGACAGTGGACGCCAGGACGGGGGCGATCGCACGATGGCAGCCGGCAAGCCGCTCGCGGCCGACAGGAGGGTCAGCGCGACGGTTCCCAACCGCGTCGATCTCGCGGGAGGGACCCTCGACATCTATCCCCTCTACCTCCTCGTGCCCGGCTCGATGACCGTCAACGCCGCCATCGCGATCGCGAGCCGGGTCGAGATCGTTCCCGCGCCCGGGAAGGCCCGGATGGTTTCGGGGAACTACGCGGAGCGCGCGGAGGCGGACGACACCCACGGCTTCCCCCCGGGGGGAAAGCTCGGGCTCATCGCCGCGGCGCTCCGCTGTTTTCCGCCGGTCCGGGGCGTGACGCTCTCGATCGTGAACGAGGCGCCCATCGGGTCCGGGCTCGGCGCGTCGTCCGCGCTCCTGGTGGCGACGATGCTCGCGATGGACGCGCTGCTGGGCAGGCGGCGGCCCTGGAAGGACACGGCCCGCGAGGCGATGGAGATCGAGGCGGCCCACCTGCGGAGCCTGACCGGCCGCCAGGACCACGTGGCGGCGCTCCGGGGCGGGATCCAGGGGATCGCCTTCGCGCCGGGCCGGATCGACGCGGCGCGGATCCCGGCGGCGGGCGCCGCCGGCCGCGCCCTCGCGGCGCACGGGTTCCTGGCCGGCACGGGGAAGTCCCACCACTCGTCGGACGTCAACTGGCGGATGATCCGCGGCGCGATCGAAGGCGACCGCGCGGTCCTGCGCAAGTTCGCCGCCATCGCCGCCGCGGCGCGGGACGCGTGGGACGCGGTGGCGTCCGCCGAGATCGGGGCGGTCGGCGCGGCGGTTGCGCGGGAGTGGGCGGTCCGGAAGACGCTGGCCCCGGGCGTCTCGACGCGCCTCGTCGACGCGGCGCTGGGATCGCGCGAGCTCCGGGGGCCGGTGGCCGGGGCGAAACTGTGCGGCGCGGGCGGGGGAGGGATGCTCTTCGGGCTGCTCCGTGCGCCGGAGGACCGGCGGAAGGTCGAGGAGATCCTGCGCCGGCGGGGATTCGCGGTCCGCCCGTTCCTCCTCTCCGCCGGGCCGTCGGTGGCGGCGGTCGACGCCCGTTGACGGCGGCCCGCGTCTCCTGGGACGTGATCGTCATCGGGGCGGGCCCCGCGGGGCTGTTCGCCGCACGGTCGCTGTCCGGAAAGCTCCGCGTCCTCGTCCTGGACGAGAAGCCCCGCACGGGCGGCGCGGGCGCCATGACGGACGGCAAGCTGAACCTCTCTCACCGCATCGGGATGGACCTCGACGAGCTCGGTCTCTCGGAGGGGGAGGCCGCGGAGCGGATCGCCGGGATCGAAGAGGTCTTCCTCGCCCACGGCGCCGACCCCACCCTCTACGGCGCCGACGCGGAGCGGATCGCCCCGTGGCTCGACCGCGTCTCCTGGGTCCGGAACCGGACGGCGAAGGGAGGCTGGGACATCACGCTGCTCCCCGCGAGGCAGCGCCACATGGGCACCGACCTCGCCCACGGCGTCGTCGCGCGGATGACGGAGGAGATCGCGGCCCGGGGAGCGACGTTCCAGCTGAAGACGAAGGTGGAGAACGTGGCCCGGGGGGACGACGGCGGGTTCGCCGTCGCGACGTCGCGCGGGCGCTACGCGGCGCGCTTCCTGGTGGCCGCGCCGGGGCGCGACGGCGCCTACTGGTTCCGCGAGGTCGCCCGCTCCCTGGGGGCGCGCACGAAGTACGGCGACATCGACATCGGCTGCCGCGTCGAGGTCGCCTCCCCCGTCTACGAGGACATCACGCAGGTCCTCTACGACCCGAAGTTCCTGTTCGTGACGCCGACGCACGGCGACCGGACGCGGACCTTCTGCACCAACCCCGGCGGACGCGTCCGCGTCGAGGTCCGGAACGGCTGCCGCCTGGTCAACGGCGACGCGCTGAAGAGGCGGAAGACGCCCAACACGAACTTCGCGATCCTCAACACGGTGTCGATGACCGAGCCGGTGCAGGACACGACGGAGATGGGGCGCAAGGTGATGGCCTTCGCGAACTTCTGGGGAGGCGGGGACAGCCTCGTCGTGCAGCGGTGGGGCGACCTGACGGCCGGCCGGCGCTCGAAGGCCGAGACGTTCGACTCGGGGGCCCTCGGCTACGACAAGATGACGCCGACCCTTCCGCCGGGGCCCGGCGTGACGCCCGGGGACATCTCGTTCGCCTACCCCGGCCGGATCGTGGACAACCTGCGCGAGAGCCTGCTGCTCCTCTCGCGCGTCATCCCCGGCGTCGCCCATCCGTCCACGACGATCTATGTTCCCGAGATCAAGTTCTACGACACGAAGTACGCCACCGACCGGTACCTGGAGACGAACGTGCCGAACCTGTTCGTGGCGGGCGACGGCGTCGGCAAGTCGCGGGGGATCGTGGGGGCGGCGCTGAACGGCATGCTCGCCGCCGACGGCATCCTCCGAAAGGACGGGCCGGGATAGCCGTTTCCCGCACGCCCGACGGCATGTCGTCGCCGGCGCCCGGATCGTCGTGGCCGGGTTCCCGCTCGCGTCGGCGCGCGCCGTCCGGGCGATTTCGCCCGCGGGTCTCGTCGCGACGGCGGACGTCACCCCGCGCGCATGAACAGGTCGGCGATCTTCCTCGCGTGCGGGAAGTAGTGGCCCGCCGCCAGCGCGAACGCGACCGTGACGGCGACGACCCAGAGGAACGGTTTCCACGTGGCGCGGAAGATCCCGGCCGTCCAGTCGGGCGCGCTGGCCCGTTTCGCCCCCCGCAGGAGGCTCGCCGCCAGCGCCGCGTCGAACGCGGCGTCGGGGAGGATCGACGGCGCCTGCCAGACGAGGTAGATCCCCGCGCCGAGGACGGCCGCCACCAGCGCGACGAGGAGGACCAGGGGCAGCGCCCATTCGTCCGCGTCGAGGAGGCCCGACGCGGCGTCGCCGGCCGCGTGTCCCGCGCCGGCCGCCGCATCGCCTGCCGCCTCGGCGGCGGCCGTTTCGGGCAGGGACGCCGCCGCCCCGCGGGTGGCCCCCGCGACGGCGTCGAAGGCGCCGCCCGCGCCGCCGCCCCCGGCCCGTCCGCCGCCGAACCGGATCGCCTTCTCCGCGGCGGACGCGGGAGCGCCCCGGAGATCGACGACATCGGGCACGAAGTCCGCGGCATCCCCGGCGCGGCCCCCCGCCCCGGGCGAGGCGACGGCGACGTACCGGAGCCAGATCTTCACGAAGGCGAAGAACGCGAGGTACGCCAGGGCGACCGCCAGCGGGTACCGGACCGCCATCGAGCCGAGGCCCGCTTCCAGGAGGACCTTGGAGACGAGCAGCCCGGCCAGCGCCGTGCCCACGAGGATCAGCGCCATGTGGAACCGGACGAAGAACCGCGCCCGGAACCGCCTCACGAACGCCGACTTGCGGAACGTCGCCATCGCGGCACCGCTCCTTCCGCGGGGACCGGTCAGCCCGGGACGGTGAGGACCCCCGTGCCCTGCAGTTCGTCGTCCTTGAGCATGCGGAGGGCCCGGTTCGCCTCCGCGAGGGGGAAGAGCGTCACCTTCGGGCGGATGGGGATCCGCGCCGCCTCGCGGAGCAGATCCTCGCCGTCCCGCCGCGTGTTGGCGGTGACGCTCCGGACGTTCTTCTCGTAGAAGAGGCACTCCTCGTACCGCATCGCGGGGATGTCGCTCATGTGGATCCCCGCGAGCGACAGCGTCCCGCCCTTCCGGAGCCGCTTGAGGGCGACCGGGACGAGCTCGCCCGCGGGGGCGAAGAGGATCGCCGAGTCGGCCCGGACCGGCATCTCCGCCGGATCCTCCCCCGCCCAAAACGCACCCATGTCGCGCGCGAGCTTCCGGTGCCTCTCGCCCCGCGTGCAGACGACCACCCGGCTCCCGCGGGACAGGGCGAGCTGGATGACGATGTGGGCGGAGGACCCGAAGCCGTAGAGCGCCAGCGTCCCCCCGGGCGGGAGGTCGGCGCGGCGCAGCGCCCGGTAGCCGATGATCCCGGCGCAGAGCAGGGGCGCGGCCTCGGCGTCCCCGAACGCTTCGGGGATCTCGTACGCGAACGCCTCGGGCACGACGGCGTACTCGGCGAAGCCGCCGTCGCGGTGGTAGCCCGTGAACAGCGGGGCCTCGCAGAGGTTCTCGCGGCCCGACGCGCAGAAGGCGCAGGCGCCGCACGTGTGCCGCAGCCACGCGATCCCGACCCGGGCGCCGACGGGGAACCGCGCCGCCCCCTCGCCGCGCCGGTCCACCCGCCCGACGACCTGGTGGCCGGGGACGAGGGGTGCGCGGAGCGGCCGCAGGTCCCCCTCGATCACGTGGAGGTCCGTCCGGCAGATGCCGCACGCCGCGACCTTGACCCGGATCTCCCCCGGGCCGGGCAGCGGGTCGGGGAGCTCCGCCGTCTCGAGGGGGGAGGAGGCGATCGGCCCGTTCCCGCGCAGGACCATCGCCCTCACAGCCGGAACTCCGACGGGTCGAGGATCCGGAACCCCGCGGCCTCGATCGCCTTGCGGATCGGCATCACGTTGAGCGTGGCGATCCGGAAGAAGACCGCCCGCAGTCCCTCCTCGGCGTGGCCGGTCGTCAGGACGCTCGTGATGTTGACGTGGAACCCCTTGATGACGTTCACGACCTCGGCGAGCGCGCCCGGCCGGTCCGGCACCACGACCTCGATGCGCGAGCTGACCTCGCCGATCCCGAGGGTCTTGACGAACGCCCTGAGGACGTCGGTCCGGGTGATGATCCCGGCGATCCGCCCCGTCTCGTCGACGACCGGCAGGGAGTTGACGCGGAAGTCGTGCATGAGCACGATGGCGTCCTCGAGGGAGTCGGTCATCGTGGCCGTGACGACCTTCCGCGTCATCACCCGGTCCACGGGGGTGCTGGCCAAGAGCTCCTCGACGTCCTTTTCCGTCTTGCCGGGCAGCAGCGCGACCGGGAGCGTCGCCTCGCGGATGTCGCGGTCCGACAGGATGCCGACGAGCGTCCCGTCGGCCTGGACGACGGGGAGTTGGTGGACGTTGTTCCCGCGCATCCGCCGCCGCGCCTCGTTGAGGGGCGTGGCGGGGGATGCGGTCACGACGTTGCGCTGCATTCTGCGTGCGACGAACATGGGTGACCCCCGTTTCTCTCCGCGCTATTTCGCCAGGAGCTCCCGGATGTGGCGTTCGGTGCATTGCGTCAGCGATTCCCGCTCGTAACCCCCCTCGAGGATCGACACGACCCGTCCGCCGCAGTGGGCGTTCGCCAGGTCGGCGACGAAGCGGGTCATGAACGCGTACCCCTCGTCCGTCAGCTGGATGTCGGCGAGCGGGTCGTCGCGGTGGGCGTCGAACCCGGCGGAGACGATGATGAACTCCGGGCGGAACCTCTCCGCGGCGGGGAGCAGCATCCGCTCGAACGCGAGGCGGTATTCGGCGTCCCCCGAACCCGGGGCCATCGGCGCGTTCAGGGTGTATCCCTCGCCCTCTCCCTTCCCGGTCTCCCACCGGCGGCCGGTGCCGGGGTAAAGGAACGTCGGGTTCTCGTGGATGCTGAAGAAGAAGACCGTCGGGTCCGTGAGGAAGATGCTCTGGGTCCCGTTGCCGTGGTGGACGTCCCAGTCGACGATGAGGATCCGCGAGACGCCGTGCCGCGCCTGGAGGTAGCGGGCGGCGATGGCGGTGTTGTTGAGGAGGCAGAACCCCATTCCCTCGGCGCGCGCGGCGTGGTGCCCCGGCGGGCGGACGGCGCAGAAGGCGCGGTCGACCCGCCCCGAGGCGACCTCCTCCGCCCCGGCGATCGATCCGGCCGCCGCGAGGAGCGCGATCCCGTACGAGTTCTTGCTCAGGTAGGTGTCCTCGGCATCGAGCGTGAGGTCCCCGCGCCGGCACGCGAGCTCCAGGCGCCTGAGGTAGGCCGGGTCGTGGACCCGCAGGACGTCGTCCTCGGACGGCTCCCCGGGGGGCACCGGGACGAGCGACGCCATCAGGCCGTTGCGGCGGAGATGCTCGTCGATGGCGACCAGGCGTTCCGGGGATTCCGGGTGCTCGAAGGGAGGCGTGTGGAGCAGGTAGTCCGGATGGTAGACGTAGGCCACTCTCTTCATCGGCGCTCCCGGGAATACGCCCAATATAGCAGAATCGGCTATAGTGGAGCCATGTGGACGCACTGGGTCCTGCTGCCCGCGGCCGTCGTCCTGTCGCTGCTGGGCGCGGCCGCGACCGCGTTCCGCTCGGCGCTCCTCATCCTCGGGGAGGAAGGGCTGTCCGAGGCGGCATCCGCCGGGGACGGCCGGCAGGTGAAGCACGACGAGCACGCGGCGGAATCCCGCGCAAGCGGGGCGGATACCTCCCGGGCGGCGCGGCGGCTCCTCGCCGCCGTGCGCGACCCGGCGCTCGCGCACCCGTTTTCCCTGTGGGTCGCGGCCGCCGCCCTCAAGGTCGGGTCCGCGGTCGGCGCGGGCGCGGGCGGCTTCGCGCTGGTCCTGTCCCTTCCCGGCTGGAAGGGGCCGACCGCCTGCGCCGCGTGGCTCCTGTCCTATCTCCTCCTCATCCTGGCCCTGGAGAACGCGGCGACGCTCGGGGCGATCGGCAAGGCCCGGCGCGTCCTGGGCCGGGGGGGAGCCTGCCTGGCGTTCATGCGGGCTGCCGCCGGGCCGGCCCGGCTCCTCGACCGGGCGGGCCGCGCGCTGTTCGGCGGGCGTTATATGCCCGAGGCCCTGATGGACATCCGGTTCGGGTCGGAAGAGGGGATCCTCGACGTCATCGAGGAGGGAGCGGAGCACGGGACGATCGATTCGACCGAGGAACGGATGATCGAGGGGGTCCTGAAGTTCGGGGAGACGGCCGTGAGCGAGGTCATGACGCCGTGGTCGGAGGTCGTGGCGCTGAAGGAGGGGATGTCGCGGGACGAGGTGGCCGCGGTCGTCGGGAACGCGGGGTTCTCCCGGTTCCCGGTCCTCGCCCGGGGCGGCGAGGAAGTCGTGGGGATCCTCGCCTCGCGGGACCTGCTCCGGCAGCGCAGCGAGGCGCGGTGGGAAAGCGTCCTCGAAAAACCCCTCTACGTTCCCGAATCGATGAAGATCTCGGACCTGTTCCGCCAGTTCCGGCGGTCCCGGGTCCACCTGGCGGTCGCCATCGACGAGCACGGGAAGCTGTGCGGCGTCATCACCCTGCACGACCTGCTCGAGAAGATCGTGGGCCGCCTCGCGGAGGGGGCGGACTCCGAGCCCCTCCCCGAGTGGGAGAAGGACGGCGCCCTGTCGGTGCCGGCCGCCACGCCGATCCGGGTCCTGCGCGAGGAGTACGGGATCGACATCCCGGCGGGCGCCACCTACGAGACCGCCGGCGGCTTTGCCCTGGACTGCCTCCAGTACGTGCCGGAAGGGCAGGTGACCTTCCGGGCCC
This sequence comes from Gemmatimonadota bacterium, assembly GCA_050257455.1. Taxonomy (GTDB): domain Bacteria; phylum Desulfobacterota; class Deferrimicrobia; order Deferrimicrobiales; family Deferrimicrobiaceae; genus JBLMWX01. Next base: position 4,225 of record JBLMWX010000170.1, on the reverse strand, counting down.
ACGGCTACAGGGTCACGGTGACCGAAACCGAGCGGTTCCGGATCCGGAGGCTCCGCTTCGAGAAGGCGCTCCCTACCGGAACGACGTGATCTCTCCGGCGGGCCTGCGGGGCGGCTTGGGCGGGAGGACGTCCGGCTTTCCCACCGCGATCACCGCGAGGAGCTCCTCGGGGAACCGGACCGACAGGGCCGACTCGAGCTCCGGCTTGGCGATCAGGGGCCCCGTCATCCAGCACGTGCCGTAGCCGAGCGCGTGGGCGGCCAGGAGAAACTGGGTGATCGAGGCCGCCACGCTCTGCAGCCCGGCGTTGACCTGGTAACGCCGCACCTTGAGCCGCTCGGGATCCTTTTCGCGGAGCATCTTGTCCGTCGACGATTCGTACGGCGTGCCGATGACGCAGACGGCGGCGGGCGCCCCGATGAAGAGGTTGTGGTAGTTGATCTTGTCCGGGGGGACTTCCTTGCCCGTCACGCGGGCGTAGACCTCGTCGACGATCCCCTTCATCGCGGCCAGGAGGGCGCGGTCCTCGACGACCAGGAAACGGACGTTCTGCGCGTTCCCGGCGGAGGGCGCCCAGGTGGCGGCCTCCGCCATGCGGAGCAGCTTCTCGCGCGGAACCGCATCCTTCCGGAACTTCCGGACGCTCTGGCGCCCCTTCATGGCTGCGAAGACGTCCATCCCGATCCTCCTTTGACGATGTCCTCTACGGGGCGAGCACGAGGAGCTCGGTGACCCTGTCCCTGCCGTCGGCGTTGACGACGACGCGCTCGGGGGCGAGCCCCCCCGCGCCGAGGAGCGCCGCCCGGATCGCCTCCGCGGTCTTCTGCGCCGGCGCGGCGACGATCACCGACGCGGACGGCAGCTCGCCGGCGGCCTTGCCGATCTCGGCGACCAGCGCCTTCAGCGGCTCCGGGAGGTCCCCGGCTTTCGACCGCCGGGCGACGATCCGCTCGGGAACGGCGATCCGCAGCGCCGGCCCGAGGGCCGCGACGCTCGCACCCGGCGCCGTCTTGCCGGCCGCCTCGGCGAGCGCGGCGAGGCGGTCGTCGCGCCTCTTCCTCTCCTGGCTCCTCTCGTCCGTGAGCCGCTCCACGCGTCCGAGCAGGATATCCCGCTCCTTCTTCAAGGCCGCCGCGTCCGGCGTGGTCTCGGCCTTGCGCCTGAGGTCGGCGACCAGGATCTCCCGCTCGGCGGCCTCCTTCCGGAGCTTTTCGACCTCGGCCTCGAGGAACTGCCCCTTGAGGCTCAGGTCCTGGATCCTCTTCCCGGTGGCCTTCTCCTTCTCGAGAAGCTCCGAGATCAGCTGTTCCCGCGTGATGCGGGTCCCCTCGTAGCTCTTCCGCGCCGTCGCGAGCTCGTCGCTCAATCTCCGGATGTCCTCGTCCTGCGCCTTGACGCGCGCGGCCAGGCCCGCCGAGGTCTCCTTCTCGTCGGAGAGTTCCTTTTCGAGCGCCTCGGCGCGGGCCGCGAGCTGGCTCTTCTCCTTGCTGGTCGCCGCGACGGCTTCCCGGAGGGAGTCCGCTTCCCGGGTCTTCGCCTCGTAGGTCGACCCGGTGACGAGGCAGCCGCAGGCGAGGACGGATAGCGCAAGGACCGACATCGCCGCCCGCAATCCCTTGAGAGACACCCGTTTCCCCCCGGAGCCCGCTTCCGTCGCGAGGCATTAAACATTTTACTTTCACGCCCCCTTTTAATAAAGTTGAAACTGATCGGAAATCGGCTCGAAAAGGCCCGGCTCGTGCCGCGGCGCGCCTGTGTCCGCGCGCGGCCGCCGCACGGCCCCAAATACCGTCGTCACGGGAGACTCGGGATGAGATCGCGCGGACGGGGAAGATGGTGCGTCGCGCTCGCCGCGGCGGGCTTCGCGTTGTTCGCGGCCGCGCCGGGAGATCCGGCGGAGGGGCGGGCGGGAAAGGCGGCGAGCCCGCACGCGCGGAAGGATCAGAAGGCGTGCATCGTGTGCCACGTCACGCAGCCGGCGGACGGCTCCGCTCCCTCGAAGGAGAACAATCTCCGGTTCGGGGGGGACATCGTCGCGCTCTGCTCGTCCTGCCACGAGGGCTACAAGCACATGCACCCGGTCAAGATCGCCGTGGCCCCGGACATGAAGTCTCCCGAGGACCTCCCCCTGGACAAGAACGGCAAGATCACCTGCATCACGTGCCACGACGCGATGGAGGCCTCGGGCGTCCACCGCCGCCGGAAGCTCGTGGGACGCGCCCTGTGCCTGAACTGCCACGTCGACTCCGACATCCTGGCGCAGGTCAACTGGTACCCGACCCACCTCGCGAAAGGGGACCAGGGACGCCTCGAGCTCAAGGTGGTCGAGTTCCGGATCGTCGGGAAGAAGAAGTACCTGGGCGACTCGGTGCTCCTCTATTACTACGCCAAGGACGTGGACACCGGGCAGATCTCCTTCGGGACCAACGTCCTCTACGACGACGGCAGCCACGGCGACCGGACCCCCCACGACTCGATCTACACCCTCATCGAGAAGGCGGAGGCGGCGGGAAAGACGGACAAGAAGAAGCGGGTCGTCTACACGGGATGGGTGCTCGACGTCGACGGGCGCCGGAGCAACACGGTGACCCTCGCCGTGGAATACGATTAGGCGGGGAACGGGGAGCGCCGATGAAGGAACGGACGCTCAACGAGATGTTCCTGAACAGGATCGACGCCGGGGGCGACGGGGTCCGGTTCCTCGTCCCGGAGGACGGAGCCTGGAAGCCCATGACGTACCGCGAGGTCGGCCGCGCGGTCCGCGAGCTGGCCCACGGCCTCATGGGCCTCGGGCTCGCGAGGGGCGACAAGGTGGCGATCCTCTCCTCCACGCGCGTGGAGTGGGCCCTGGCGGACATCGCGGGGATCCTCGGCGGTTTCGTCACCGTTCCGATCTACCCGTCCAACCTTCCGGACCAGGTCGAGTTCATCCTGGCCCATTCGGACGCGCGCGCGGTCTTCGTCGAGGACGCGATGCAGTGGAACAAGGTCGCGGGGGCCCGCAGGAGGCTGCCGGGCCTCGGCGCCGTGGTGCTCATGACCGGCGACGCCGCCGGGAAGGACGGCACGATCGGGCTCGCGGAGCTGCGGAAGGCGGGGGCGGCGCACGCCGCCGCCGACCCGGACGCCGTCGCGCGGCGCGGGGCGGAGATCGGCCCCGACGATGACCTGACCATCATCTACACGTCGGGAACGACCGGGCCTCCGAAGGGGGTCGTGACGCGGCACCGCAACTACGCCTTCATCGTCACGTCCGCGCTCGAGGCGGTGGACGTCCCGAAGGGCTCCGTGTTCCTCCAGTTCCTGCCGCTCGCCCACTCCCTCGGGCGCCTGGAGCACTTCCTCACGTTCGACGCCATGGCGGTCTCGGCCTTCGCGCGGGGCATCCAGTCCGTGGGCGACGACCTGCCCGTCGTCCGGCCCGAGGTCATGGTCAGCGTCCCGCGCCTGTACGAGAAGTTCTACGCCCGCGTGCTGGGGAAGGTCGAGGAGGACGGCGGCCTGAAGAAGGCCATCTTCGGATGGGCGCTGGGCGTCGGCCGCGAGGTGTCGCGGCGCTGCCAGCGGGGCGACGCGGCCCGGGGCCTCCTCGCGCTGAAGTTCGCCCTCGCCGAGAAGCTGGTCTTCCGCAAGGTCCGGGAGCGGATGGGCGGCCGGCTCCGCTTCTGCATCTCGGGGGGCGCGCCCCTTTCGCAGGAGATCGCCGAGTTCCTCCACGCGCTCGGGGTGCTCATCCTCGAAGGGTACGGGATGACCGAGAACTCCACGGTGACCGCGGTCAACCGGTTCGACCGGTACAAGTTCGGGACGGTCGGCCAGGCGCTTCCCGGGACCGAGATCCGGATCGCCCCGGACGGCGAGATCCTCATCCGCGGCGGGCACGTCTTCAAGGAGTATTATCGCGATCCCGGGGCGACGCGCGAGGCGATCGACACGGAGGGGTGGCTCCACTCCGGCGACATCGGGGTTCTCGACGAGGACGGGTTCCTCCGCATCACCGACCGGAAGAAGGACATCATCGTCACGTCCGGGGGGAAGAACGTGGCCCCCCAGAACATCGAGAACCTCCTGAAAAACGAGGCCTTCGTCAGCCAGGCCTTCGTCTACGGCGACCGGAGGAAGTACCTGACGGCGCTCCTGACGCTGTCCCCGGAGGAGGTCGCGAAGTGGGCCGCCCAGAACGGGGTCGCGGAGACCGATCCGGCGGTCCTGGCGAAGAATCCCC
>JBLMWX010000169.1:0-24897 GCA_050257455.1 Gemmatimonadota bacterium | reverse complement strand
CGATGATGTTGGCCGTCGTGATGAACATCACCTTCGACAGGTCGAAGGGGACGTTCAGGTAATTGTCGCTGAAGGCGAAGTTCTGCTCCGGGTCGAGGACCTCGAGGAGCGCCGCGGACGGGTCGCCGCGGAAGTCGGCCCCCACCTTGTCGATCTCGTCGAGCATGAAGATCGGGTTGCGCGTCCCCGCCTGCTTCATCCCCTGGATGATCCGGCCCGGGAGCGCTCCCACGTAGGTCCGGCGGTGGCCGCGGATCTCCGCCTCGTCCCGGATCCCGCCCAGCGACATGCGCACGAACTTGCGGCCCATCGCCCGGGCGATCGACTTGCCCAGGGACGTCTTCCCGACGCCCGGCGGACCGACGAAGCAGAGGATCGGCCCCTTCATCCTGTCCTTGAGCTTGCGGACCGAGAGGTACTCGAGGATCCGCTCCTTGACCTTCTCGAGGTCGTGGTGGTCCTCGTCGAGGATCGTCTTCGCCTTGCCGATGTTGATGTTGTCCTTCGTCTCCTTCTTCCACGGGATCTCCACCATCCAGTCGAGGTAGGTGCGGACGACGGACGACTCGGCGGAATCCGGATGCATCCCCTCGAGGCGCCGGAGCTGCTTCTCCGCCTCCTTCTCGACCTCCTCCGGCATCCCGGCGGCCTTGATCTTCTTCCGGAGGTCCTCCATCTCCTCGGCCTTGCCCTCGACGTCGCCGAGCTCCTGCTTGATCGCCTTGAGCTGCTCCCGGAGGAAGTATTCGCGCTGGCTCTTGGACATCTCCTCCTTGGCCTGGTTCTGGATCTTGGCCTGCATCTCGGCGAGCTGGAGCTCCCGGGTGAGGAGGTTGTTGACCATCGTGAGCCGCGCCACCGGGTCGCCCTCCTCGAGGACGGACTGGGCCTCCTCGAGCTTGAGCCGGAGGTTGCTCGCCACGAGGTCCGCGAGGACGCCGGGGTTGTTGATGTTCTCCGTCACCATCAGGATCTCGACCGGCATGTTCTTGAGCGACAGGATCTTCTCGATCTTCTCGCGGCACGATCGCATGAGCGCCTCGACCTCGAGGGAGCCCTCCTTCGGAGGCGCCTCGACCATCCGCTCGACGCGCACCCGGACGGCGGGCTTCGACTCGAGGAACTCCACGATGCGGCCCTTGACGACGCCCTGGATGAGGATCTTGAGCCGGCCGTCGGGGAGCTTCAGCATCCTCATGATCATCGCGACGGTCCCCGTCCGGTAGAGGTCCTCGAGCGCGGGCTCCTCGACGGACGGGTCCTTCTGGGTGGAGAGGAAGATGTACCGGTCGCGGGCCAGCGCCTCGTCGACCGCGGCGATCGATCCCTCGCGGCCCACGAAGAGGGGCAGGGTCATGTACGGGAAGATGACGATGTCCCGCACCGGCAGGAGCGGAAGCTCGGCCGGGATCTCCGGCGCCGCCTCGCGGGTCTCTCCCTGCTCCTGGACCGCGCCTTCCGGCTCCGCCGGCGCAGCCTCGTCCGGCCGGTCGCCCTTTTCCCGATCGTCCGCCATGTCCGCTCCCTTCCCCGCGTCGGTCCGCTACGGTTCCTGCCCGGGCACGACGGGAACGCGCCGCCGTTGACCGCGCCGCTCGCGGCATTTCGGGACGGCGATCAGCAGCACGCCTTCCCGGAGGACCGCCGTCACGTGCCCCATGTTCAGGCATCCGGCCATCTCGAAGCTGCGGTGGAACCTGCCGAAAGCCCGTTCCAGGCAGAGGAACGAGGCATCGGCGCACGACGCGTCGCGCCGCTTCTCGCCCGACACCGCGATCGAGTTCCCCTCCACGACGACCTGCACGTCGTCGATGGCCACCCCGGAGAGTTCCATCCGGACAAGGAGGGCGGCCGGGGTCTCGATGACGTCGGCGGGCGGGAAGAACGCAGGCTCGCCCGTCGCGTCGAAGAACGTCACGTCGTCGATTCTCGTCACGGCGGCCGGGTCGTCCCGCTCCCCGCCGCTCTTCCGCTTCATCGCCCGGCTCACCGGCGCCTCCTCCCGGACAGAAAGTCCCGCAGCCCGGGCCCCAGCTCCGGGTCCTTGAGCGCGAACGCCACGTTGGCCTTCAGGAAGCCGAGCTTCGTCCCCGCGTCGTACCGGACGCCCTCGAACTCGCACCCGATGACCCGCTCCTTGTTCAGGAGGGACCGGATGGCGTCGGTCAGCTGGATCTCCCCGCCGGCCCCCGGCCGGGTCGCCTGGAGGGCCGGGAAGATCGAGGGCGGAAGGATGTAGCGCCCGATGATCGCCAGGTTCGACGGCGCGGCGGCCGGCTTCGGCTTCTCGACCATGTCCGTCACCTCGTGGATGCCCTCCGCGATCCGTTTCCCCTTGATGATGCCGTAGCGGTGGACCTGGTCCCGCGGGACCCGCTGGATGGCGAGCACGACCCCGGCGCTGAACTTCTCGTACACGTCGATCATCTGGCGCAGGACCGGCACCCTCGAGTCGATGACGTCGTCGGACAGGACGACGGCGAACGGCTCCTCCCCGACGAGGTCCATCGTCCGCAGGACCGCGTGCCCGAGCCCGAGGGGAAGGTTCTGCCGGACGTAGAAGAAATCGGCCATGTCGGAGATCGAGCGGACGAGGTCGTGGAGCGCGCCGTCCCCCTTCTTCCTCAGCGTCGCCTCGAGCTCGAAGGAGACGTCGAAGTGATCCTCGATCGCGTTCTTGCCCCGGCCCGTGACGATGATCATGTCCCGGACGCCGGCCGCCCGGGCTTCCTCCACGCCGTGCTGGATGAGCGGCTTGTCCACGAGCGGGAGCATCTCCTTCGGCGACGCCTTGGTCGCCGGGAGAAACCGCGTGCCGAACCCCGCCGCGGGAAAGACGGCCTTCCGGATCATCGGGAGCCCTCCTGCCGGCCGCGCGCCCCCCGGGCGCGGAATCGGCCGAAGAAATCCGCCGCCGCGGCCCTGTCCCGGGTCCACGGCATCGGGGGAAGATTGCCGCGAAAGACCGCCCCGTACCCCTTCGTGACCACCCGGCGGTCGAGGATCGCGATGAGGCCGAAATCGTCGCCCCGCCGCAGCAGGCGCCCGACCCCCTGGCGGAGGGCGAGGACCGCCTCGGGAACCTGGTATTCGGCGAACGGGTCTCCGCCGCGTTCGCGGATGGCCCGGATCCGGGCCGTGACCACGGGATCCCCGGGCGGGGCGAAGGGGAGCTTGTCGATCACCACGCACCGGAGGGACTCGCCGGGCACGTCGATGCCCTCCCAGAACGTCCCCGTCCCGATCAGGACGGCGTCCCCGTCCCGCCGGAACGCGCGGAGCAGCTCCATCCGGGGAGCGTCCCCCTGGACGAAGACGGTGAACGGGAGGGCCTCCCGCAGGCGATCCCTGAGCGCGCCCAGGGTGCGGTAGCTCGTGCAAAGCACGAGCGCCCCGCCGCCCGAAAGCGACAGGATGTCCGCCGCCTCCGCGGCCGCGGCGGACGGGAATCCCTCCTCGCCCGGGTCCGGAAGGCCCCGGGGAACGTACACCATCGCCTTGCCGGCGAAGTCAAACTCATTATCCACGATGAGTTCATCCGCATCAATACCGGCCAGTCCCACCCGGTCGCGGAAGAACGACAGGCGCGCGGACACCGTCAGGGTGGCCGACGTGACGAGGGTGGGAACGGCGGGGTCCCACAAGTTCCCCGACAGGACCGGCGCGACCTCGACCGGGGTCCTGTGGATGGCCACCGACGGCCCGCGCCGCTCTCCCCAGGCCACGGCCTCCGAAGCGTCGGTCGAAAGGATTTCCGCGAGGTCCTCGCCCAGGGAGCGGACGCGGCGCAGGAACGTTTCGGCGTCCGCTCCGGACCCCGCCCCGGACGCGGCCGGCGCCGCCGAGAGCGCCAGCGAAAGCTCCCCGCCCGCCCGGAGCAGCTCGCCCGCGCGCCTTTCGAAGGGCGCGTCCGCCCGCTCCCGGGCGGGGAGGAAGAACCGGCCGTCCTCCTCTCCCGCCGCCCGGAAGAAGGCGTCCGCGGCCGCGCGGAACTGCTCGGCCGCGGGAAGGACGGCGCCCCACGCGCCCCCCCTCTTCGCGCCGGCCCGGGCGATGTCCCGGGCGATTTCCAGGGCGCGCCCGAGGGAAACGGTCGCGCCGAAGAAGGCGCAGGCGACCTCCTCGAGGCCGTGCGCCTCGTCGAAGACGAGCGCGTCCGCCGGCGGGAGGACGTCCCCCGCCTGCCGGCCGCCGCCCTCGTCCGCAGCGCGGGCGGTCCCCCGCCGCAGCCGGAGCGCGAGATCGGCGAAGAAGAGGTGATGGTTGACGATCACGAGGTCCGCCTCGGCCGCCTTCCGCCGGACCTCGGCGAGGAAGCACCGCTCGCTTTGCGCGCAGGACGAGGCGTCGCAGGTCTCGCTGCGCGCGTTGACCTCCGCCCAGGCGCGCAGCTCTTCCGGGACACCGGAACATTCGGAGATGTCGCCGGTCCGCGTGGTCTCGGCGAAGTCCCGGATCCGCTCGAAGTGCCGCGCCTCCCGGGCGAACTCGAACAGCGGCTCGGCGGCGAACCGTTCCCAGCGCCGCCGGCACAGGTAGTTCGCCCGGCCCTTCACCACCGCGTGGGAAAAGGGAACCGCGAGTGCCTCCCGCACCCGGGGGATGTCGTTTTCGGCCAGCTGCTGCTGCAGGGTCCGCGTCCCGGTGGAGATGACCGTCCGGCGCCCCGACAGCACGGCGGGGACGAGGTACGCGAGCGTCTTGCCGATCCCGGTGGCGGCCTCCGCGACGAGGATCCCCCCGCGGGACAGCACGGCGGCCCACGCCGCCGCGAGCGAAGCCTGTCCCGGCCGGGGCTCGAAGCCCGGCAGGACCGCCGCGAGGCGGCCGCCGGGCGCGAACGCGTCCCTCGCCCCCCGGACCAACGCCTCGGCCGTCTTCCCGGGAGGCACTACTGTTCGGGGACGGCGACGAAGTTTCCGAGCTCGACGCGCATCAGGGACACTTTCCGGCGCAGGTCCCCCGCCGGGCCGAACTGGAACGAGCCGGTGACGCCGTCATACCGCTTGAGCAGCTTGATCCTCTCCCGCTCGACTTCGCCTGCCGGCGGGCCCGCGGCCGAGGCGCCCGGCTGCCATGGCTGGGGAAGACCGAAGGCCCCCTCCTGCGCGGCGGCCTGCGGGGCGCCGCCGGCCCACTTCCCCAACGCGAACGCCTGCGCCAGGAGGGAGGCGCCGTCGAATCCCATCGCCTCGAAGCGGGACGGGGCCGCCTGGAGGGATTCCCGGTATTCGCGCCGGAACTTCTCCCCCGATGACCCCGGGATGGCGTCCGAATAATCGACGGAGAAGACCGCCCCCGCGACCGCGTCTCCCCCCTTGCGGATGAGTTCCTCGTCGTTCCAGCCGGAAAACCCCGCCAGGGGGAGGTAAATGTTGTAATAGCGGAGCTGGGAGGCGATCAGGAAGACGCGCTCCCACCGGTCCGCGACGACGATCGCGTCGAAGGGGAGGTCCATGGAAGCCCCTTTCTCCTTCAGCCGGGCGGCCTGCGCGAACGCCTTCCCGCCGGCGGCCTTCCGGATGACCGGCGTGAAGTCCGTCATGTCGGCGGGATAGGAGACGGCCCGCACCACGCGTGCGCCGGCCTCCCGCGCCGCCTCGATCACCGCATCCGAGAAGCCGCGGCCGTACCCGTTGTCCGGGAAGAACACGAGAAGGTCGGTCTTGCCGTCGGCGGCGAGGCGGGACAGGACCGCCCGGGCCTCCTGGAGCGGAGAAAGTCCGAACGCGTAGAGGAACGGCTTCTCGGGGATTCCCTTCTGCCCCAGGTAGAGCACCGGCGGCGACGCGGGGCCGAACGCAACCCCGACGGAGCGCCCCTCCTCGCCTGTCAGCGGCCCGAGGAATCCGAGGACGCTTCGATCGGACGCGTCGGCGGTGAACCGGGCGCGGGCGCGCTCCGGCTGGCCCCCGGTGTCGCTCCACACGAGCACCGGAGATGCGGCTTCGTCGCCGGGCCGCGAAAGCTGCCGCAGCGCGACCTCCGCCCCCGAGAGAACCCGGAAGCCGATGTCGGCGTACATCCCGCTCAACGGGAGCAGGCCCACGATCTTCGGACGCGCCGCGACGATCTTCTCGAGCCGGAACAGGCTCTGGGCCGCTTCCTGCCCCCGCGGCCCGCCCGCGCGCGCAGCCTTGTCGTAAGCGAACGCGGCCATTCCGGTGAATCCCTTCCGGGCGGCAAGGTTGCCCAGCGCGAGGTAGACGCGCGCCTTGACGTCGGGGTCGTCCTCCGCCTCTCCGGCCTCGCGCAGGGCGGCGATGTTCGCCGAGCCGTCCACGAGCGCGTCCCGCTCGCCCCGGAATCTCTCCGCGGCCGACGCGTCCTGCGCCGCCGCCGCGGCCTGCCGGAATTCGGCCAGCGCCCGGGCGAGCTTCCCTTCCGCCCCGTCGGCGCGCGCCATCTCCGCGTAGAGATCGGACGGGTCGGACAGGATGAACCGCTGGGCCAGGAGGTAGGAGGCCATCTCGCGCGCCTCGGAATACCACCTCAGATTCCGGAAGATCCGGAACTTGAGGTCCATCGCGGACAGCGCCAGGAACCGCGCCTTGGAGAGGCGGACCGCCTGGTCCGCGGCATCGAGGGCCTGCCGGGTGTCGCCCTTGGCGAGGAGGAGTTCGGCGACGCGCATCCAGACGAACCCCTTGCGCTCGTCGTCACGATAGTCGTACGCGAGCGCGAGAAAACCCGAGAGCGCCTCCGCGGCCCGGCCGGCCTGGTACGCGCTCTCCGCCTGCCAGAGAGGCGCCGCGGGGACCGTGCCCGGGCCCCCGGCGCCGGCCGGCCCGGGAACGCCCCCCGGGGCCCCCGCTCCCGGGAGCGGCGCCGGCCGCACCACGGGCACCACGTCGGCCTGGAACGGGACGGCCGGCGGCGGTTCCCCCGCCGGGGGCTGGAGCGGCGGGGCCGCGATGCCGGGCGCCGGGGCCGCGAACGCCGCCGCGCAGAGAAGGGCGGCGAGCACCGCCGCGGCGCGGGCACGGGCTCCCCGGTCCCGGGTGAACGACGCGCTCAACCGAAGATCTCCTTGACCTTCTCGAAGAAGGTCCGGGAGATCGGGCCGGGCGATTCCGCCGCGATCTGCTGGAACTCCGCCAGCAGGTCCTTCTGCCTCCTGGTGAGCTTCTTCGGCACCTCGATGAGGACCCGCACGACGAGGCTGCCGCGGCGGTGGCTGTTGAGGACCGCGACGCCCTCGTTCTTGAGCACGAACTCCTGGCCGGACTGCGTCCCCGGCGGGACGGCGAGCTTCTTCTTCCCGGCGAGGGTCGGGACCTCGATCTCCGCCCCGAGCGCCGCCTGCGCGAACGTGATCGGCACCTCGCAGAACAGGTTCGCCCCGTCGCGCGCGAACAGGGGATGTTCCCGGACGGCCACGACGACGTACAGGTCGCCCGGAGGTCCGCCCGACGACCCGGCCTCCCCTTCGCCGCGGAGCTTCAGGCGCGTCCCGTTGTCCACGCCCGGGGGGATCTTGACCTTCAGCTGGCGGCTCTCGCGCACCGCCCCGGCGCCGGCGCACTTCGGGCAGTGGTCCCGGACGACGCGGCCCGTTCCCCGGCACCGGCCGCAGGTCCGGGTCATCGAGAAGAATCCCTGCTGCACCGTGACCTGCCCCCGACCGTTGCAGGCGCCGCACGGCTCCGGCTTCGTTCCCTTGCGCGCCCCGCTCCCGCCGCACTCCGGGCAGGCGGCCATCCGGGGAACGGTGAACTCCTTTTCCGTCCCGAACGCCGCCTCGTCGAACGCGATCTCCATGTTGTACCGGAGATCCGCGCCCCGGCGCGCCCGGTTGCGCGCGCCGAAGACGGTTCCCATCCCGAAGAAGTCGTTGAGGAGGTCTTCCACGCCGCCGAAGCCGAAGTCGCCGAATCCGCCGAACCCCTGTCCCGTGGGACCGGCGTGGCCGTAGGTGTCGTACTCGTCCCTCTTCCGGGGATCCGACAGGACGGAGTAGGCCTCGTTGATCTCCTTGAACCGCTCCTCGGCGCCCTTGTCGCCGGGGTTGCGGTCCGGGTGGTACTGGAGGGCGAGCTGGCGAAACGCCTTCTTGATCTCCTCGGCGTCGCAGCCGCGCGGCACGCCGAGGACCTCGTAGTAGTCGCGCCTGGCCACCTCAGCTCTCCCGGCCGCCGCGATCGGGCCCGTCCCCTTCCTCGAAGGCGCCCGCTTCCGCGGGGCGCGGCGCCTGGGCGACGGTCACCTGCGCCGGGCGGAGCAGGCGGCCGTTCAGGAGATATCCCCTCCTGTTCTCCGCGAGGACCGTCCCCTCGGCCTTCCCCTCCCAGGGAACCATCGCGATCGCCTCGTGCAGGTTCGGGTCGAACATCTCCCCCTCCGCGGCGATCCGCGTCAATCCGAACTTCCGCAACTCGGCCAGGAAGTGGTCGTACGTCAGCCGCACTCCCTCGATGAGGGCCTCCGCCGAACGCGAGGAATCGGCCTGCGAGATCGCCCGCTCCAGGTTGTCGAGGAACGGCAGGATCGCGCGCAGGAGGCGCTCGTTCCCGTACGCGACGACGGCGTCCTTCTCGCGGGCGGACCGCTTCCGGTAATTGTCGAACTCGGCCGCCAGATAGGCAAGGCGGGTCCGGAGACGCGCAACCTCGTCTTCGGCTTCCGGCGGGATCCCGGGAGGCGCGGCCGCCGCCCCGTCCTCCGGCGGAAACCCGGCATCGCCCTCTTCGGGCTCCTGCGGGAAGTCCTTCTCCTTGTCCGTCATGCGCGTCCCTCCCTGCCGATCGGGCGGATCCAGGCGGCGCCGGATCCGCGGCCCCTCAGCGGTGATCGAAGATGGAGCTCAACAGCGTCGCGGTGTACTCGACGAGGGGAATGACCCGCGAATAGTCCATGCGGACGGGACCGATCAGGCCGATGCTTCCCATCGCGGACTGCCCCTGCCGGTAGCCGGACGCCACCACCGAGATGTCGGGGAGGCCCTCGACGGGGTTCTCCGGCCCGATGGAGACCTGGATGGCGTCGCTGTCGAGGGCACGGTCGAGGAGGCGGACGATCACGCTCTTCTCCTCGAAGGCCCGGAGGATCTTCTTGAGCTTCTGGACGTCGTCGGCGAACTCGGGCTGATCGAGGATGTTCGACCGTCCCTCGACGTAGACCTCGCCCGGGAGCGGGTCGGCGAGAACCCGGGAGCCGAGCAGGAGGGCCCGCCCCATCAGGTTGTCGTACCGGGCCTTCTCCCGCCTCATCTCCTTCAGGATCTTCGCGCGCAGCTGGGGCAGGGTGAGGCCGACGGCGAGCTCGTTCAGGTAGGCGCCGATCTTCTCGAGCTCCTCGCCCGCGAGATCCGGCTCCCCGTCGATGAGGCGGTGCTGGACCCATCCCCCCTGGAGGACGGCGACGAGGAGGATCCGGTCCGACGCGGCCCGGAGAAGGCTCAGGGACCGGAGCGGCTGGTGCGCGAGGCGGGAGACGAGGACCACGCACGCCTGGCGCGAGATCGTCGAGAGCACGCGGCTCGCGTGCCGCACGAGGTCGTCCGCCCCGGCGGTCTCGCTTCCGGCCATCTTCTGGAGCTGGTCGCGCTCCCCCCTCAGGAGCTGCCGCCGCGCGAGAAGGTGGTTCACGTAGTACCGGAACCCGGCCCCCGTCGGGATCCGCCCCGCGGACGTGTGCGGCTGGCACAGGTACCCCAGCTCCTCGAGGTCCGCCATGATGTTGCGGATCGTCGCGGGGGACAGCAGCTGCCCCATCTTCTTGGAGATGGTCCGCGAACCCACCGGCTCCGCGGTGGCGATGTAGTCTTCCACCACGAGGCGCAGGACCCGCGCCCCGCGGTCGTCAAGCGTTCCGCCCACTGCTCCCTTCCGGCCGCCACGAATTAGCACTCAGAATGCCAGAGTGCTAACGTTCAATTTACCAACCCCGCGGGACGGCTGTCAAGGCGCCCTCCCGGCGGCCCGCGCGACGCCGAGCGCGACGTCCGCCACGTTCGTGCCGGTGGGGCCCGTCACCAGCAGGTCGGAGAGCGCCCCGAAGAACGGGTGGGAATCGTTGCGCGCGAGGTGCTCCCCGGGGGAGAGCCCCGCGGCCCTGGCGCGCGCGCAGGTGGCGCCGTCCGCGAAGGCGCCGGCGGCGTCCGTCGGGCCGTCGACGCCGTCGGTCCCGGCCGCGAGGACCGCGATTCCGTCGGACCCGTCCAACGCCAGGGCCGCGGCCAGCGCGAACTCCTGGCTGCGTCCCCCGCGTCCGCCGCCGCGCACGGCGACCGTCGTCTCCCCGCCGGCGACCAGCACCGCGGCGCGGCCGGGCGGAAGCGAGGCCGCGGCCTCCCGCAGCTCCGCGACGAAGGCCACGGCGCACGCGCGGGCCTCGCCGCGCAGGAAGCCCGGCAGCACCCGGATGTCGCCGGCGCCGGCCCCGCGGGCGGCACGGGCCGCGGCCTCGAGGGCAACGCGGTTCGAGCCGGCGACGGCGCACGCGACCTTCCCGAAGAGGGGATCGCCGGGCCCGGGCGTCTCGGGGACGCTCCCGGCGACGCCCGCGGCGACGTGATCGCGGACGGACGGGGGGACGTTCGCGCAGAGCCGCCGGCCGACGAGGATTCTCATGGCGTCCCGGTACGTCGTCGGGTCGGGAGAAAAGGGGCCCGAGGCGACGAGCGAGGGGCTGTCGCCGGGGACGTCGGAGAGAACGAGCGCGAAGACGCGCGCCGGATGGGCGGCCGCCGCCATCCGCCCTCCCTTGACCGCGGAGAGGTGCTTGCGCAAGGTGTTGAGCTCCGCGATGTCGGCCCCCGACCGCAGCATCAGGCGGATCGCCGCCTCCTTGTCTCCCGGGGAGACTCCTTCCGGGGGCGCCGAGATCATCGCCGACCCGCCGCCCGAGAGCAGGGCGACGACGAGGTCGTCCGCGCCCGCCCGGGCGAGCAGCGCGAGCATCTCCGCGGCGGCCGCCCGGCTTCCCGCGTCGGGCAGCGGATGCCCCGCCTCGACGAATCGCACGCAGCCCTCCGTCCCGCCGGATCCGCGCGGCACCGCGACCACGCCCGCCGTGACTCTCTCGCCGAGGATCGCGGCGGCCGCGTCGCCCATCGCCCGGGCCGCTTTTCCTCCCCCGACCAGGTAGATGTTCCCGACGTCGCGCCACGGGACGAACGCGAAGTCGCCTCCCGCCGAAAGCGCGACCCCGCGCGCGTCGGCGCGCAGCGATTCGCGCACGAGGCGCGCCGGGTCCACGGCGGCGACGGCCGCCCGGAACAGGCTCTCCAGCTCCCTTTTCGCGGCGACGTTCATCTGGCCTCCCCGGCCGGCCCGGGCACCCGCCCCCGCCCGCCTCACGCCCGGTCGAGGCGCCGCAGGCCCCGCGCCAACGCGTGGTCCCGGGCCTCCCGCCACTCGTCCGCCGTCGTCCGCCGGTCGATCTCCGGGAAATCCGCCGCCCGGCCGCACGGCCGGTACTGGTCCATCAGGTTGAGGTACACGTCCTCGCCGATCTCGTCGGCCAGGAAATCGATCACCCGCCGGCTGTCGGACAGGCCGCCCGGCATCACGAGGTGCCGGACGAGCAGGCCCCGCACGGCGATCCCGCGGCGGTCGACCCGGAGGGGCCCGACCTGGCGGCTCATCTCGCGGACGGCCGCGCGGACCGCGTCCGGGTAATCGGGGGCGGCGCAGTACCGGGCGGCGGCATCGGGGTCGAGGAACTTGACGTCCGGCATGTAGATGTCGACGATCCCGTCGAGGTCGCGCAGCGTCTCGACGCGTTCGAACCCGCCGCAGTTGTAGACGACGGGAAGGGAGAACCCCCGGGCGGCGGCCAGGGCCAGCGCTTCCACGATCTGCGGCGTCACGTGCGTGGGCGTCACCAGGTTCAGGTTGTGGCATCCCATCGCCGCGAGGGAGAGGAAGACGGCGGCGAGCTTTTCCGCCGGGACGTCCTCGCCCTCCCCGAGGTGGCTGATCCCGTAGTTCTGGCAGAAGACGCAGGAGAGACTGCAGTACGAAAAGAAGACGGTCCCCGAGCCGTTGAAGCCCACGAGGGGGGACTCCTCCCCGAAATGGGGACCGTAGGAGGCGACCCGGGCCTTCGCGCCGGTCCGGCACGCGCCCAGCGGCCCCCGTCGCCGGTCGACCCGGCACAGGCGGGGGCAGATGTCGCACGCGGAGAGCCGGGCGGCCAGGCGCGCCGACCTTTCGGCGAGGATCTTCGAGTTGGCACGCATCCCGCAACTGAAATCGTACCACTCCCGCGGCGCCGCCGCGCGTTTTCGAATCTGAAATCCCTCATTTCAAAAAAGGGCGCATTGCGCGCGCGGGCCGGGCACGGCGCGTTCCGCCGCCGGCCCCGTCCCTGGAGCCGTGCCCGCGTATCCGCCGACGCCGCAGACACTTGTTCCGCAGAGCGTCCCTTCGCCACGGGACGGGATTCCCGGGGAGCCGTACCCGCGCCCGCGGCACGCTTGTTGAACGTTCACCGCGAAAACACGGAAAGGCTCTCGGGAGGACGCAATGCTGACGCGGTTCGCGGGTCGGATCCGGGAAATCGAGGGACAGACGCTGACCGACTACGGACTCGTCCTCGCGCTGATCGCCGTCGTCTGCGCCGGGGTGATCACCCTCTTCGGGGAGAGCATCGAAGCGTCGATCCGGAGGATCGCGGCCGGATTCTGATCCCTTTTCTGCCGCCGGGCGGGACTCCCCCGTCGGCCGGTTCCGGTCGCTTCAGCGCTTCTTCAGCCTGGCCACGGCGCCCTCGACGCCTTTCTTCAGCTCCTCGAGGGCCGTTTCCGCTCCCGACTTGAGGTCGTCCCACGCCTCCCCGCCCGACCGGGCAAGCTCCTGGAGCTTCTGCCGCGCGGCGTCCTGCCGGGCCTTGAGCTCGTCGACCTGGCCCCGGTAGCGCTCCCCGGCCGCCGCCCCGAGCTTGTCCGCCTTCGCCCGGAGCTTCTCGACCTCGGCGCCCCAGTCCTTCAGCCGCCCCTCGAGCTTCTCCAGGTGCTTCTCGCGCTCCCGGGCGGCGGGATCCTCGTAGGCCACGACCCGGATCAGGCCGATCGACGCGCCGTCCGCCCCCGTCGTCGCCGTGTCGGCGACGGAAACGACGTTGCGGATGCGCCCCGCCGCCAGAAAATCGTTGACGGTCCGGTCCAGCGCCTCGAGTTCCTGCGTCGTGTGGAAGATCTTCAGCTGGGATGTGAACGTCTTCACCCTGATCATGGCCGCCGCCTCCTTTCCGGATCGCCCGTCCAGCCGCCGCTCCCGGCCCTGCCTTCATGTTACTCCGTGCGGGCCGGCCCGCAAAGCGCCCGGCGGGGCCGGGCGGGCCCGAATAAAACGGCGGTGCGAGATTCGCCTTGATCGCTCCCGGGGATTCGGCTAATATCTTTGCGCCAAGCGGCCGTTCCGCCGCATCTTCCCGGCCTCCAGGAGGTATCCCATGCGGTCCCGGACCCTGTTCCTCGCCTTCATCTGCCTGTCGCTCGTCGCGATGCTCGCACCCGCTCCGGCCTCCGCCGAAGCGAAGCCGATCACGCTGACGTACGCCAACTTCCCGCCCGCCCCGACGTTCCCCTGCGTCCAGATGGAACACTGGGCAAAGGAGGTCGAGAAGAGGACGGGCGGCAAGGTCAAGGTGCAGACCTTCCCGGGCGGCACCCTCCTGCCGGCCAAGAACATCTTCGACGGCGTGATCTCGGGCCTCGCCGACATCGGGAACTTCGCGATGAGCTACCAGCCGGGGCGTTTCCCCGTCTCCGAGGCCATCGACCTGCCGCTCGGGTTCACGAGCGCCAGGGCCGCGAGTCTCACGCTCTACGACCTCGTCGAGAAGTACCAGCCGAAGGAGTTCGAGAAGGTGAAGATCCTGACGCTCTTCACCTGCCCTCCGACCAATTTCATGACGAAGACCCCGGTCAGGACCCTGGCGGACCTGAAAGGCATGGAACTGCGGGTCGCGGGGACGAGCGCCGAGATCGTCAAGCGCCTCGGCGGCATCCCGGTCGCCATGCCCCAGTCCGAGACGCCCGAGGCCATCCAGAAGGGCGTGGTGAAGGGGATGGTCTCGTCGCTCGAGATCCTGAAGGACTTCAAGTTCGCGGCCTACACGCCGAACGCCACCATCGCGAACCTCTCCGTCGTCACCTTCGCCGTCGTCATGAACAGGGAGAAGTGGGACGCGCTCCCCGCCGACGTCAAGACGGTGCTCGACGGCATGCGCCGCGAGCAGGCGATCTGGACCGGGACGTACGTCGACGACCACGTGACGGAGGCGCTGGACTGGTCGAAGAAGAATTACGACCTCCAGGTGTTCCACCTGCCGGCCGCCGACACCGAGACCGTGAGGACCGCGGTCAAGCCGATGCTGGACGAGTACGTGAAGAAGGTCACGGCGCTCGGCCTCCCCGGCGACAGGATCATCGCGGACGCGCTCGCGCTGAAGAAGAAGAACGAGCAGAAGCACCGGTAGCCGCCGGGCGGATCCGTTGGGCCTGGAACGGCTGGCCGCGCTGCTGCGCAAGGCCCTGATGATCGCGGGCGGCGCCGCGCTCGTCGGGCTCACCCTGCTCGCGACCGCGAACGTGGGGCTGCGGATCGTGCGCGCCCCGGTGAGCGGGACTTACGAGATCGTCTCGTTCCTGGGCGCGGTCGTCACGGCCGGCGCCCTCGGCTACACGCAGCGGCGGAAGGACCACATCGTCGTCGACATCCTGTCGGACCGGTTCCCCGCCCCGCTCAAGCGCGCCGTCGACGGCGTGAGCCATGCCGCCACGACGGCCCTCTTCTCGGTCGTCTCGTGGCAGACGTTCGCGTGGGGACGGCGTCTCATGGAGACGGGCGAGCTCTCCGAAACGCTCCAGGTCCCGTACTACCCCTTCGTGTTCCTCGTCTCGCTGGGCTTCGCCGTCCTCGCGCTGACGCTCCTGCTCGACCTGCTGGAGACCCTCTGGGCCGGGAGGAACGGGGGTTGACCGGCCCGATCGTCGGCGTGTACGGCATCGCCGCCATGTTCCTCATCCTCTTCCTGCTGAGGATCCCGGCGGCGTTCACGATGACCCTCGTGGGGTTCCTCGGGATCGCCTACGTGACGTCCTTCCACGCCGCCTTCTCCCTGATCGGCTCCGAGATGTGGAACATCTTCTCGAACTACGGCCTGACCGTGATCCCCCTGTTCATCCTGGTCGGCGAGATCGTCCACTACGCCGGGTACAACTTCAGTCTTTACGACGCGACGTACAAGTGGTTCGGCCATTTCCGCGGCGGGCTTGCGATGACGACCATCATGGCGTCGGCGGCGTTCTCCGCCATCTCGGGCTCCAACACCGCCACGGCGGCTACCATGAGCGCGGTCGCCATCCCGGCGATGAAGGAGTACAAGTACCACCCGATGCTCAACGCCGGCGCGGTCGCGGCCGGCGCGACGCTCGGGGTCCTCATCCCGCCGTCGATCGTCCTCGTCGTCTACGGGCTCTACACGGGCCAGTCGATCGGCAAGCTCTTCTTCGGCAACGTCATCCCGAGCGCGATCCTGACGGCCGCCATCCTGGGAACGGTGGTCTGGATCTGCCGCCGCCACCCCGACTGGGGAGCGAGCGGCCCGCGGTTCGGGTGGAAGGAGCGTCTCCGCGCCCTGCCCGAGGCGATCGACATCCTCGTCCTGTTCGGGATCATCATGTACGCCCTGTTCACCGGCGTCGTGACGGCGACGGAGGCCGCCGCGGTGAGCTGCTTCCTGGGGATGGTCATCTGCCTCGTCCGCCGCAAGCTCACGTGGCGGAAGTTCCTCGACGCGATGACCGACACCCTGCGGATCTCGTGCATGGTCTTCATGATCGTGGCCGGGGCCGTCGTCTTCGCCCGGTTCCTGACGCTCACCCGCCTCCCCTACGAGACGGCCGAATGGATCGGGACGCTGGCGCTGCCGAAGTGGGCGGTCCTCTGCGTGATCCTGCTCTGCTACGTCGTGGGGGGATGCGTGATGGACGCGCTGGCGTTCCTGCTCGTGTCGCTCCCGATCTTCTACCCGCTCGTCACCCAGCTCGGGTACGACCCGATCTGGTTCGGGCAGGTGATCACGATCGTCACGACCATGGGCTCCATCATGCCGCCCATCGGCATCTGCTGCTACGTCGTCTCCGGGATGTCGGGGATCCCGCTGGCGACCGTCTTCCGGGGCGGCCTGTACTACATGCCGTCCTACGTCGTCTCGATCGCCATCCTCATGATCTCGCCGTACTGGACGGTGCTCGTCCTCTCCGACCTCGTGAAGTGAGGCGGCCTACCGGCCCCGCGGACCCTCCGCAGGACTCTCCTTCTTCTTCCTTTCCTCGATCGCTTCGATCTTCTTCTGGAGCGCCTCGACGGGCCCCTTCATCTTCTCCATCTGCCAGGCCAGGATCGCCGGCATCATCTCGACCATCATCTCGGGCATCACGCGGACGAACTTCTTCCCTGCGGGGCTCTCGTAGAACCGGACGAGCGCCTCGATGTCGGCGCCGTCCAGGTACTTGTCGTAGTAGGGGACCATCAGCTCCATCATCTCCTCCAGGTCCTTCTCGCCAAGCCGCGCGGACCGGATGAACTCCTGGAGCACCTGCCTCGCCTCGGGGTCTTCCCTCGCCTCCTCGGGCATCCGGGCCTCGACCGCCCGGAAGGAGGCGTCCAGCATCTTGTCCGTCATGTCCTTCATCTGCTTCCCGGACATGATGTGGACGAGCTTCCGGATGTTCGCGACCTTGGCCGCGTTCGGGGCCGCTCCGCCCCCGGCGCCTCCCGTCTCCGCCGCGAATCCGGGCGACGCGGCAAGCGCCGCCGCGACGACCGCAAGAACCGCCGTCCATTTCCTCATGGGATCTCTCCTTTGGCCGCCTACTCCCGGGCGTCGAAGACGCGCCGGGTCTTCTTCTCCGAGCGCGGGAGCGTGCCGTACGCCACCGGCTCCACCGCGGACGAGACGAGGAGGACGTGCCGGAGCTCCGTCGCGACCGCCTTCGCCAGGGTCCCGTTCGCTTCCGCGGGGGCGTCCGGCGCCCTCTCGATCCGGATCGTCATGTAGTCCTTCCCGTCGGGCCTGCGCTCGAGGTGCACCTGGTACTCGCTGCCGAGCCCGGGGATCCGCGACAGGAGGGCGTCGATCTGGCCGGGGTAGACGTTCACCCCCCGGACGATGAACATGTCGTCCGACCGGCCGAGGATCTTGTCGTGGCGCGGGAGGATGCAGCCGCAGGGACACTCCCCTTCGACGAGGCGCGTCAGGTCCCGGGAGCGGTACCGGACGAGCGGCGCCCCCTCCTTCCGCAGCGTCGTGTAGACCATCTCCCCGACCTCCCCGGGCCGCACGGGGGCGAGCGTCTCGGGGTCGAGGATCTCGAGGATGTAGTAGTCGGCCCAGTAGTGGATCCCCGCCTCGTGCCGGCAGGACAGCCCCGTCCCCGGCCCGTAGAGCTCGGTCAGCCCGGGGATGTCGTAGACCTCCCCGATCCCGAGCAGCTCCTTGATCGCGGCGATCATCTTGACGCTCGACCGCTCGGCGCCCAGGATCACCTTCCTGAGCGCGATCCGGCCGCGCAGCCCCTTCCTCTCGACCTCCTCGGCGAGGAGGAGCGCCATCGACGCCGTGCTGCAGAGGACCGTCGACCCGAGGTCGACGAGGAAACCGCACTGCATGTCGAGGTTCCCGGGCCCGGCGGGGACGGCCATCGCGCCGAACCGCTCGCACCCGAGCTGGAAGCCGACGCCGGCGGTCCACAGCCCGTAGCCCACGCAGATCTGAACCCGGTCGCCCGCCGAGAGGCCCGCCATCTCGTAACAGCGCCCGAACATGTCCGCCCAGTCGTCGATGTCCTTCCGCGTGTAGCACAGGACCTTCCTCTTCCCCGTCGTCCCGGAGGAGGAGTGGATCCGCACGATCTCCTCGAACGGCGCCGCGCGCAGCGGGAACGGGTAGCCGGCGGCCAGGTCGTCGGCGGTCGTCACAGGAAGCCGGGCCAGGTCGTCCAGGGAGCGGATCTCCTCCGGCGCCGCGCCGAGGCGGTCCCTGTAGAACGGCGAATGCGCCCGCGCGTGCCCGACGGTCCACTTCAGCCCCTCGAGCTGGAGCGCGCGCAACTCGTCCGGCGACCGGAATTTCGGGGGAAACCGTGTCAACACCATCGTCACCGCCTCGCGGGAATGGTCTGGGTGAGTCCGAGCTCGAGCGCCGCGAGGGACGCTTCGAGGAGCGTCCCCTGCCCCGCCATCCGGCCCCGGAGGACGGCGCGGATCCCCGCGGGCGTGCAGAAGAGCCCCGGGCCCGGTCCCCCGCCCGGCACGGACGCCGCCAGCGCCCGCCCGAGCACGATCAGGTTGACCGCCTTGCCGAGGCCGGTCTCCCGCGCCAGCGCGTCGGCGTCCACGGTCCGGACCGGCGCGCCGGCCAGCGCCGCGGGCGCCGACCGCGCGTTGACGGCGGCCCATCCGCCCGGCCGCAGGTACGACCGGTGCAGCGCCGCGTTCTCCTCCTTGAGAAGGATGAGGACGTCGGCCCGCCCCGGGCGGACGAGGGGCGAGGAGAACGGCCCGACCTTGAGGTGCGCGATCACCGTGCCGCCGCGCTGCGCCATCCCGTGCGTTTCCGACGCGAGCACGGGCAGCTCCCGGGCCATGGCCGCCTCGGCGAGGAGGCGGGCCACGAAGAGCACGCCCTGTCCCCCCACACCGCTCACGACGACCTGCTGCCGGGGGGCGTCGCCCGCTCCGGCGCGCGGGGACCGGCGTCCCGGCCGGCGCGCCCGCTCAGGCACGGGGGGCCTCCCCGATCGCCTTCCTCGGGCAGACGTGGGCGCAGACGCCGCACCCGGAACACAGCAAGACGTCGTGATGCACGCGGTTCTCCCCGGCGTCGTAGACGAGCGCCGGGCATTCGAACCGGTTGACGCAGTACCGGCACCCGTCGCACGCGTCCGAGACCGTCATCGCGCGGGGGGCCGGGCGCTTCTCGAAGGGAGCCCTGTCCACGACGCAGGGGTCGCGGGCGATGACGACGGCGGGGCCGTTCTCGCGGGCGTGGGCGACCGCCTCCCGCATCAGGGCCAGGAATTCCGGGAAACGCGTGGGGCGCCCGACGCGGCAGTAGGTCACGCCGCACCCGCGGACCAGCGCCTCGATGTCGACCGCCGCCGTCGGCTCGCCGAGCGCGCCGAACCCGCTCTGCGGCGTGGGCTGGTTTCCCGTCATCGCCGTCGTCCGGTTGTCGAGGATGACGACCGTGATGCGCGCCCCCTGAACCACGGCGTCGACGAGCGGCGGGACCCCGGCGTGGAAGAAGGTCGAGTCGCCGATCGTGGCGACGATGTCGACCGCCCGCCCGCCCTGCCGGTACGCGTGGTGGAACCCGGCGGCCTGGCCGATCGACGCCCCCATGCAGAGCACGGTGTCCACCGCCCCGAGGTTGGTCCCCAGGGTGTAGCAGCCGATGTCGCCCGGGTAGATCCCCTTCGGCGCCGCCTTCCGGATCGCCATGAAGCTCGCGCGGTGCGGGCAGCCGGGGCAGAGCGTGGGACGCCGCCCCGGGACCTCCTTCCCCGCCCGGGCGGCGCGGCGCCTCCTTCCGGCGAAGCGGGCCACGATCCGCTCGATCGTCTCGGGAAGCAGCTCCCCGGCCTCGGGGACCGCGCCCGATTCCTTGCCGCGCACCTTCCCCCGGTCCCGGAACTGGCTCTCGATGACGCCGGTCGTCTCCTCGAGGACGAGGATCTCCGCGTGGTCCGCGAGAACGCGGTCCACGAACGCCGGGTGGAGCGGGTACGGCTGGACGACCCGGTAGAAGGCGAGCGTCGCGAGGAGCCCCGTCTCCTCGAGGACCTCGGCGGCGTGGGCGAACGCGACGCCGGAGGCGACGACCGCGAGCGGACGCCTGCCGCCGGGATCGACGCGCCGCGGCGCGGTCGGCCGGTGGGCCGCGATCCCCGAGAGCTTCTCCACGAGCTCCCGGTGGAGGCGGCTGCGGTGGACGGGGGTGGCCGCCCAGCGGCCCGGCTCCTTGCGGAAATCGGCGAGGCGGTCCGGCGGGCGCACGCGCCCCAGCGGGACGTCCTGCGAGGCGTGGCAGACCCGGGTGGTCGGCCGGAGCATCACCGGGATCCCGAACCTCTCCGACAGGGCGAAGGCGCGTCCGACGAGCTCCCGGGCGTCGCGCGGGGAGACGGGGTCGAGGACCGGGACCTTGGCCGCCGCCGCCATCCGGCGGCTGTCCTGCTCCGTCTGGGAGGAGTGCGGTCCGGGGTCGTCCGCCGACACGACGACGAGGCCGCCCCTGACGCCGGTGTACGCGGCGCTGAAGAACGGGTCCAACGCCACGTTGAGCCCCACCTGCTTCATGCTGACCGCGGCCCGCAGCCCCGCGATGCTCGCCGCGTAGGCGGTCTCGAACGCCACCTTCTCGTTGACGGACCACGCCACGTGCATCGGCACGCCGGCCTCGGCCTTCCACCGGGCGACCGCCGAGAGGATCTCGGACGCGGGCGTGCCCGGATAGGAGGTCGCGACCGCGCACCCGGCCTCGACCAGGCCCCGCGCGATCGCCTCGTTGCCGAGCAGAAGCTTCGCCTCCGGCACGTCCGCCGCTCCTTCGCGTAAACAAAAATCCCCGGGGGCGCATCCCCGGGGAGAAACGTCCCGGCGACCCGGGCCAAACCTCCCTATTTTCCCGGCGGAGGCGAAAAAATGCAAACTCCGCGAGGGGCCGGTCACCGCGTCAGCGTCCGGATCAGCTCCGCGTGCGCCGGGAACTCCCCCAGAAGCGTGTCGCGCGACGGGATCTCGAAGTCGGCGTCGTCGAATCCCGGGGCCACCACGCACGAGACGAGGGTGTACGCGCCGTCCGTCCTGGCCCCCTGGAACGCCCCCGCGGGAACGACCTGGGCCGGCGGGCCCCCGTCCGCCGCGCCGGCGAGGCGCAGGCGCCGCGGCTCCTCCCCGAGAATCGCCAGGGACAGCGGCGCGCCGGCGAGGTGGATCCAGATCTCCTCGCTCCGGAGCCGGTGAAACGCCGAGAAGGTCTCCCGCGTCAGGAGGTAGTAGATGGCCGTGACCGCCGGCCGGCTCCCGGGGATCCCGGGGAGGGCGTCCACGCATCGGGGGGACCGGTGAAACTCCCGGAACCAGCCCCCCTCGGGGTGCGGCTCGAGACCGTACGCCTCGATGATGTTCCGGACGTCGTCCACGGGCAGGCCCTCCATCTGGATGTCGATCGGAAGCTGTCATATCATATAGCTTTCCGAACCGCGGTTCCCCCCTTGCCGCAAGGAGGTCGTCATGGCGGCGTTTCCCGCGAAAGCCCTCCCCCATCGCATGACCGAAGCGGGCCTGGCCTTCCTCCAGGCGCTCTTCCGCGACTGCGAGCCCCGCGACTTCGCCGTCCGGCTCTGGGACGGAACGACCTGGTCCCCCGAGCCGGGACGCGGGCCCGCCTTCGTCCTGGCCGTCCATCGCCCGGACGCGCTGCGCCGGATGTTCTGGCCGCCGACCGAGCTCGCGCTGGGCGAGGCGTACGTCCGCGGCGACTTCGACGTCGAGGGAGACTTCGAGAGCGCCTTCGCGCTCGCGGACCACCTCACCGCCTTCCGCCCGCGCCTGACGGAGCGGCTGGCCCTCGCGCGGCTGCTCCTGGCCCTGCCGCCTCCGGGGCGCGCGCCGTCGGGGGACCGCGCCGCGCCGAAGCTCGAGGGCCGGCTCCACTCGCCCGAAAGGGACCGTCTGGCGGTGACCTCGCACTACGATGTCTCCAACGC
The DNA here is from genome assembly GCA_050257455.1 of Gemmatimonadota bacterium. Taxonomy (GTDB): domain Bacteria; phylum Desulfobacterota; class Deferrimicrobia; order Deferrimicrobiales; family Deferrimicrobiaceae; genus JBLMWX01. Next base: position 3,170 of record JBLMWX010000169.1, on the reverse strand, counting down.
CTTCTACGCGCTGTGGCTCGACGGCCGGATGGTCTACTCGACGGGCTGTTTCGAAGCGCCGGACGACGACCTGGAGACCGCCCAGGAGCGCAAGCTGGACATCGTCTGCCGGAAGCTGCGCCTCGCCCCGGGAGAGCGTTTCCTGGACATCGGGTGCGGTTGGGGCGGCCTCATCCTCCACGCCGCGAGCCGGTACGGGGTCCGCGCGGTCGGCATCACGCTCAGCCGGCCGCAGGCCGACTTCGCCAACGCCCGCATCCGCGCGGCGGGACTGTCCGACCGGTGCCGCGCCGAGGTGCGGGACTACCGGGAGATGGAGGAGCCGGGCGGCTTCGACAAGCTGGCGAGCGTCGGGATGTTCGAGCACGTGGGCGCCGCGCGGCTCCCCGAGTATTTCGGCCGGGCGTGGCGCCTCCTGCGGCCGGGCGGCGTCTTCCTGAACCACGCGATCGCCTCGAGTCTCGCGGTCCCGCCGCGCCGCGGCCCCTCCTTCGTGGACCGCCACGTGTTCCCGGACGGCGAGCTCCTGCCCGTGAGCGCGACGCTCGCCGCCGCCGAATCTGTCGGCTTCGAGGTCCGCGACGCGGAGAGCCTGCGGGAGCATTACGTCCTGACGCTGCGGCACTGGGCGGCGCGCCTCGCGGCGAACCGCGATCGGGCGCGCCTCGCGGCGGGCGAGACCGTCTACCGCACCTGGCGGCTCTACCTGACGGGGTCGGCTTACGGCTTCCGGATCGGGCGAACGAGCGTCTTCCAGGCGCTCCTGTGCAAGCCCGACGGGGGCCGAAGCGGCCTCCCGCTCACGCGGGCGGACTGGTACGCGACGCCGTGACCCGCCCGGGCCCGCGCCGTCAGCGGGATCCCGTCGCCTCCGCGACCTCGGCGAGCGCGGGGATCGCGGCGCGGCCGCCGACCTTCCGGCACGACAGCCCGGCCGCCGCGTTCGCGAACCCGAGGATCTCGCGGAACGTCATCCCCGCGAGGAGCGCGTACAGGAAACCCGCGTGGAAGATGTCGCCGGCCCCCGTCGAGTCGGCCGCCGCGACCCGGATCGCCGGCACCTGCACGAGCTCCCGGCCATCGAAGCCCGCCGCGCCCTTCTCGCCGTCCGTGACCGTCGCCGTGCGCGAGGCGAAGCGGTCGCGGATGAGCCGGGCCGCGGCGGCCGGGCCGGACCCGGGATGGAGCGCCTCCGCGAACGCGCGCGACGCCACGACGTGGTCGCACAGGGACAGGAGGTCGAACGTCCCGTCCTGGATCTTCTCCGCGTCGAGGACCACCGGCACCCGGGCGCCGCGCGCCGCCGAGGCCGCCGCGGTCGCGGCGGGGACATCGTGGCCGTCCAGGAGCAGGGCCCGGGCCCGGCGTATCTCCGCGAGGGGGAGGTCCGCGGGGCGGATCGCGATCCGCGCGTCGCGATCCCACAGGATCGTCCGCTCGCCGGAACCCTCCTCGACGAGGATGACCGCGAACTGGGACGACGCGCCGGCGACGATCCGGGCGCGGGACAGGTCGATCCCCTCGTCCCTCAGGAGGGCCAGGGAGAGCCGTCCGTGTTCGTCGTCCCCCACGTTGCCCACGTATTGCGTCGCGAGCCCCCATCGCGACAGGGCGACGAGGGCGGTCGCGACCTGCCCGCCCCCCTGCCGCGAGAAGCCGGTCATCCGCAGCTTCTCCCCCGGAACGGGATAGCGGGGCAGCGAGACCAGGTAATCGATCGCGTTGAGGCCGATCCCGACGACGTCGAACATGGCGCCCATTGTATACCGGGACGGGCGCCTCCCCCGGGCGAGGATTTCCGGAGCCGCGGCGGACGGGTTGCGCCGCGGCCTCCCCGCGGATATCGTTCCGGTAGCGGCGCGTCCCGAGCGCCGCGCGAAAGGGGGCGATCCCCATATCCGGGATGCGGACGAGGCCGGACAAGATCGTGTCCGGCGGGCAGTCGGGCGTGGACCGCGCCGCCCTCGACGTCGCCGCCGAGTTCTCTCTGCCCCGCGGCGGCTGGTGCCCGAGGGGGCGCGCCGCGGAGGACGGGCCGATCGCCGACACTTACCCGCTCAGGGAGACGCCTTCGCCCGACACCGCCCAACGCACCGAGTGGAACGTGCGGGACGCCGACGGGACCCTCGTGCTCACCGAGGGAGAGCCGTCAGGCGGGACGGCGGTCACGATCCGTTTCGCGCGAAGGCACGGGAAGCCGTGCCTGGTCCTCGACCTCGGGGAGGACGCCGAGCCGGGCGCCGTCGGGCGGTGGATCGCCGAGCACGGGATCGCCGTGTTGAACGTGGCGGGGCCCCGCGAGAGCAAGCGCCCGGGCATCTACGGCCGGGCGGCCGCCTTCCTTCGCGCGGCGCTCGCGGAAGACGTTCAGGGACGTTCCTGAACTTTTCGCCGGTGAGCCGACGCCTTCTTGAACCGCTTCATCCGGAAGACGTCCTCCCGCTCCCGTTCCTCGAGAGCGAGGCGGACGGCGCGCATCCGGGACCGGAGGCGCGGGAGGATCGTCTCGGTGAGCACGTTGATCCGCCGCGTCGCCTTGCGGACCTCCGCCCCCATTCTCCGGAGCCTCCCCTCGTACTGGACGATCCCGATCGCCGCCTCGAGCGCCTTCTCGAACCCGCGGGCGGCCGCGTTGGTGGCGCTCGACACGGCCGGGTACGCGTAGCCCCGGGCGTCGGAGGCCCTGACGACTCCCCGCGCCTCGATCACGGGGAACCGGACGCCCCAGAGGTTCTTCTCGACGAGGCGCACGGGGATGTCGCGCCGCGCGGCGAAGGCCGCGGACTCGACGCCGGCGCACCCGTCGAGCCCGAGGGAGACGGCGAGGGCGTCCTCCGCCGAAAGGAGCGCGCCGGCATACCGGTCGCGGGCGGACACCGCCTCGTCCACCACGGCAAAAAGATCGGCGACGAGCGCCTCCCGCTTCCCCTTGAGGAGGGAGAGTCCCTCCCGCGCGGCCTCCTCCAGCCCCTTGAGGAGAAGGAGCTCGGTCCGTGTCGCTCCCAACCGCTCGTCCGCCACCGGTTCTCCTCCGTGCCCGCCCCGCGGATCCCCGCGGTCAGCCCCGATACCGCCGGCGCACGTGCTCCTCCGGGATCCGCGTCAGCCTCTCCCTCGGCAGGAGGCTCAGAAGCTCCCACCCCAGGTCGAGCGTCTCCTCGAGCGTGCGC